>NZ_JBTMXB010000060.1:0-14491 GCF_054489405.1 Mesorhizobium sp. A623
CTTGCCGAGTTGCGTCGTCTTTTCGCCGTCGATGAGCGTTTCCGCGTCGGGGCCGGTGGAATAGGCTCTCCAAACCAGCGAGCCGTCCTTCAGATTATAGGCCGCCAAAGAGCCGCGAACGCCGAATTCAGCGCCCGATATGCCGATACATGCACCCGGTGATCGCACTTACCACTGCGGGTGTCGAAATGGACGTGCTCGGCCTCACCTATGGCGAGTATGACGACGCGACGCGCGAGGCCGTGGTCTCCGCCTTCCCACGCACGCCGCAGTTCAAGGAGGACATCATCCAGGCCTTCTATGACGGCATCAGGCACAAGCCCGACACGACCTTCGGCAACGTCAAGGCCGATGTGATTGCCGACAAGGAGCCGCATTTCCACCGCGGCAACTCCTGCTCGGTCATCCGCAATTCACACTGGCACGCCTGATCGAGCCGGAGAGTTCGGGCGATGCCGTGCATTTTTTGAGTCGAACATGGTATCGTGGGAACGGCTGTCAGCTACTTTCCCAGAAGCTGTCGGTCCGTTTCCACCAAACTCAGACCTCCGCAGCCAGATCATGACTATGCCAGTGTAACCGGCGGGTGTTTGCATACGAAATTGCCTCCATAGCTGGGGGTTGCAGCGATCCCTGGCCTGACACACCATGTTGGCCTTCATGCCAGATGGCCGCAAGGCCACACACAAATAGGTGAACCTGCGCGCAAAGATGGAGACAAACGCCCATGAAGATATTTCTGATCGGAGCAACAGGTGGCGTTGGTCATCGCCTTCTGCCTCTACTTCACGCCAAGGGCCACCAGTTCGTCGGGCTACACCGCAAGCCCGAACAGGCGACGGAAATCGCTGATGCCGGCGGGACCCCGGTATTGGGCGATATTATCGCTATGACGGTCGACGATCTTGTTATCGCCGCCGAAGGCTGCGACGTGATCGTCTTTTCGGCAGGAGCGGCCGGAAGCGGTCTGGACCGAACGACCGCAATCGACGGAGACGGCCCGATCAAGGCGATCGAAGTGGCGAGAAGGCTTGGCATCTCGCGCTTCTACATCGTGTCCGCGTTTCCAGAGGCCGGACGCAGAAGCGACCGCAACGATCGATTTGAGCACTATATGGCTGAAAAGAAGCGCGCCGATGTAGCGGTAGCCGCCTCTGATCTCGATTGGGTCATTTTACGACCTGGCACGCTGGTTCATGAGGACGGAGAAGGCAAGGTCGCGCTTGGGCCAGTCATCCCCTATGGCAACGTGGCGCGCGGCAATGTCGCCCGGGTTCTCGCCGAGTTGATCGAGCGCCCGCAAATCCGCTGTGAGGTCCTGGAACTGACCGACGGGGAAACGCCGGCCGCCGAAGCGGTCCTCCGGTTACAGCGCACATAGTTCTCATAGGACGACGCAAAGCCTCTGCGGCAGCAGGCGGGGGGATGGCTTGCGGGTATTGCAGTCTGTAGAAGCCGGGTCGGTCGGGGGATGTGCGAGCCGTCGTCAGAACAATGGAGTGCCGGGATGATTCCGGCGGCTCGCGTCGACACATGTCATTATGAAGTAACGATCGGTTGATCGCGGGAATTGGCCTTGCCGCCGCCGCCGGAGGCCATAATGATGGTCACCGCCCTCGCGTCAGCAAGAGACATCATGGCTGAGCATACTTCGCCCAAAGCGCATCCATTGGCCTGGCTAATATGGGCAGGCTGCTACCCGATCTTGTGGTGCTCTACAAGGACGTCCACGCCCATCCCGAATTGTCGATGCAGGAGACTCGAACGGCGGGTATTGCCGCCGACAGGCTCAGGAAGGCCGGTTATGAGGTAACGACCGGGGTAGGCCAGACGGGAGTGGTAGGAGTGCTCCGAAATGGCGAAGGGCCTACGGTGCCGTTACCCAATGCCAATATCGGATGAATCAAGGGCGGGCGCCAGCCCACTTCGGCCACTGTCTGCGCCACTGTCAATCTTTGCTGCACAGCGCAAAGAATGACCAGAGCCGGAACCAATACGCACTCGAGCCTAGCGGCCTTTCAGGGCATCCCGCAACCGTTGCCATTCCTCGGGCGATAGCGCCGCCTCGAGCACAGCATCCACCTCAGGCAGGAAACTCATCCACATAGGTTTGCCCTGAAACTTGACATCCTCAGGGTGATGGTGAAACCGGCACAAAGCGCGGGCGGCTTCTTCTCGCGGGTCTTTGGGCTTCTTCACCATCGCCGACCTAACCGGCCCGCCTCGTGCTCCCGCAATCATGCTTTATTCGTACCAATTCGATCCGCTTCGAATCGATGCGGTCGGCCGCGGCGAGCAGAATGTCCACCACCTCGGCTTCGTCCGGCTAGCGGGGTTAGCAGCTATTGCTCGCAGTTCATCAACGATTGTCGGCATTGTCTCTCCTGCTCGTTTGAGCCGTTGTATGCGAATTCCTCGACCGTACGCAAATTCTCCCATTCATTCGAGGTTCTTCAAGATCAACCCTGGGGCATCGCCTTGATCCTCCGAGGGCTTGAAAGGGGTTCATTCTTCGTCTCGAGGCTCGGGGGAGTTGCGCTAGAGCAGCGCAGCCTGTCTCAACAGTACCTGTGGTTCGTGGCTCGAAACTCTGTTAGCGGTGCGGCATCTGCTCCACGCTCCCGCTGTGTTGCGTTGAACTCGCCTCATTCAGCGCGATGAATTCTCACTGTTACGGGTCCGGGACGATCAAAGATCGCAACGTTACCAGTGACTTGCCCGAGCACGATGATCCCTGGTTGCGGGACACGGGCGCTCCGATAGTAGATTACGAAATGATCGGAGCTCCAGAGCCCGAGGATTCCGCTGAAGAAATCGCGTTGCCGTGCAATTTTGGGCAAGGGTGACGGCAGATTACCGGCTTTCTCCTGCCGTAGATGGTCGTTCATTCGATGGTGAGCGGCAGCATCCGAGCCAAAGCCTTTGCGGCCCCGTCATCGGCAAGATCGGCGGTGACCTCGCCCCAATCGGAAGAAATTCGAATGCACTCTTGAGCCATGGCAGGTCCTGCAAATCCCAGCATAATGACGCCTGTTATCAGGATCGAACGCAGCACGCGATCGGCTCGCCAACTTTCAAACCGGTAAGGGGCCTGGGCGGCGTAGACAAGCACCATCACCTTTCAGGCGAGGTGCTGATCGAAGAAGCAAGCCAGCTTGTCGAACTGGATCGTCATTTCAGTTCCCATTCTTGTTAAAGGCGGCGAAACAAAATGTTCGCGCGCTCGTTCCATCAGCTCTCCGGCGTCAGGCGCAGTAGGCGGCCCGGATTGGCATCCTCGATGATCCAGACTGCGCCATCGGGGGCAACGGCGACATCGCGGATACGTGCGCCCATGTTCCACCGCCCAACCTCGTCGGGCCGGCCATTGGCGTCAAACGCTACGCGAACGAGAGCGCGCGCCGAAAGGCCGCCGATCAGCGCGGAGCCTTGCCATTGCGGGAACATCGCGCCCTCGTAGAAAGCGAGACCGGCGGGTGATATGACCGGATTCCAATAGACAGCCGGAGCGGCGAACTCCGGCCGCGTCTTGTGGTCAGGAATAGACGCGCCGCTATACTCGTTGCCGTTCGACACGAGCGGCCAGCCGTAATTCCGGCCCTGCTCGATCAGGTTCAACTCGTCGCCGCCGCGCGGCCCCATTTCATGCAGCCAAAGTCGTCCGTCTGGCGCGAAGGCGAGGCCGTAGGGATTGCGATGGCCTGTCGTCCATGTCTCAGCCTGCACACCACCTTGAGCGGCGAGGGAATTGTCCGGTGGCGTGCTGCCATCGAGATTGAGGCGCAGCACCTTGCCGCGAGCCTGGTCGGGATCCTGCGCGCTCGCCGGCTGCATCCTGTCGCCGACAGTCAGGAGCAGATGGGCTCTCTGCGGATCGAAAGCGATGATGCCGCCCGGCTGGCCGCCGCCACCTCCGGGCGTCTGTCGCCAGATCACCGCGCGGTCGGTAAGCGCTGCCCCGTCGTCGAAAACGGAAAGCGTGGCGCGGGACAGTGCGAGACGGCTGCCGCCGTCATCCGGTTCGACATAGGTGAAGTAGATATGCGAGCTGGTCACGAAATCCGGGGCAGGTGCAATATCGAGAAGACCGTTCTGGCCGGATGCAACGACCTCGGGCACGTTGTCGAGTTCGAGCTTCTGGCCAGCCTGGGTGACGAGAAAGATCCGGCCCGGCTTTTCGGTAACGAGCATTCTCCCATCGGGCAGAAAGGCGATCGCCCACGGCGTGTCGAACTCGGCGACGGTCTGCGCGGTGAAAGGAAGGCTGGTGCTCGCCGCCCGATCGCCGGCATTGATGCTCTGGGCGTGCGCGGCGCCGTGGAATATAAAGGCTGTCGCCAGTGCAACCGCTGCCAGAAATGTCTTACGCCGAGCCATAATGCCTCCGATGTGCAGATCATTGCCTTGGGAAACGCCGCGGTAGATTAAGCGATGCGTCGCTTCTCCTGACCCAGCGGTAGCCTCGGACAAATCGATTAAAATTCAGCGGCGCGCTGACCCAACTCATTATGTTCTGTAGGTAACAGGGAAAGACTGCCTTGGTGGCGCGACGGAATGAATCATGACCACCGGGCGGTTTTAGTCGTTGAGTCCAGTCTGCGTTATCAGCCATGAAACGAAATGCCGGCTAACGGAAGACGGCGTTTTTACCTCCGGCACCACCACATAGTACGAGTTTTCTGTTTTCATGGGCAGGTCCACGACGACGGATAACGCTCCCGATTTTAGCTCCTGTTCGATGAGATAGCGTGGCAACAAGGCATACCCCATGCCCGCGACCGCCGCTTCGATGATCATCGAGAACTGATCGAAACGGTGGCCGCGATAGGCCGTCTCCGGGGACACGCCCGCCAGTTCGAACCACTGGGCCCAGAGTTTCGGGCGGGTCGCCAGATGAAGCAGCGGCTTGTCCATCAGGTCGGCAGGAGCGATGCCGGCATCCTGCGCCACCGCCCCGCGGCTCGCGACCGGCAGGATGGATTCACTGCAAAGATAGGTGCAGATGCCGCGCGCCCAGACCGGCTGTCCGTAATGGATGGCCAGTTCGAAATTTTCTTCCTCGAAGTCGAACGGCGCCGAGCGGGAGCCGATGTTCAACACCGTATCGGGATGCTGGCGCAGGAAGTCGGGCAGTCGCGGGCTGAGCCAGCGGCTGCCGAATGTCGGCAAGGTGGCGATGCTCAGGCTCGCCCTGGCGTCGGCGGACGACATGGCCCGCAGCATCGTCTCTTCCGCCTGCTGTAAGAGCTTCCTGGCCTCCGGCAGGAAGTGCTGTCCGGATTGGGAAAGCACGACGCGTTGGCGGATGCGCTCGAACAGCCGCGTGCCCAGATGGTTTTCCAGATCCTTGACCTGCCGGCTGACGGCGCTCTGCGTCAGATTGAGTTCGCGGGCGGCGCGCGTGAAACTCGCATGCCTTGCCGCGCATTCAAAAGCCTGGACGGCAATCAGGTCCGGCATCAGCCTTCTGCTTAATGTCATGCGTATCTCGCATCAACCTAGTCGAAACCAGCGCAATCTTCGCCGTCCTGTATGCAGTATCACGATTCCAGGAATGATCTGCCTGTTTTTAACTCGGGACTGAATCTGATGGAAAAAATCGTCTTCGTAGCGCCAGACGGTATACGCGCGGCCTTCTCCGCCGCCATGTCGGCCATGTACCGCGAGGAAGTGCCGGCTTACGGCACGCTGATGGAACTGGTGGCCGACGTGAATGCCAGGACGCTCGATGATGCTCCCGCGCTCCGGCAAAGCCTCGAAGCAACC
Source organism: Mesorhizobium sp. A623 (assembly GCF_054489405.1). Classification (NCBI taxonomy): domain Bacteria; kingdom Pseudomonadati; phylum Pseudomonadota; class Alphaproteobacteria; order Hyphomicrobiales; family Phyllobacteriaceae; genus Mesorhizobium; species Mesorhizobium sp. A623. The sequence goes on from NZ_JBTMXB010000060.1 coordinate 5,767, forward strand.
GATTCCCTCGACCGGATTTCGCAGGAACGGCACGGTGCGATCCGGCTCGGCACGCCGGGGGAACTGGCCATGATGCGGCGTGTCTTCGCCGTCATGGACATGTTTCCGGTCGGTTATTACGACCTCACCACGGCGGGCGTGCCCGTTCATTCGACGGCGTTCCGTCCGGTTGGGGCCGGTGCGCTCAGCCGCAATCCGTTCCGCGTCTTCACTTCACTGCTCAGGATCGACCTGATCGAAGATCGGACCTTGCGCGCGGAAGTGGAGGCAACTCTTGCCGCCCGCCGGATTTTTACGGAAAGCGCCGTTGAACTGACCGCCAAAGCCGAGAAGCAGGGCGGCCTCAATAAAGCGGATGGGGATCGTTTCGTCGCCGAAATCCTCGAAACGTTCCGCTGGCACGACCGGGCCTGCGTCAGTCTGGACATGTATCACCGGCTGCATGAGGCCCATCGGCTGATTGCCGACGTCGTTTCCTTCAAGGGGCCGCATATCAACCATCTGACCCCGCGCACGGTGGATATCGACGCCGTGCAACGCGGCATGCCGGCCAAGGGCATTGCGCCTAAGGCCGTCATCGAGGGCCCGCCGAGCCGCCGATGCCCGATCCTGCTTCGGCAGACCTCGTTCAAGGCGCTGGACGAGCCGGTCGCGTTCCGGTCGAATGACGGCAGATGGAAGGCAGGCTCGCATACCGCCCGCTTCGGCGAGATCGAGCAGCGCGGCGTCGCGCTTACGCCAAAGGGACGCGCGCTTTACGACAGCTTGCTGGACAAGGTGCGACAGATCGTGCGCCCGGCTGCCGACGGCTCGAACGCCGCCGAATATCAAGCGGCGCTGGCGCGTGTCTTCAAGGGTTTTCCGGACGACTGGAATAGCATTCGGGCGGAAAACCTCGGCTATTTCAGCTATTCGCTGACCGAACGAGGTCAAAACAGCGGTAATATCGAGACGGATGACCTCGAGTGGCTGATCGGCGAAGGCCTGATCCGCTTCGACCCGATTGTCTACGAGGATTTCCTTCCCGTCAGTGCGGCCGGCATCTTCCAGTCCAATCTGGGCGATGGCGCGGCACAGGACTTTGTCGCCAGTCCCAATCAAAAGCGTTTCGAGATCGATCTCGGCGCGAATGTCCTTGACGAATTTGAGCATTACGCCGTCATCGAGCAGGCTTCGATCAAGAATTGCCGCCACGCACTGCGCGGCCTCCAGGCAGCGGAGTAGCGGGCAGGCATGATCTTAGAACGGCACAGGGCGGTTCTGGTCGAAATCCTCGGCGACAAGGGTGTCGTGGCGGATCCTGCCGGCATGGCCGCCTATGCGACCGGCGCGCGTTATGACGAGGGCCGCGCCGCTTTTGTGTTGCGTCCGCAAACGACGGAAGAGGTGTCGGCCTGCGTCGCCTATTGCGTGCGTGAAAACCTTTCGCTCGTGGCGCAGTCGGGCAATACCGGGCTGGTGTCGGGTTCGACCCCGGACGGCAGCGGCGCGCAGATCGTGCTCAGCCTCGACCGGATGACCGGCAATTTCGAACTCGACGCCGACAACCGTTCGCTGCGCCTCGATGCCGGGTTCAGGCTTTCCGATGTCAACGCACGGCTGGAGCAGGCCGGGCTGTTCTTCCCCATCGACCTCGGCGCCGACCCGCGTATCGGCGGCATGCTGGCGACCAATACCGGCGGCTCGCGCTTCCTCAAATATGGTGATGTGCGCCGCAACACGCTGGGGATAAAAGTCGCCCTCGCGGATGAGGCCGGCACGGTCGTCGACCTGATGGCAGGGCTGCGCAAGAACAATACCGGCGTCGACTGGAAGCAGCTATTCATCGGAACGTCCGGCGTCTTCGGCGTCATCACCGAATGCGTGCTCAATCTCGAACCGTTGCCGAGGCAGGTCGCGACGGCCTATCTGGTGCCGCGCTCCGGGGCCGATATCATGCCCTTGCTGCGGGCGATGGAACAGCGCCTCGGTTCGTATCTTTCCGCGCTCGAAGGCATGTCGAAAAACGCCATGTCGGCAGCTTTCGCTCATGTCCCCTCGCTCCGGAATCCGTTCCAGAACGGCGAGATTCCCGACTATGTCATCATGGCCGAAATCTCCCGCAGTTGGCAGCCGCGCTCCGGCGAACAGTCGCTCGACGCCGTTCTGGAGGCGGTGCTGACCGAGATCTGGGAAAGTGCGGATGCCCCGCTTGCCGATGCCTTCGTCGGGCCGGCACACGAGATGTGGGCGCTGCGGCATGCCCTTTCGGAAGGCGTGAAGCATGCGGGCAGGCTGATCGCTTTCGACCTGTCGTTCCACCGCGCGGACGTAGCGGCATTCTGCGACTGGATGAAAGCCGAACTGCCCCGAAAATTCGCCCATGTCGGAATTTTCGACTTCGGCCATATCGGCGACGGCGGCGTCCATTTCAATCTGGTGGTGGACGAGGCGTCGGCCGGTCCGGTCGATGCCGGTTTCGATGCGGGCTTGCGCGATTGGGTCTATTCGATTGCCGTGGAGAAGTTCGGCGGCAGCTTCAGCGCCGAGCATGGCGTCGGCCGCAAGAACCAGGCCTATTACGACCTATATACAGCGCAGAAGAACAAGTATCTGGCCGCTGGCCTCAAGCAACTGACGTCGCCGGGACATCTCGGCGTTGTGCGTTTTGGCTAAGCCTCAACGAAGGAGTTTTCAGGATGAACATCGCGCATAAACCGGTCCATGTGGCAAACGAAACCGCCGATCTTCTGGCGAAGCTGGGTGTTGCCGGCGGCGTGCTCGAGGGCGGCGACCTTTCGGTAGCGAGCCCGGTGACGGGCGAACAGATCGCCGCGTTGAAGACGATTTCGCCGGCCGATGCCGGCAAGGCCATCGATGCCGCACACGAGGCGTTCAAGGCATGGCGGCTGGTGCCGGGGCCGAAGCGCGGTGAACTGGTGCGGCTGCTGGGCGAAGAACTGCGCGCCCACAAGACCGAGCTTGGCCGGCTGGTTTCCATCGAGGTCGGCAAGATCCCGTCCGAGGGCCTGGGCGAAGTGCAGGAAATGATCGACATCTGCGATTTCGCGGTCGGTCTTTCCCGCCAACTCTACGGCCTGACCATCGCCACCGAGCGTCCCGGCCACCGCATGATGGAAACCTGGCATCCGCTCGGCGTCGTCGGCGTCATCTCGGCCTTCAATTTTCCGGTCGCGGTGTGGTCGTGGAACACGGCCCTGGCGCTGGTCTGCGGCGATGCGGTAGTGTGGAAGCCTTCGGAAAAGACGCCGCTGACGGCCCTTGCCTGCGAGGCGATCTTTGCCCGCGCCGTCGCGCGTTTCGGCAAGGATGCGCCGGCTGGCCTGCTGTCGGTGCTGATCGGCGACCGCGCCGTCGGCGAGGTGCTGGTCGATCATCCCAAGGTGTCGCTGGTGTCAGCGACAGGCTCGACCCGCATGGGCCGCGATGTCGGCCCGCGCCTGGCCAAGCGCTTTGCCCGCGCCATCCTGGAACTGGGCGGCAACAATGCCGGCATCGTATGCCCGTCCGCCGATCTCGACATGGCGCTGCGCGCGATTGCCTTCGGCGCGATGGGCACCGCCGGCCAGCGCTGCACCACGCTGCGTCGCCTGTTCGTGCATGACAGCGTCTATGACCAGCTCGTGCCACGCCTGAAGAAAGCCTATCTGAGCGTGTCGGTGGGCAACCCGCTGGAGACTGCCTCGCTCGTCGGACCGTTGATCGACAAGCAGGCCTTTGACGGCATGCAGAAGGCGATCAAGGAAGCCGAAGCGCATGGCGGCAAGGTTACGGGCGGCAACCGCGCCGAGAACGGCCACAAGGATGCCTATTATGTGCATCCGGCGCTGGTCGAAATGCCGAAGCAGGCCGGTCCGGTGCTGGAAGAAACCTTCGCGCCGATCCTCTATGTGATGAAATATTCTGACTTCGACGCGGCGCTCGAGCAGCACAATGCGGTCGGGGCCGGCCTGTCGTCGTCGATCTTCACGCGCGACCTGCAGGAAGCGGAACTGTTCCTGTCGGCCGGCGGTTCGGACTGCGGCATCGCCAACGTCAATATCGGCACGTCGGGGGCCGAGATCGGCGGCGCGTTCGGCGGCGAGAAGGAAACCGGCGGCGGCCGCGAGAGCGGATCGGACGCGTGGAAGGCCTATATGCGCCGCGCCACCAACACCGTGAACTACTCCAAGGAACTGCCGCTGGCGCAGGGCGTCTCCTTCGATATCGAGTGAGGAGTTTTTGCCATGAATGCCAATCCGACAATTGATGAAGCCGGTTTCGTTCCGGCTTCGCGTATCGCCAATATCGGGGTGTCGAAAATCCTGAAGATCGGTGCCCGCGCGCAGGCGATGAAGCGCGAGGGCAAGCCGGTGATCATCCTGGGCGCGGGCGAGCCGGATTTCGACACGCCCGATAACGTCAAGCAGGCCGCTTGGCGCGCCATCGAGCGGGGCGACACGAAATACACCGCGCTCGACGGCACGCCCGAACTCAAGCAGGCGATCCGCGAAAAGTTCAGTCGCGAAAACGGCCTCGACTATGCCCTGGATGAAATAACGGTGGCCACCGGCGCCAAGCAGATCCTGTTCAACGCGATGATGGCGACGCTCAACCCGGGCGACGAGGTCATCATCCCGACGCCCTATTGGACCTCCTATTCCGACATCGTCGAGATCGCGGAAGGCAAGCCCGTTCTCATCCCTTGCGACGCGGAATCGGGCTTCAGGCTGACGGCGAGCCAGTTGGAGACGGCGATCACACCACGGACGAAATGGGTCATCCTCAACTCGCCCTCCAACCCCTCGGGCGCGGCCTATGGCAAGGCTCACTACCAGCCGCTGATCGAGGTCCTGCTGCGGCATCCGCATGTGCGCCTGCTGGTCGACGACATGTATGAGCACATCGTCTATGACGGCTTCCGCTTCGTCACGCCTGCCGCGCTGGAGCCGCGCCTCAAGGCGCGGACGCTGACCGTCAACGGCGTGTCGAAAGCCTATGCCATGACGGGATGGCGCATCGGTTATGCCGGTGGGTCGCGCGACCTGATAAAGGCGATGGCGGTGGTGCAAAGCCAGTCGACATCCTGCCCGTCCTCGATCAGCCAGGCTGCGGCGGTCGAGGCGCTATCTGGGCCGCAAACCTTCCTGAAGGAGCGAGCGGAAAGTTTCAGGCATCGCCGCGACCTCGTCGTTGCCGGGTTGAACGCCATTGACGGGCTGGATTGCCGGGTGCCGGAAGGCGCCTTCTACACCTTCGCCAGTTGCGCGGGCGTGCTCGGAAAGGTGACGCCGGCCGGCGTACGGATCGAAACCGACAGCGATTTTTGCGACTACCTTCTCGACCACGCCCATGTCGCGGTGGTTCCCGGTTCCGCATTCGGGCTGTCGCCCTATTTCCGCATTTCCTATGCGACCTCCGAAGCGAAACTCACGGAAGCATTGCGCCGTATTGCGGCGGCCTGCGCCAGCCTGGATTGAACGGCGGCAATACCCTTATCGACAGGACACAGCGATGCTGAACGATGCCCGCTCCCATGGATTGTGGGAGGCGACCGCGCCGCAGGCCCCGACGACGGCCGCGCTTGATCGGAGCCTTTCGGCCGATGTGGTCGTCGTCGGCGGTGGCTATACGGGCATGTCGTGCGCGCTTCATCTGGCGGAGGCGGGCAGGCGCGTGGTCTTGCTGGAGGGGCGGGAGATCGGCTTCGGCGGCGCGGGCCGCAATGTCGGGCTGATCAATGCCGGCCTTTGGGTCATGCCGGACGATCTGGCGACCAAGCTTGGGCCGGTCCATGGCGAACGGCTGTTGCACCTGCTTGGCGACGGCCCTTCTCTGGTGATGGACATGATCGACCGGCATCGCATCGACTGCGAACTTGAGCGAAACGGCACGCTTCACTGTGCCGTCGGTCCGGCAGGCTTGAAGGAGATCAGGGAACGCGAGGCGCAATGGAAAAGACGCGGTGCGCCAGTCGAGGGCCTCGACGCCGAAGAAACCGCAAAAAGGCTGGGTAGCCACGCTTATGCCGGGTCCTTGCTGGACCGGCGTGCCGGCACCTTGCAGCCACTCGCCTACGCCCGCGGCCTTGCCCATGCCTGTGTTGGTGCCGGTGCCGAACTCTACACATCGAGCCCGGTCGTGGCGGCCGACAAGACAGGCGACCGCTGGACCGTTCGCACGGCAGGTGGCACGGTAGACGCAGAGTGGGTGGTGGTTGCCACCGACGCCTATAGTACGGGGCCGTGGCAAAGCGTTCGTACCGAACAGGTGCATCTGCCCTATTTCAATCTAGCGACCCGACCGATCGACGCCGATTTGCTGCGGACGATCTTGCCTGGCCGCGAAGGCGTTTGGGACACCAAGACGATCCTGTCATCCTTCAGGATGGACCGGTCGGGGCGCCTCGTGTTCGGCAGCGTCGGCGCGCTGCGAGGCACTGGGGCCGGCATCCACAAGGCATGGGCTCGCCGGGCCCTTGCAAGGCTCTATCCCCAGCTTGGCCGGATCGAGTTCGAGCATGAATGGTACGGGCAGATCGGCATGACGGCCGACGCCCTGCCGCGCTTTCATAAGTTCGGCAAAAACGGCGTCGGCTTCTCGGGCTACAATGGGCGGGGTATCGCGCCCGGCACTGTATTCGGTCGTGAACTCGCGCTGCTGATCCTGGGTGAGAAGAGCGAAGCGGATATGCCGCTTCCCCTTTCGGAGATAACGCAGACCTCCTTCCTTCGACCTCGTGAAGCCTATTACGAAATAGGAGCCCAGATCGCTCACCTAGCTACGGCTCGTTCCTGACTGGAAAGCAACGTATCGCGCGAAAGCGGGGCTGGCTTTGAGATCGACAGGCATAAAAATAGAGCCCTGAAGCGCGTCACCTGAACAAGTTCGGACGCGTCGCATCTTGGGCGTGGCTGAAGCGTTGCTTATGTGGCGGCGTTCGCCAAGCTTGAAATCGCTTCTCTATTCGGCTGGTAAAGGTCAAGCGCTTTCGAACGTTTTCGCTTTTCCGGCTTTGGGTGTCTTTCGCAGGGCCTTGCTTCTCTCCGGGATCGGCTCTTTGGCCCTCCCATCATGGGGTTAGAATGATGAAGCAGAACAATCTTGCATGCGTTCTGAGCGTCAATCTACGATCGAACAAAGCGATTTTCGAACTTGCTTCACCCTCGTCCTGCGGCGGACACCTATCCGCCAGGCAGCGGATTCCATTATCTCCTTCGTTTATGCGACGCCGTTATCCGATTTAGATCAGGTCGCAGCGGGCAAATCATCTCGCGTCCAGCAAAATTCAGTGCCGTCACTCATCATGCGATGCATGATGACCGCCAGCCTTCGGGCGAGCGCGACAATAGCCTTTCGCATGCCGCGCCGTTTGGCGATGTACATCGCCCAGGCCTTCAGCCATGACCATTTTCTCACATTGATCATCAAGGTCTGGGCGGCTTCGTAAAGCAGCGTTCGCATCATCGCGTCGCCGCACAACGATATACATCCAACACGCTTGCTTTCTCCCGACTCGTTGAGCCTCGGCGTCAGCCCCAATATCGGTCCAACCGCCTTCGAGTTCTTGAACCGCTGCGGTATGTCGATGGTGCCCGTAAACGCTAGCGATACGACGGGACCAACACCAGGGACTGTCATCAGCAACCGGCACATCTCGTCGTTACGCGAGATGTCCAGAACCTTCTTGTGTAACCGAGAGAATTCCTCACGCAATTTACTCCTCGCTGTCAGCAGGGTCTCCATGACTTCCTGAAGATCCACCATGTCATCGACCAACTCACGAATCCGCTCCGCGAATTTGATGGTTCCGACGTTCCCGACCTTCAGCCCAAAATTGCGCAACAGTCCGCGAATGTCGTTCTCAATGGCAATTGCTTTTCTCAGCAGTAGCTCCCGTGCCGTCAACAGGGCGCGCCGCTTCTGGCTCGTCAGCGTCTTCACATGCACCGGGCGGTACAGGTTGACCCGCATCATCTGCGCGATGCCGCGTGCGTCATTGCGATCAGTCTTGTTAGGCTGTGCCTTCAGAAACGCTTTAACGTGGCGCGTTTCCATGCAGATCACCGGAAACCCCGCCCTGGCCAAACCCTCGAAAAGCCACTGCGACAGAGGTCCGGCTTCAAGGCCAATCCTCTCGATAGGTTGCAGTTGGTCCTTCATGACCGCAATCAGGTCATCGGGGTGGCTGGGAACCGTCACCTCCCGGCAAATCTTGCCCGTTTCGTCGACAATGCAAACTGATGTCACTTTGACAGAGACATCGAGGCCGATAAAATGTTTCACGCTGCGCTCCTTTCGATGCTTGTGGCTGCTTCGTGCAGACCACGTTTATCATCGCTCGAAGCGCAGCACCTTTCTCCTACCATCCATCATCGTCAGAAAGTGAGGCTCAAGCCGGATACCCCATCTTGCATAACTTGAAGTTATGTTTGGTGGCATTTTTTATGGCCCTGATCAACCCCCGCTTAATGCTAGCGTTTCCATTCCTGGCAGGCCTGTTCTCGGCACTCGCCTGAGGAGCTTGAGGTCAAGACAGCATTGAGGTGACATTCTAGCCTTCCTCCGTCCATCAATCCGAGGGAAGATCAGCCACAGTATCCCTCTATATCGTCATCCTTGGCGAAACTGATTACCGGCTCCATCGTCGCCAGTACGTCGTCGGAGAGCCAGCACAGGCTCTGATGGCCGTCGCCCAGGTCCTTGACCGGCGGCACCTGCGTTTCGCATTTGTTGCCGGGCACCA
>NZ_JBTMXB010000061.1:0-13487 GCF_054489405.1 Mesorhizobium sp. A623
GCCGGCCACCCCGGCCGTAGCGCCACGACCCGTCATGCACTAACATTAAACCCGGATCACCTGAGGGGGGCCGGCCAAACGGCCGTTGGCCCCAGTTCGTTGCCCACTTGCAAGGCACAAGAGCTTTTGGATGCGACTATCTAACTTTCGACAGCGAGGAAGATCGCGCCACATTCCGCAAGAATCCTGGTCGAATTGACCTGGTCAGCCGGTTCATTGAGACAAAGTCCGGCGCTGTGCGGTTTTCGGACAATGAGTGGCTCGCCGCAAATAACCTGGGCGAGCGATACTTCATCTATAGGATAAGCTTTAGCGAAGGCGGTCGCCATCAAGCCCAACTGACGGTTGTGCGCAATCCTTCGGCTCGAGGAGAAGCGATACGGACCGATAGAGAATTGTTGGTCGACAAGGTAAACGGACGGGAGGAATTCGACTTGGTTGTCGTCGAGTCTCCAGGGGAAGAGCAGCCTGAGGCGCACGCTGCCGCCGTCAGTCTTGTTTGAAGGCAGAGAAGGTTCGACGGCAGTACCGTCCCCTCCGCTGGATGTCTGATATGGCCAGTTAAGTCCGTTCCGGAGACCAGAAGTGGTCAAATTTGAATCCTTGCGTTACCAACGTGCTGGTGGCGCTATTTTTGGTCGTTGGATGACGAGTTCAGCGGCAGGCCGGTTCTGTCCGGCCTGCCGCTGTTTGGAACAGCGGAAACCTTCCAGACTTAACGTGGGCGCGTGCTCTCCAAAACGTTTTTCCAACTCGACATGTCTTCAAGGGCCCGCCAAATTTGGTTCGTACTTTCTCCCGTTCGCTGCGCCACTCTGTTGCTCGCCATTTTATGGTCGATTGCTACCGTTGCCGCCTATCCTTTTCACCGTACACACCGTTAGGTGACCGACAATTCAACGCAATCTGCCGCGAAGCGCGTTTGAGAAAACTGTATAGGCGCGCCTGCCTCATCGACATTGACATAGACGGTGACCAGGACGATTGCGCCGGGCGAAAGACGCAGGTCCGCTATGTCAGCCGCACTCGCGTGACGCGCAGAAATCAATGTCGAGCGGCGCGCATAATCGGCCACGTTCAGTTCGCGAAGCGCGGCCGTCATCGACCCGCTTTTCCGGTAGGCGCGCTCGATCCCCTCAAAACGCGCCGCATCGAACACGCTGGTGGAACGTGAGACGGGCCGTCCGTTCGCCTCGCTCAGTGTTTCGAGGCGAATGACGGGCGCGCCAACCGCAATTCCCAAAGCCTCGGCGCTGTGTACATCGGCCGCTTCGTGGGCATGGTCGAGCAGAATACCGCGCGTGTCCTGCACCTGGCCCCCAAGTCCGGTGGAAAAGCGGGTCCGCGCTCCGATCGGATAGGAGAGGCGTCCGCGCCTTTCGATAAAGGTGCCGCGACCCTGTTCGGCGCGCAGTACGCCTTCCTGCACCAGCGCGGCAATCGCGGCGCGCAATGTATGGCGGTTGACGGCGTACAGTTCAGCAAGACTTGTTTCGGAGGGCAGCCTGTCGTTCTGCCCGAACGCGCCTTCGCCGATGGAACGGCGAAGCTGATCGGCAATCTGCCGCCATAGCGCAACGCCGCTGCGCCGCGCCCTCATATCCTTCTGATGATTGTTGGGTCTGGCGGCCATTTTCTCTCGCAATGTCATCGGGACGTCATCAAACGCCGGTAGCTGTAAGCATATGTCATCTAGTTGTATAGAACACTAGACAATTTTGCAGGCGGGCTGAAATGGAACCCGATCAGGCCAGTGAAGAGAGCGTACACGCCGCGCGCAAGATCGCGATGACGGCATTCGCCTCGGCCTCCCGCGAGGATCTCCACGCGCTGTCGGTACAGGCAGGGATAGCCCTCGACGCGGAAACTCTACGGGGGCCTGAAACCGGGCTTGTGACCGTGCGTGGTCGCATCGGCGGCGGCGGGGCGCAGTTCAATATGGGTGAGGCAACCGTGACACGCGCGACAATCCGCTTGCCGTCGGGGAAGATCGGCCATGCCTACGCGCTCGGCCGCGACAAGGAAAAAGTGCGTCTGGCTGCGATCCTAGATGGCAACTGGTGCGAGGAATCGACGCGCGCTTGTGTCGAAAGCAAGATCGTCGCCCCGCTTCTGGAAAAGGCGGGGGCGGCCGATAGGAAGCGGCACGCCGAAACGGCCGCGACGAAGGTCGACTTCTTCACCATGGTACGCGGAGAGGATTGATGCCGGAACTCGACCATATCGTCGGCGGATTTCGTGCGCCCGTCTTTGACGCGCAAGCGGTTTTTCACGCAGTGATGGACGCGATGGCGCGCCCTGGGACCATGCAGCCAGTCGCCGTCCTCGTACAACCGCCCTTGCCCCTGTCTCCGACAGCGGCCGCAGTGGCCTTGACGCTGTGCGATCACGACACGCCAGTCTGGCTCGATCCGCCGCTGCGCAGGGCGGCTGCGGTCGTGGACTGGCTGTCCTTCCACACCTCCGCTCCCTTTGCACACACGCCGGCTGACGCCCATTTCGCGCTTGTGGCCGACCCGGAAAACCTGATCAGCCTGGAGAATTTCGCGCAAGGCACCCAGGAATACCCCGACCGCTCGATGACATTGATCGTTCAGGTGTCGAGCCTCACATCCGGCGGCAATCTCGTGCTTCAAGGACCAGGTATAGAGCGGGATGCCACGATCGCACCCGCACCCATGCCGCGCCATTTCGTCGAGCAATGGAAGCAGAACCATGCACGCTTTCCGCGCGGCGTGGATCTTGTTCTGGCGGCGCCCGACGCCGTTGCCTGCCTGCCGCGCACCACGCGCATCAGCCCCAAGCCATAGATGGAGCCATAGGATGTATGTCGCCGTAAAGGGCGGTGAGGCGGCCATCAGCAACGCGCACCGGCTTCTGGCCGATCGCAGGCGTGGAAGCCGCGATGTGCCTGCTTTGCGGCTCGACCAGATCGTCGCGCAGTTGGGGCTTGGCGTGGATCGCGTGATGAGCGAAGGCTCGCTCTACGATGCGGAACTCGCGGCATTGGCCATTGTCCAGGCGCGCGGCGACCTGATCGAGGCGATCTTCCTGGTGCGCGCCTTTCGCACCACACTGCCGCGTTTCGGCTATACGCTCCCGGTCGATACCGCCGCGATGAAGGTGGAGCGGCGGATTTCGGCCACCTACAAGGATCTTCCGGGTGGGCAGATGCTCGGCCCCACTTTCGACTATACCCACCGCCTGCTCGATCCCGAACTCGGCAAGGAATTGCCCGTGGCCGAGCCCGCGCTGCGCGATGAGCCGCTCGAGGCCTTTCCCCGAGTTTCCGATATTCTGGCGGGCGAGGGATTGATCGAGGCCGACGGCGAGTTGCCTGACGGGCATGTGACCGGCGACATTACGCGCGAACCGCTGCAGTTTCCGTTACGCCGCGACAGCCGGCTGCAGGCACTATCGCGAGGCGACGAAGGGTTCCTGCTGGCGCTCGCCTATTCGACGCAGCGCGGCTATGCCCGCAGTCATCCATTTGTCGGCGAAATCAGGATCGGTGAAGTCGAGATCGAACTCGACGTTCCCGAGCTTGGTTTTCCAGTCACCCTCGGCCGCATTCGCCTTACCGAATGCCAGATGGTCAATCAGTTCAAGGGATCAGCGAAGAGCCCGCCGCAATTCACGCGCGGCTACGGCCTCGTCTTCGGACAGAGCGAGCGCAAGGCCATGGCCATGTCTCTTTGTGATCGTGCGCTGCGGGCAACAGAACTGGGCGAAGACATCGTCGCTGCCGCGCAGGACGAGGAATTCGTCATCTCTCATTCGGACAATGTCCAGGCGACGGGATTCGTCGAGCACCTGAAGTTGCCGCATTATGTAGATTTCCAGGCCGAACTCGATCTCGTGCGTCGGATGCGCGCCGAGCAGGATGACGTGCAACGCGAGGCCGCACAATGAACGCGCCCAACGATGACGTCGCGCCCTGCGAAGAAACCGTAGCCTACAATTTCGCCTATCTCGATGAGCAGACCAAGCGGATGATCCGCCGCGCGATCCTCAAGGGCATCGCCATTCCAGGCTACCAGGTACCGTTCGCGTCGCGCGAAATGCCGATGCCCTATGGCTGGGGTACCGGCGGCGTGCAGGTGACCGCCTCCATCATCGGGCCTGACGACGTACTCAAGGTCATCGACCAGGGCGCGGACGACACTACCAACGCCGTCTCGATCCGCGCCTTCTTCGTCAAGATGACCAATGTCGCGGTGACAACGAAAACAGCCGAGGCGACGATTATCCAGACACGCCACCGCATTCCCGAACAGCCGCTCGAGGCCGGGCAGACGCTGGTCTATCAGGTGCCTATCCCCGAGCCGCTGCGCTTTCTCGAACCGCGTGAGACCGAAACGCGCAAGATGCACGCGCTTCAGGAATACGGCCTGATGCATGTGAAGCTCTACGAGGATATCGCCCGAAACGGCCGCATTGCCACCGCCTATGCCTACCCGGTCAAGGTTGCGGGCCGCTATGTCACGGACCCCTCCCCTACGCCAAAATTCGACAATCCGAAAATGCACATGTCGCCGGCACTCCAGCTTTTCGGCGCGGGCCGTGAGAAGCGCATCTACGCCATACCGCCCTTCACCGAAGTGGTCAGCCTCGATTTCGAGGACTACCCTTTCGAGGTCCAGACCTTCGACCATCCATGCGCGCTATGCGACGCAAGAGGCGTGTATCTCGACGAAGTCGTCCTCGATGATCAGGGTGATCGTATGTTCGTCTGCTCCGACACGGATCATTGTGAAAAGAGACAAGCTGACGGATTTCACGGTCAGTTGTCGCCCGACGCGCAAAGGGCTGCGGAATGAAAGACGAACCCCTACTTCGCATTAGCGACCTGTCAAAATTCTACGGCTCGCGGATCGGTTGCACAGGCGTTTCCTTCGACTTGTGGCCGGGAGAAGTGATTGCGGTCGTCGGCGAATCCGGGTCCGGCAAGACGACATTGCTCAATTGCCTCTCGACACGCATCCTGCCGACATCGGGATCGGTTTCCTACCGTATGCGCGACGGTACTGTTCGTGACCTCTACCGGATGAGCGAGGCGGAACGCCGTTTTCTTATGCGGACCGACTGGGGGTTCGTTCATCAGAACCCCGCCGACGGACTACGCATGACCGTTTCCGCCGGCGCCAATGTCGGCGAGCGATTGATGGCGATCGGGGATCGCCACTACGGCAACATCCGCAGTTCCGCGCTCGACTGGTTATCGCGCGTGGAGATCGACGGAGAGCGTGTCGACGACGAACCGCGTGCGTTTTCCGGCGGCATGCGCCAGCGCCTGCAGATCGCCCGCAATCTCATAACCGGCCCCCGCCTCGTTTTCATGGACGAACCGACTGGAGGGCTGGACGTTTCCGTGCAGGCGCGCCTGCTCGACCTGTTGCGCGGTCTTGTCGCCGACCTTGGCCTTGCCGCGATCGTGGTTACGCACGACCTGGCAGTGGCGCGGCTCTTGTCGCACCGCATGATCGTGATGAAGGACGGACACGTCGTCGAAACGGGTTTGACGGACCGCGTTCTGGACGATCCGCACGCGCCCTACTCCCAGCTTCTCGTTTCCTCAATCCTGCAGGTCTAAGCGCCATGCCGACGCCAGTTGTCGTCTCGGAAGTCTCGAAAAGCTTCACCATGCATCTTCGCGGCGGCTTGCGTGTGCCTGTCGTAACTGATGTTTCCTTTTCGCTGACGTCCGGTAAATGCCATGTCCTTGGCGGCCCATCGGGCGCCGGCAAGAGCTCCATCCTGAAAATGCTCTACGGCAATTATTCCGTCGATACCGGGCAGATTCTCATCAATCATGGAAGCCGTTTCATCGATCTGGCAACCGCCGACCCCCGCACCGTGCTTGCAGTGCGGCGCGACACAATCGGCTATGTCAGCCAGTTCCTGCGTACCGTGCCGCGTATTGCGGCGATGGATGTCGTTGCCGAACCGCTGGTTTCATTCGGTCAAACGCGAGCCGCGGCTCGCGCCCGCGCAGGCGAATTGCTGGCGCAGCTTAATCTGCCCGAACGCCTCTGGGGCTTGCCACCCGCCACTTTCTCAGGCGGGGAGCAGCAGCGCGTCAACATAGCACGAGGCTTCATAACACCCCATCCGGTTCTTCTGCTCGATGAACCGACCGCCTCCCTGGATGCAGCAAACCGCGACGTGGTGGCAGGCCTTATCACAGAGAAAAAGCGAGCCGGCGTAGCTCTGCTTGGTATTTTCCACGACGCCGAAATGCGTGCGGCCGTGGCCGACCAGATCATCGACGTGACCGCTTTCGCACCCGAAAAGATCGCCGCATGACCAGGCTATCGGAAACGCCGCTGGTACACGAGACGGCAGAAGTGTCGGCCTCGGCACTCGGTCTCTACACCGAGGTCGCTCAGCGCAGCAGCGTCTCGGAGGCGACACTAGGCGACTACTCCTATGTCATGCAGGATTGTCAGATTTGGTGTGCCGAGATCGGCAAGTTTGCCAATATTGCCGCTGCTGTCCGCATCAACGCCACCCGGCACCCGACCTGGCGGGCCAGCCTCCATCATTTCACCTATCGCGCCGCCGACTACTTCGAGGACGCTGGCAATGAGGACTCGTTCTTCGAGTGGCGGCGCGCCGACCGCGTCATCATTGGTCATGACGTATGGATCGGCCATGGCGCAACGATCTTGCCCGGCGTGCGCGTCGGGAACGGCGCCGTGATCGGCGCGGGAGCCGTCGTTTCGAAGGATGTGGCACCCTATGCGATCGTCGGTGGCGTTCCGGCGCGCCTCATCCGGGAAAGGCTTTCGATGGAAGCTGGCAAGCGGATGGACGCATTGGCCTGGTGGGATTGGAGCCATGAAAGGCTTCGTCTTGCGCTGGGCGATTTCCGCAACCTCGATGGCGAAGCCTTTCTCGGCAAATACGGCTCGCCTGAGGGAAAGGATGTCGAAATGTCGTCCTCCAGTCATCTCTCTGTCATCCGAGAAATCTAGAAGCTGCAAGGTGTTCCCTTGGTGCAAGCGAGGAAATAATGCCTGACATATCTGTGAGAAATCTTTCCAAAAGCTTCGGCAAGAAGATGGCCCTCGACGGCGTCAGCCTGAACATTGGGCGGGGCGAGATGGTGGCGCTGATCGGCGCTTCCGGTTCGGGCAAGAGCACTCTGATCCGCCAGATTTGCGGCCTGGATATCTCGCGCAATGCCGACAGTGCTGTCGAGGTTTTTGGAAAGCCCATCCAGCAAGATGGCTGTCTCGCGCGTGGCGCTCGCGAAATACGCCGGGAGATCGGCGTCCTTTTCCAACAGTTCAATTTGGTGGCGCGCCTGCCGGTCTTGACCAATGTACTGATCGGTAATCTTGGACGCATTCCCGGCTGGCGCGGCACGCTCGGCCTATTCACCGCCGCAGAAAAGCGCGCCGCGCGCGAGGCTCTTGGCCGGGTCGGCATCCCGGAGGTCGCTTGGCAGCGGGCTTCGACGCTGTCGGGTGGCCAGCAGCAGCGCGCGGCCATCGCGCGCATGCTCGTCCAGCGCTCCCGCATCATGCTCGCCGACGAGCCGATCGCTTCGCTCGACCCGTCCTCGGCCCGCCGAGTCATGGAAGTCCTTACGGCCATCAACCGGGATGACGGGATCACGTGCGTGGTGTCGCTGCACCAGGTGGAGTACGCGCGCCGCTACTGCCCGCGCACCATCGCGTTGCGCGACGGGCGCGTGGTGTTCGATGGGCCCTCAACAGCCCTTACCAACGACTTTCTGAGGGAACTCTACGGAGCCAATTCCGAAGAACTGATCCTGCCCGATGCCGCGCGGGCCAAGCCGGAAAAAAAGCGACTGCTTGGGAAAGTGCGCTCCGGCGCCCAATCCCTCGCCGCAGCCTGACCATTAACTCAGTCAACACAGGGACGATTGGCATGAAAACCATACTCAAGACCATCGCGGTTACCGCATTGGCCGCTACTCTTTCACACACGGCCTACGCCGAGGAACTCAATTTCGGCATTATTTCCACGGAATCCCAGCAGAACCTGAAGCCGAAATGGGAACCCTTCCTGGCCGACATGGAAAAGGCGACCGGCCTCGACATCAAGCCATTCTTCGCTTCCGACTATGCCGGCGTGATCGAGGGCATGCGCTTCAACAAGGTGCAACTCGCCTGGTACGGAAACAAGTCGGCCATGGAAGCGGTCGATCGCGCCGATGGCGAGGTCTTCGTCCAGACCGTCGATTCCTCGGGCAACCCCGGTTACTGGTCACTGATCCTTGCGCCGAAGGACAGCAAGCTCAACTCGGTCGATGATCTGCTGAAGTGCGACCAGACGCTGAATTTCGGCCTTGGCGATCCCAACTCCACCTCTGGCTTCCTGGTGCCGACCACCTTCGTTTTCGCCGCCAACAATGTCGATCCGAAGAAGTGCTTCAAGAACGTCACCAACGCCAACCATGAAACCAACGCCATGGCCGTCGCCAACGGCCAGGTCGATGCGGCGGCCAACAACACCGAAAACCTTGCGCTGATCGAACAGAACAATCCGGAAGCCTTCGCCAAGATCAAGGTGATCTGGAAGTCGCCGCTGATCCCGTCCGATCCGATCGTTTGGCGTAATGATTTGCCGCAAGAGGCCAAGGACAAGATCAAGTCCTTCTTCCTGACCTATGGAACGGACCAGTCAAAGGGCGACGCCGCAAAGGAAAAGGAAGTCCTGGCCGGGCTCAACTGGGCGCCTTTCCGGGCCTCCACCAACGACCAGTTGCTGCCGATCCGGGTGATGGAACTCTCCAAGTCGATCGCCAAGATCGAAGGCGACGACAAGATGAGCGCCGACGAGAAGAAAGCTGCGATCGCAAAGCTCGACGCCGAAAAAGCCGGCTACGAGGACCAGATCAAGAAGAACGGCCAGAGCTGAATTAAGCGCCGATCCTGCATTGAACTCAACGCGCCGGCCGTTCCGTCATGATGACTGCGGCCGGCGCGATCTCGCTAATCAGAGGCCTTGAAATGACCGACATCGTCGAGCGACCAGCCTTCCGCGCTGAGATCAGCCGCGACTGGACGCGCAGCATCTGGAATACGGCGATATGGGGCGGGTTGGCGCTGCTGCTGATATGGAGCTGGGCACCGGCCGAAATGCAGCGCTGGACCTATCTGTTCACCGATGCCGGTAACATGCAGCAATACGCCAAGGGCTTCGCCCATCCGAATTTCGAGGAATGGCGTTATTACCTCACAGAGACCGCAACGACCCTTCAGATCGCGCTGTGGGGCACGTTCCTGGCAGTCGTGCTCGCCGTGCCCTTCGGCATTTTGTCGGCGCGCAACATGGCGCCATGGTACGTCACCCAGCCAGTACGCCGCCTGATGGATTTGTGCCGAGCCATCCACGAGATGGTCTTTGCGGTCCTGTTCGTGGTGGCCGTGGGGCTCGGGCCTTTCGCCGGCGTGATGGCGCTGTTCATCCACACGACCGGTATCTTGGCGAAGCTTTTTTCGGAGGCTGTGGAAGCGATCGATCCGCGCCCTGTCGAAGCGATCCGCGCGACAGGTGCGTCACGCGTGCAGGAGGTCGTGTACGGCGTCATCCCGCAGGTACTGCCGCTATGGCTGTCGTTCGTCCTGTACCGTTTCGAATCGAACGTGCGCGCCGCGACGGTTCTCGGGCTGATTGGTGCCGGCGGTATCGGCCAGGTGCTTTTCGAGTCGATCAGGGGTTTCTACTATCCACAGGCATCCGCAATGCTCATCGTGGTGGTGGCGACCGTCACGCTGACCGATCTGCTCTCCCAGCAGTTGCGCAAGTTCTTCATCTGATGCGCGCCGCCATCTATTTCACGCCGTCCCCAGATGCGCCGCTGACGAAGGCCGCTGCGTTATGGCTCGGCCGCGACGCCTATGTGCAAGCGCCGCCGCGCGCGCCCGATCCGGCGATCGACGCTATGGTAGGCGAACCCGCCCGCTACGGCTTTCACGCCACGCTGAAGGCACCGTTCCGGCTAACGGAGGGCACAAATCTCGCCATGCTGAACGATGCACTAACGGCCTTCGTTGCACAGCAGGAAAGCTTCGTGCTGCCCCCGCTGACACTCTCGCGCATCGGCAATTTCTTCGCCCTTGTGCCCGGCGAGCCATGCCCGCCACTCGCCCTGCTGGAACGCGCCGCGCTGCATGCTTTCGAGCCTTTTCGCGCACCCTTATCGGAAGCTGAAACCGCACGGCGCCGTCCGGACCTCCTTACCGACCGGCAACGGCGGCATCTGGGCGACTGGGGCTATCCCTATGTGCTGGACGAGTTTCGTTTCCACATGACCCTGACCGGCGAGATCGCTTCGCAAGATGCCGCCGGTATCGAAGCGCGGCTTCGCGAACAGTTTGCCGACTTCATCGATGCCCCGCTCACCTTCGACGGGCTGGCGATCTTCGCGGAAGACGAAGCTGGCGTACCCTTTGGGATTCACGCGTGGCATCCCCTGCAACCCACCCACTCTTCCATACCAACAGGTGCCGCATGACCGACGAACTGGTACTGACCAACGCCAGGATCGTCCTGGCGGAACGGGTGGTGGACGGCCATGTCGTCATACGCGCCGGGATGATCTCCGAGATCGGCGAAGGTGCCGCGCGATCGGGCGAGGACATGGGCGGAGACTATCTGCTTCCGGGTCTCGTAGAACTCCATACCGATCACCTTGAGAGCCATTACCTGCCGCGGCCGCAGGTACGCTGGAACAAGATGGCCTCCATCCAGGCCCATGATGCGCAGGTATCGGCCTCCGGCATCACCACCGTTTTCGATGCGCTGCGGGTGGGCTCGGACGAGAATGCAGGCATCACCGGCCCCGACATGCGTGAAATGGCGGACACGATCGCGTCTGCCGTCCAGAGCGGTCGGCTTCGTGCCGATCACTACATCCATTTGCGCTGCGAAGTTTCGGCAAGCGACGTGATCGAAGGCTTCGAGAGCATCCAGAACAATGAGCGCCTGCGCCTCGCCTCGCTCATGGATCACGCGCCCGGCCAGCGCCAGTTCACGAGCCTCGATACGTATCGGACCTATTACCAGCGCAAGATGAAGCTTTCCGATAGCGAATTCGAGATATTCTGCGAGAGGCGAATGCTCCAGTCTAGCGAGAATTCCCCGCGCAACCGACCTGTCATCGCCGAGCGATGCCGGGCCGAGGGGATAGTGCTCGCCTCGCATGACGACGCAACGCACGAGCATGTGAGTGAAGCGCTGGCGCTGGGGACGGCGCTTGCGGAATTCCCGACCACTATCGAAGCCGCGCGCGCGTCCGCCGCGTCCGGCCTGAAAGTGCTGATGGGGGCTCCGAACGTCGTTCGCGGCGGCTCGCATTCAGGCAATATTTCCGCACTCGATCTGTATCGCGAAGGGACATTGGACGTGCTTTCCTCCGACTATGTACCTTTCAGCCTCCTTCAATCCGCGTTCGTGCTGGCCGACAGCGGAGAAGCCGGGCTTGCGGACGCGGTGCGCCTGATCTCCAAGCATCCGGCCGAGGTGGCAGGACTTGCCGATCGCGGCGAAATAGCGCCAGCCAAGCGGGCTGATCTCGCGCGGGTAAAGGCGGAGGCGGGCATGCCGCCGATCGTCCGTTCCGTCTGGCGTTGCGGCGAACGCATTGCCTGATGCGTCCCCCTGCATTCGTTGCCGTGGTCGGCCCAAGCGGGGCCGGCAAGGACAGCCTGCTGGAGATCGCCCGCCAACGCCTGGCCAACGACGATTGTTTCGTCTTCGCGCGCCGAGTGGTGACCCGCAGAGCCGATCCTAGTTCCGAGGATCATGATTGCCTTGACGAAGACGCTTTTCGTGAAGCGGAGACGGCCGGGCGTTTCTGCGTGACATGGCGGGCACATGGACTATCTTATGGGTTACCTTCGACGCTTTTGCAGGACCACCGAATGGGGCGCACCGTCGTTGCAAACGCTTCCCGGCGCGCACTCGATGCCATCGCGTCGAAATTCTCCAACCTCCACGTCGTCGAGATCACGGCCTCGCCCTCTGCCCTGAGAAAACGCCTCCTCGCGCGCGGCCGCGAAACCTCGACAGAGATCGAGGCCCGTCTAGCCAGAGCCTTGGAGGTGGAGATTCCTGTCGGCGACTGGACCCTGCACCAATTGGACAACTCCGGGGCGTTGGAAGATGCTGCTGATCTGTGCGTCGGCACTATCTGCTCCATCGCTGCGAAGCCTGGAACCCAAATTGTGTAAAAACCCATCGCCTAAAGGCTCGGCATTGGAGGTGTTCCGGGTCTTTCTCGGCCTTGGCCTGACATCGTTCGGCGGCCCGGTGGCTCATCTCGGGTATTTCCGGGATGCTTTCGTCGTGCGCAGGAAATGGATCGATGAAGCCACCTATGCCGACCTTGTGGCATTGTGCCAGTTTCTTCCGGGGGCCGCGTCGAGCCAGGTCGGCATGGCGATCGGATTGCAGCGGGCAGGCTATGCAGGACTTCTGGCAGCATGGGGCGCCTTCACCCTGCCTTCCGTACTTCTGCTCGTAGCATTCGGCTATGGGTTCTCCGCATTCGCGGCGGAAAGTTCAACCGGCTGGATCCAGGGCCTGAAAGCCGCCGCAGTGGCCGTCGTCGCCAACGCTGTGCTCGGCATGGCACGCAATCTGGCGCCAGACCGAGAACGGGCGGCCGTAGCAGTGGGTGGCATGATCGTCGCGATGTTAATGCCATCCGCTATCGGACAAGTGCTCGTCATCGCGATCGGTGCGGCTGCCGGGCTGCTCTGGCTGCGCCCTGTCGTTTCGGGAAGGATGGAGCATGACACGATCGCGATCATCATCAGCAAAAGACAAGGCGCGCTTTATCTGGCCTGCTTTGCAACGCTGCTGTTCATCCTGCCAACGCTCGCGTCAGTCACCCAAAATCCTATGCTGGACATGATCGACAGCTTCTACCGCTCGGGATCACTCGTGTTCGGCGGCGGCCATATAATGTTGCCGCTGTTGCAGGCGGAGGTAGTGGAAACGGGCCATGTGGGGAGGGAAGCGTTTCTGGCCGGGTATGGTGCAGCGCAAGCGATCCCCGGCCCGCTATTCAGCTTTTCTGCATATCTTGGCACCGTGTATCAAGCCCCTCCATCCGGACTTGTCGGCGCCTCCGTCGCGCTGCTGTCGATTTTCCTTCCCTCAGCTTTGCTTGTCATGGGTGCCCTGCCATTTTGGGAAAAGCTTCGAACAGCACATCTGGCAAGAAGCGCATTGCTCGGAATAAACGCGGCCGTCGTCGGCCTGCTTTCGGCTGCACTCTATGATCCGGTTTTCACGCAAGGAATAACCTCGCCTATAGCAATGGCAATCGCCGCGAGTGCCTTCGTCGCACTGAGCACCTGGACGACACCGGCCTGGATCGTGGTGCTTGTAGCAGGTGTGAGCGGGTTCCTGTTCCTGTAGATCGTTCTGATAGGCGACCTCAAAAAGGATTGAGTGATTTCAGCCAGTTGTGATTCCTTCGGATTTGCAAAGATTCGATGGAG
>NZ_JBTMXB010000062.1:0-12393 GCF_054489405.1 Mesorhizobium sp. A623
CCCGCAGTCGACCCTGCCTTTCCCGACTCCCCGTCGCCAGGCAGGGCCACCCCTTAACTTTGAAGGCGTCATTCTAAAGTTATGTCCAACAATATACGCCCGGCAAAATTCCTCCGGTGCTAGCCGTGACGTTGGTTAACGGACACCTGTTTTATTCGGTCCAGCCCTCTGCGATCGTGTGGAGTCCAGCCAAAGCAGGGCCGACAACGCTCTCGTCGGCATTGGCGGATTGCACCGCGTAAACCGGATAGGAAAACTGCGGCATGTCGGGCACGAGAAAGAGGCGGCCCGCCTCTATATGAGCTTGTACAGCGCTCATCCGGAAATAGCCGGAGCCGCCCGCCAGGAGAACGTAGCTTAACGCCAGTGGGCCTAGGTCGACGACGAGGTCGGGTGCGTGATCTGGAAAGTCGTGCCTATGGCGGAGCTCAAAATCCGGCCCCCAATCCATGGATACATAGTCGGCCTCGTCCAGAATGCGCGCCTCAGGGTCGGTTGTCACGAGTACAAGCTTTTCTTCCAAGAGCAGATCAATCTTCAGGCCGGGTCTATGTCGTGGCGCATACATGATGGCGACATCGACCATTCCTGAAGCCACCTGGTTGATCAGATCGCGCGGTACGTCGACGTGCACGCGAAGGGCAATGTCCTGAAGTGACCGGCGCATCCACCGGACCCAATAGAGCAGCAGCGGATTCCACAGGCTGACCTCGCTGCCGACCGTCAGCACAGCGCGTCTGCCGGGTGGCACGGCGACCTGATGGAGCGTGCGCTGCCATAGCTGGACGAATGTCGGCGCATGGCGAAGGAACTGTTCGCCAGCAGGCGTAAGCGAGGCGCCGCCTTTGTGGCGGACGAAAAGCGGTCGCCCAAGCTGCTGCTCCAGGTTGCGTATCCGCGCACTTACGGTCGTTTGAGCGACATTCAGGCGTTCTGCGGCCCTGATGAAGCTTCCGGTTGAAACAATTTCGACGAAAGTTCGGGCGAGTTCGATGTCCATGTCGTCGACATGGTAGCATAAAAGCTGCACTTAAACCGCAATCATATTCATTTGCTAAATTGATCGCGTCGACAGTAGACATCGATGAAATCCATCACGCCAAGCACTGGATGCTGCGCAGTGCCAGTTGAAGTGGGCACAACTTTCTACTTCTCGTGCCGCCTACGATCCTATCTGAAACAGTCCAACGCTCATGGCCAGCATGTCGGCCGGTGAATGAAGATCGCTCGCGCCAGCTGAAAGAGGCGCGAGCACGCCCTTCCACGCAAGATCTCGTAACCGGTCGAGTTCATCGCCATGCCCGAAAATCTCCGCCGAATAGAGCCCGCCGAATTCCTCCCAGTGTGCCGGATCGTGTCCTAACCATTTGCGCAGTTCCGGGCTTGGCGCCAACTTCTTCGCCCATTAATCAATCGCGGCGTCCGTCTTCTTGAGCGTAAAGGTCACCACACTCTCTTTAGATTGTAGGCCGCATCCTCGTTCGTAAAATTACAGGTGTAGGACAACATCTTGTTTGGTTCGACGGTGAGGACCTCGCAGCCCAACATGCCGCGCCACTCGCCGCGAAGATTAAAAGTGTGACCCACGACTGGTTGGAAGTCGTTCTTCATGAGCCACTCCTCGATCAGATGTGGTTGCGTGAACGCGCGCCAGATATTCTCCGTCGGATAAGGTATCTCATTTCGTCCCAACCTAATGCGACAGGAGGACAGGTAGTTGCAAATTCGTTAGAATACCTTCGGTCGCACTCCCCATCACGAAATCCCTGACCCGCGAGTGGCCATATCCACCCATGACAAGCAAGTTTCCGCCGATCTCGAGGCTATGTTGCTGAAGTGCAGCTCCGATCGAGCGTCCCTCTGCCTGTATCGAGACGGCTTCGGCCACCAGGCCACGCGTTGTTAGGCCCTGCGCAAGACGTTCGCCGATGTCTTGTCCGGGAAGCCGCTTTTCATCGGTCACGGTCACAACGGTGATCATCGAGGCATGTGCGAGAAACGGTTGTGCGTCGGCAACGGCCCGTGCCGCAACGCGACTGCCATCCCAGGCAACCACGATATGGCCAAGGGCACCGACATCCGTATCGTCGGGGAGTATTATGACCGGTCGCCCCGAACCGAAGAGTATCGCCTAGGCCGTAGTCCGCGCCGTCTGATTGTCCTGTACCCAGCCGAGCACGCAAAGGTCAAAATAGCGCGCCTGCATAACGGCTATATCAGCCATCAACGCCGGCGGCGCTGTCAATTCCTCCGTGGTCAGGCTCACACCGCTTTTCGCCGCTTCTTTCGCAATTACCTCCAGCAGATCCCTACCGCATTTGTGGCTGGTTGCTTCGACCACCCGTATCTTGTCGGGAAGATCCAGCAGGAAGCTCGACAGCGCGTTCGACACGTCGGGGATGTCGACATTAATGGCAACAGCATGGAGCGCCGCGTCGATCTGCTTGGTGAGCGCAACGGCATTCGCCGCAGTTTTCGGAGAGTTTGCCTCTGGATAGGTCGCCAGGGAGAGGGATACCATAAGCTTCATCAGATTTAGCCTCCATTGCTGCAAACGCCGAACGTCCATCGGTTCCGCGTGTTCTAAACTTGTAGAAGCATACGATGGTGCGGGATTTGATGCACCGCAAATGCACTTCGTCTAACTATAAATACCGAGTTGGCCGGCCGGCGAGTCCGGGCGACCGACTCCAAGCATTATGAGTGGAACTTCCATAGACATGACCAAGTTTGGTGCCTGCCCCTCAGGAGTGCTTTGGTGTGGCATATTTGATATAATGGCTTAAGTGAATTGTTGTCATTGTTCTGGATGTTCTACCGCGTGTGGCAATGCCCTTGCCGTCGCCTCTCAATATCCGCCGCCGCGGTCGCGGGAGACGACTTCGATCTGCGGATGATCAGCCAACCACCCCTCGACGGTCACAATCTCACGATCTGGCAATAGTGTCACAACACGCTGCTGCTCCTTGACTGGGAAACCCAGATTCGCCAGCTAGATTATCAGACGATTCCAGTTGCCGTACCGCTCCTTGATCGGTCCACGGCGGATGCTGAGGGCGATCAGGGCGGCGCCGGAGGCGATGCTCACGATCGTCGCGACGAGGCCGGCGGCGTAGAGGAATGGTGTCACGAACAGAGCTGCTCCCAGCAGTATGTTCAGATGTCGGACTGGCCGAGCGACCTCGGCGGTGGCGACCGAGACCACGGTCAGGACGAGCGATCCGATCACGTGGTCGGCGTTTGCCATGCTCCCTTCAGCGCCAAGGGTCAAACGCGTGAACAGAAGAGACAGGCCGATGAGTGCCGAGATAGCCAAGTTCCACGGTAGGCTGACGCCCCCGGCGATCATGCCCTTGAGTACGATGCCGGGCGATTGGTCAAACTCATCGACGGTTGCGTCGTCAGTTCGTGGCTCTAGCATCTCGTCGGTGTCCCCGAAAAGGAGAACTCGTACCCAGTTCTGGCCCGCCTTCACGCGACGGCGCAGGAACTGTAACGTGGCGAGCAGCTCGTCGAGCGAGTACGGGATCTGGACGAGCACCGCAGCCGCGCCAATTAGCGCGATGATGCTCCAGGTGCCGATGACGACCGGCTGAATGATGATGAAGAAGATGGAGGTGATGCCGAGCGGCGCGATCATCAGGCCGAACAGCACCACCAGCCACGGCATGGTGCGCCAGCGCATGCGTGAGCCGACGATGCCGGTGAGAATCTCAAGCAGGTAGGTATACCCGCCAACAGCGGCATCGGAGACGGGCCATGCCTCCGAGATCGACGAGGTGATGATCTCCTCAGTGCCGTTCTGCGGATCGGCGAGCGAGCCGGCGAAAAACGGGTCCCATACGCCAGGGATATGGCCAAGTTGATAGGCGGCGAGGTAGCGTGAGACATAGAGGCCGACGACTGCCAGCACGATAATAGGCAAGCGCTGCGTCCAGGTAGATGGATTATAGCTCCACCCCGGCGGAAGCTCAGGACCGGTGAGCGCGGCCAGCGCCGATGGCCCGGGCTCGGGCTTGGTGCAGACAGCAAAGCCGAAGATCAGTGCGCCGACGAGCGTGTCAGAGAGATAGGCGGCGGCGTTTGCCGTCGAGAACAGGAACGGAACAGCCATCACCAGCGCGCCGAGCCCGGCGCAAAACCAGCGCGCCCATTGCGCGCGCCAGGACAGAGCCAGCGCAGCGCCGACCATCAGCGCGGCACCGAGAATGATCTCGCTCCAGCGCAAGAGCGGCTCCTCGACATTGATCAGCATCGGCTGGGTGAGAAGCCAGGTTCCGAGGCCGATGTTGACGAAGTGCGCCCAACGGTTGGCGCGGTGCTCTGCCTTGACCTGCGCCTGGCGGCGGGCGCTGAGGGTCTCGGCGTTCTTTCCCAAGCGGGTGACGTCGCTAAGCCAAGCCGGGGGCGTGACGCTGTTGGTCTCATACCAACCAGCGGGATCGGCCTTTAATGCCGCAGCGATCTTCGGCAGGTCGTCCTTCAACCGATGCCGCGGCTCCCATCCCAACAAATCGCGCGCGTGCCGAATGTCGAGAGCGTAGTGGTCGTCGGCCATGGCGACCATGAACGGCTTGATGAACGGTTCTTCGCCTTGGTCGATCACATCGGGTATGACCGGCTCGAGCTTGCCTTGCACCCAGGCACCGGCTGCGGCGAGGAACTTTGGCAGACGCACCGTCGGCCAATCATCTGCACCGTAAAGAAGATAACCAACTTCGTCCTGAAGAGCATCGTAGCCGATCGCATCAGGCTCGCCGATGAGGATCGCGCTCTCCGGCGGTAGCGTCTTTCGGTGTTCGACGGTGAGACGGAATGCGTCGAGCATGTCCTCGCGGTGAAGCATTGCTTGGCCGACGAGAGTGCTGCCGGAGTAGAAGTAGCTCTGGAAGTCGCGCTCATAGATTCGCGCAATTTGCTGAGCCATCGTCGGCACCATGGAGTGCTCGTCGTAAACCCCGGCGAGCCGCAAGATGACATAAGGGATGCGACCGTGGTTGGCGCGGATCACCTCCTCGGCTGCGGCTTTCGATTTGGGATAAGCCCACCGCGGATTGATCGGCTGACTCTCGTCTATCCGCTCCCCGGGGCGGCAGGGGGCATGCACGAGCATCGTGCTTGCATAAACGAATTGCTCGACTTCGAAATCTTGCAGTGCGCCCAGCAGGCGGCGCGTACCGTCGACATTGACAGACTGGTAGAGCGGGTTGTCTTCCCCGGAGAAGTCGAAGAAAGCGATGAGGTGAATGACGCTGGCGATGCGCGAGCCGTATGCGTCGCGAAATTTATAAAGCGCCAGTTCAACCGAAGCATCCGACGTAATGTCGGTTTCAAAGATCGGGAATTTGGAGCCATCTGCACTACGGCTGAGTCCGATGATGCGGTAGTCGCGACCGAGAGCCTGACCGATCGAACGACCAAGGTTGCCGGACCCGCCGGTGACGAGGATGATCGGCCTGCTGTCGGCGGCTGACGTTGATAAGTCGGAGTTGCCTGCCATGTCGGATTAGCCAGCCCTGATGAGAAATGCGGGTTCTACGCTCTACTTAGCCGTCAACGCGGCTCCAACAGACAGGTTGCGACAATCAACGCCAAAGCCTTGATTTCTTCCGAGGTGGCAGTCTTCAATCAAACCATTTGGATTTGTGTCGCGACTACTGTCCACCTCTTTCGAGACAACATCAACGTATTCAACGTACTATTGGCGGTTGGTGAGATCACTGCCTTTTGAGTGAACGCGCGGCCTGTTCAAGCGCCTCACGGTCAGTCCCGATGCGATCAATTAAGTCCTGAGCTTGGTCGCCCGTGATACCTGTCTTGAATGCCAACTCCTCCACATCCAGAACGATGTTCCGGTTGACGGCAGGCGATTGATTGTCGGCCGGAATGATGTCTTTGATCATGGCTAAACTCCACTACGATGCAGCACAACGGCCAGGGTGCGAAGATCGTTCCACTATAATCGGCTCCAGACGTCGTTGGGACCATTACGTACCCCCGTGGATATCCTCAAGACAGCTTGTAAGGAGTCCGGGCATCTGCCTTGCACATTAAGAAGGTCGACCAGATCATCGGCATACCGGTGGTCGCAAGAGGATCTCCAGGCGAAAAGCCCGCCGTCAAAAGCCGTCCGTCGCAACCAGCTTCCAATCGAGATTTCTTGGCCGAATTTCGCGGGCAAAAACCCAAGCGTCCGCTACCTCGACAATCTGCCGGGCGTTGCCAGCGATGATCATGCCGCCAGTCGAATGTGTTGCCGTGATGACGTCGGCAACGAAGCGAACGCCGATCTCGACGACGCGACCCTTTTTGACGACGCTGACGATCCCTGCCTTGCTCATGCCGATGAACGTCAGGTGCAGGATTTCTTGCCTTCCCTGACGCTCAGCGATTGCGCGCTCGAACGCATCGAAAACGTCCGGCCCGACGAAGCGTTTCAACGTCTCGGTTTCGCCATCCGCATAGGCTCGCAGGATCACTTCATAAGCATTCTGTGCGCCAGCTAAGAATGCGATGGCGTTAAAATTGCTGTCTATTTCTTGCATCACACCCAGCGGCTCGGCCGAAGGCGACGCGTCTTCGATGCTGTCACTGCGTTGATCCGCTGGGGCCTCCTTCCGCTTCGCCTGGTCGTCATTCGCGCGCGGAGTAGTTCCGATCCAGTTGCCCAGCAACACCCAGTACAACACAATGACAGCCACTATCAAAAGATCGTTGGTCAAACTTCCTACCCCATTCGTCGCATCTTCCTGACAGAACGCAGAGGTGGCTGTAGGCATAAACCGGATCGGAATTTCTGTCCGAAGCTCTAGATACGGCCACCAAACCGATTACAGTCTCGCCTCTTCTAAAGGATGAAGCAAACGCAATTAGATGCCACATAAATGCAACATTGTTGCATTGTCCGGCGAACGAAAGAGGTGGGCAGGGCCACGTCCGGACCACTCCCATTTGTCGGCACTTGGACGCAAGAGCGTGTCTTTCGCGCAAACGAAACTCTAAATTTGAATAGTCGATCTTGTTGTGGCTTCAAATACTCGAAACTCGCAGGTGGTGTTGCCGTCATCCGGGTTGGCGGCGCGACGGAAACCGAGGTCAAGGAAAAGAAGGACCGCATCGACGACGCGCTGAACGCCACGCGCGCAGCGGTCGAGGAAGGCATCGTGCCGGGCGGCGGCGTGGCGCTGCTGCGCGCCCGATCGGCGCTAGCCGGGATGACCGGCCCAACTGCCGATATCACGGCCGGAATCTCGATCGTGTTGAAGGCCCTCGAAGCGCCGATCCGGCAAATTGTGGAAAATGCTGGCGTCGAAGGTTCGATCGTCGTGGGAAAGCTCATGGAGAGCAAGGACCGCGCTCAGGGCTTCGACGCACAGACGGAAACCTATGTCGACATGATCAAGGCCGGCATTGTCGACCCGGCAAAGGTCGTGCGAGCAGCCTTGCAGGCTGCCGGCTCTATCGCCGCACTCCTGATCACTGCGGATGCGATGATCGCCGACATTCCGGCGAAGGATTCCGCCGCATCGGTGGGCAACGGCGGCATGGGTGGAATGGGGTACTGAGTAGCGTCCGAACCAACCCAGCCAACCAAAAGCGGGTTACTGGACGAGCGCCGCTGGAGCGTGTGCCCTGGCGCGGCCATCGTCAAAGCAAGGAGCCTTACAAATGATTACGTTCGCTCAGAAGACGAATATTCTGCCTGAGACTGAGGCGGCTGGAGAAAACCGCTTTGATCGCGTTCGCAAACTCGCCGCCGAAAAACACAAGAAGTCTGATGCCTCCACCGCATGCGACGACCGGCAGGACGTCGAGGACAAGCGCCCTATTTGATCACCGAATAACGGCTCCACTCATGATGATACTTCTGTCCACCTCATGAATCAGACATCACACGGTTTGGGAATCCTAAATGGCGGTTGGGCCTAGGGAGCCGTTCGGCCGGCCCACCCCTGGAGAGCCACTATCACCCAACTTACCAGGAAAGGCGGTCTCGTTTGCGATTCAGGTTAGATGCGGCGCGGTGGCAGTTACCTTGGTTGTGCAGGATAGTGGTCAACGCGACCTCCACACCGTTTCAATGAGAGACTACAGCGTCTTCTTCGCTTTGGACAGGCTTGGGATCAGGCTGGCGAGTTCCATCGGGAAAGGGAAGACAATGGTCGAGCTCTTCTCGCCGGCGATCACGTTGAGCGAGCTTAGATAGCGCAGTTGCATGGCCTGCGGTTCCTTGGCCAGTATCTGTGCCGCCTCTAGCAGCTTTTGCGCGGCCTGCTGCTCGCCCTCGGCGTTGATGATCTTAGCACGGCGCTCGCGCTCGGCTTCGGCCTGGCGGGCGATCGCCCGGGTCATCGATTCATCGACATCAACATGCTTGATCTCGACATTGGCAACCTTGATGCCCCATGCGTCGGTCTGCTTGTCGAGGATTGCCTGGATGTCGATGTTGAGCTTGTCGCGTTCGGCCAGCATCTCGTCGAGTTCGTGCTTGCCGAGCACTGAGCGCAGTGTCGTTTGCGCCAGTTCGCTGGTCGCCTGCATGTAGTTCTCGACCTGGATCATGGCCCTTTCTGGATCGATGACGCGGAAATAGATCACCGCACTCACCCGAACCGACACGTTGTCGCGGCTGATCACGTCCTGGCTCGGGACGTCGAGGACGAGCACGCGCAGGTCGACTCGCATCATCTGCTGCACGAAGGGGACGAGCAGGATGAGTCCCGGTCCCTTGGTGCCGGTGAAACGGCCAAGCGTGAAGACCACGGCGCGCTCATATTCACGCAGGATCTTGACCGTAGAGCCCAGTATCCCCAGCAGAATGGCAACAAGCACGAGATAGAAGATCAAGTCGCCGAACATGTTATCCATGAGATTGTCCTCTCGAGACTAAGAGCAGTGTCATCTTTGTGCGCTTTCCGTCGCCGGAGCAGCGGTGGTCTTGAGCGTGAGGCCGTCAATATCTTCGATCCGCACGGTCTGTCCGACGGTCAGAGGCATGTCGGCAACGGCCTTCCAGCGCTCGCCATGGGCGAGAACATAGCCAGTGTTTCCATTCCAGCTCAGGACCTCGGCGGCGGCGCCTATCATCTGTTCCTTGCCGGTGACCACCCTGCCGCGCCGCGACGTAAAGGCCAGCCACGCCACCAGCAGTGACATGAGCAGACTGGCAATCCCGACCGCGCCAAGCATCTGCCACGATATCTGGAAGCCTGGTACGTCCGTGTCAAACAGGATCGCCGCGCCCAGCATGAACGCCGCAGTTCCACCGATGCCCAGCACGCCAAAAGAGGGCGTAACCACCTCCGCGGCCAGCAGAGCAGCCCCCAGGATGACGAGCCCGGCGCCCGCATAGGTGACCGGCAGCACCGCCAGTGCGTATAGGCCAATCACAAGACTGATGCCGCCAATGGTGCCGGGTACCAAGGCGCCGGGGTTCATGAGTTCGAATATCAACCCGTAGATGCCGATCATCATCAAAATGAGGGCGACGTTGGGATGGGTGATGACAGACAGGAAGCGGGTGCGCCAGTCGGGCGCGATCTCCTCGACGAGGAGGTCTCGCGTGTCCAGTGCGACATCTGCATGTCCGACGCGCACGTTCATCCCGTGGGCTTTGGCTAGCAGGTCGTCAACGCTGTTAGCGGTGAAGTCGATCACGTTCTCGCGCGCGGCGTCTGTGGCGGTCAGGCTCGACGCCTCCCGCACCGCCTGCTCGGCCCAGTCGGCGTTCCGGCCACGCATCCCGGCGAGGCCGCGGATGTAGGCTACTGCGTCATTGATCGCCTTGGCCTCCGAGGGATTGGCGAGCGCTGTCGACTTGTCTTTCTCCTCCTTGTCATCGTCCTTATCCTGCTCCCCACCGAAGGGCAGGCCTCCACCGC
Source organism: Mesorhizobium sp. A623 (assembly GCF_054489405.1). Taxonomy (NCBI): domain Bacteria; kingdom Pseudomonadati; phylum Pseudomonadota; class Alphaproteobacteria; order Hyphomicrobiales; family Phyllobacteriaceae; genus Mesorhizobium; species Mesorhizobium sp. A623. The sequence continues at coordinate 9,882 of NZ_JBTMXB010000062.1, forward strand.
CGCCGATGGCCACCGGCGTCGCCGCACCCAGATTGGTGCCCGGCGTCATAGCGGATACATGGCTGGCATAGAGGATGTAGGTGCCTGCACTGGCCGCACGCGCGCCTGCGGGCGTCACGAAGCTTGCAACGGGAACCGGAGAGGCAAGGATCTCGCGGATGATGTCACGCATGGAGGTATCGAGACCGCCCGGCGTGTCCATCCGCAGCACGACGAGAGTCGCCTTCCGCTCGGCCGCTCGCTGGATGCCGCGGACGATATAGTCAGCCGTCGCGGGACCGACGACGCCATCCAGCGTCAGGACGACAGCGACCCGGCTGCTCTGCGCAGAAGCGACTAGGCCGAATAGGCCTACGAGGGTCAGTAATGCCGCCGTAAGTGCGCTTACGAACCCAAGACGACCTCGCCACCTGCAAGCTGCTTTTGCCTCGGTGCTCATAATAACTATCTATGTCGCGACGACAGGAAGGTAAGAGCTGTTGACGGCGGCCCGCACGTTTGCCCGCACCGCGTTGCGATCGTTCTCCGATCGCCGGAAAATCACCGAACAAGCCAAGATTGATGGCGCGCGTTCGTGCTCGGCGCCAGTTTCATCGGCCTCGAAGTCGCGACGGCCCTGCGCGTCCACGATATCGAGGTTCATGTCGTGGCGTGGGTAAACGACCTGTCCGTCGTCAGAACGTTTGGCTCAGTTTGCGGCGTAGCTTAGAACCGTGACCCTGGGCTAGAGATGATGAAGTCGTTGATTTTTCATGCTTCGCTCGATGGAAACGGATCACGATCGGCACCGACGATGCCCCCTAGCGAACTGCTATTGGTTAGGGCCATTTTTACTTGGGTTTGTGTCGGCGCTCTTCACAGCTATGACGATATCTGAGCATCAACTGACACCATGAATCGGGCTTTGAGAGGAGAGAATTTCTGGTTCACCATGGTCTTGCAAACGCAATCCGTACCATCTCATTCCGGGACCGCGCACCTAGGAAATCTCACCCACCATAATGATTGTATTTATCTGCCGATTAAATTCGTTTGTCTGATGGATAGATTAGGAGGAGCCGGCGTCGCCGCCAACGTTTTTTGGCGTGTGTGCCAGGTAGTTCTCGCATTTCCAGCCAACATCACGTTTGGAGCCACTCAAGGAGCAGGACGGCTCAAGGCAATGCCAAGCGAGACGAGCCGGATTGATCCAGGAGGAATTCGGATGCGTGTACTCAAGAAAGCGACTTACCTACTGACGGCAACAGCGTTCTTATCGTGCGGTGCCGCCTATTCCGCTGGGCCAATGAAGATTTGGCCAAGATGGCGGAAAATCCCAACGACCGGGTGATGCAGACGGGTGATTATGCCAACACCCGGTATTCTCCGCTCGATCAGATCACAAAGGACAATGTGAAGGATCTCCAGGTCAAATGGAGCTTCTCGACGGGCGTATTGCGCGGCCATGAAGGTGGGCCGTTGATCATCGGCAACGTGATGTATGTCCATACACCTTTCCCGAATATCGTATACGCGCTCGACCTCGACAATGACGGCAAGACCCTCTGGAAATACGAGCCCAGGCAGGACCCGAACGTCATTCCGATCATGTGCTGCGACACGGTCAACCGTGGCGTGGCTTATGCGCCCGCCGATGGCGACCGTCCGGCGATGATCCTGCTCAACCAAGCTGACACCACCGTCGTGGCCATCGATGCCAAGACGGGCAAGCAGATCTGGTCGGTCAAGAATGGCGACCAGACCGATGGCGGCAAGGGCGAGTCCGGCAAGGGCGAGTCCGGCACGGCAGCCCCCGTCGTGGTCAGGTATGCCCATGAGGCATCCATCAACAACACCCAACGCACATTACGTAGTCGTGCAAAAGCGTCTCTTGTTACTCCACCATGGCAAGCAGGCTCAGGCCGACAAAGTCGCTCGACGTCACGCAATTGCGAACTTGCCGATCGATGGGCAGAGCCGCTCATAAGCCGGACGCCGGGCTTCACCACCCCATGAACGAACCGTTCATAGCCTGTTCAGCGGGGACTGGGTAACCAGTCATGGTCGTCTCTTAGCTAATTGGAGTTGCAATGAAAAAGTTCGTGTCTGCGCTTTGCGCAGGGTCTCTCAGTCTCACCTTCGGACTGGTGCCCGCCATCCCGTCTGTCGCGGCTCCAATGATGCCGCAGATCAACGCGTTTTCGAACGTCCAAACGGTCCAATACAAGGACCAGTGGCGTAAGAAGAATCGCAAACATCGGGTTCAGAGAGACCATCATCGAAGGGGACACTGGAACGGCCATCGTGGCGAGCGAAACAAGCGTCATGGGTATCGTCGTCACAATGACGGGCTTTGGTATCCGCTGGCTGCGTTCGGATTAGCGGCGATCATCGGCGGAGTGATCGCTAATCAGCCACAACCGGCGCCGGTCTATCGCGAACGTCGCGGCGGTGACGCACACGTACAATGGTGCTACGGCCAGTATCGGTCCTATCGCTCTTCGGACAATACCTTCCAGCCCTACAACGGGCC
>NZ_JBTMXB010000063.1:0-12208 GCF_054489405.1 Mesorhizobium sp. A623
GCAGGTGCCCGGCCGCTGGTTGTCGGCGGCGATCATCTGATCACGCTGCCCATCCTGCGCGGCATCGCCAAGGAGCCGGCGGGCCTCATCCACTTCGACGCCCATTCCGATACCTATGATGAGTTCTTCGGTAACCGCTACAACCACGGCACCCCGTTTCGCCGCGCCGTCGAGGAGGGCCTGCTCGATCCGAAGCGCATGGTCCAGATCGGCATCCGAGGCGCGATCTCCGATGGGGAGAACTACGATTTCGCCCGCGAGGCCGGCATCCGCATCATCTTCATCGAGGAATTCATGGAGCGTGGCCTGGACGCGGTGATGGCCGAGGCACGCTCGATCGTCGGCACGGCTCCGACCTATGTCTCCTTCGACATCGACGCGCTCGATCCGTCTTTTGCGCCGGGTACCGGAACCCCCGAAATCGGCGGCATCACGACGCGCGAGGCCCAGACAATGGTCCGCGCGCTGGCCGGCGTCGACATCATCGGCGCCGATCTGGTCGAGGTCTCGCCGCCACTCGATCCTTCGGGCGTTACCGCGCTAACCGGTGCCACGCTTCTGTTCGAGCTTTTGTGCGTCATGGCGGGTGCGAATGTCGGCTAGATAAGCAGGCAAGGTCGAGCCTGGAAAAAATCCTTGCGGCTCGACCTTGCCTTGCCCCGTCGGGCAGCCTCCAATGCGACATTCCGGACGCTATTTCCGGTCGAACTGACCGCTGCGGACACATGCCCCGATCAGGTTCAGGATGATGTGCCCCGCCGTGATGCTGCTGATCTCGTTCAGGTCGCTGGCCGGCGTGATCTCGACGAAATCCATGCCGACGATATGCCCCTTTCTGGTCAGGCCTTTGACGAGGTCGATGGCCTGGCGATAGGTCACGCCGCCGGGCTGTGGCAAGGCAACCGCCGGCATCACCGAAGGGTCGAAGCCATCGGCATCGATGGTGATGTAGTAGCGCCCGCCATCAGGAATGAGCGCCAGCAAGGCCGCCGTTCCCATATCCTCCCATTCGGCATTCGTGACGATGGTAGCGCCGTAGGCACGGGCATCCTCGATCTCGATCGGGCGGGCACTGCCGGAGCCTCGGACGCCAAACTGGAAGATTTTGCCGATGTGAGCCATTTCGGAGGCACGCCGGATGGTGCTGGAATAGCCCTCGGTCACACCATTGACGTCCTGGCGCCAGTCGAGATGGGCATCAACATGGATCAGCGTGATCGGCCCCTGGTCATCGAGAGCGCGAAAGATCGGGATGGGAATGCCGTGGTCGCCGCCAAGCGAAATCGGCACCGCACCGGCGGCGATGACCTTGCGCACCACCGCTTCGGCTTTTGCATAGTGATCGGCAAGCCGATTGGCGTCGCCGGGGATGTCGCCGATATCCACCACCTTGATGTCCTTGCCGTCGAAGACCGGCCCCCCGATGTCGAAATCATGTCTGTCGAGGTTCTGGACAAGGCGCCTGGATGCCCGCCGGATCGCCGTCGGCGCATTTGTCTGGTCGTTGATCAATTCGTCGATGGCGTATGGGACACCGTACGGCATCCCGATGATGGCGACGTCAGCCTTGAGCGCGTCGAGGTCATCGGAAAACGGGAAGTTCATGAAAGTCTGGAATATTCCGCGCGGTGGAACCGTCAGTTTGGACATGGCTGCAATCTCCTGAATTTAATGTTGGGTCGGCGGTTCGACTTCCTAGAGGCCGAACCCTTCGCGCACGCCCTTGGCGACAAGTTCAACATGGTCATCCATCAGCCACTGGCCCTGTTCCGCCGAAGCGCGCTCGGCGCGCGCCAGGACGCCCGAAGGCGGAATGAACCCTGCCGACGCCGGATAGCGGTCATAGAGCGGAACCCTCGCCGGCCCATCGGAGGGAACCTTCGACATGTCGACTATATCGGGCCGGACCAGCAGCATGAGCGACGTCTCGAGCAGGGAGGCGTGCTCCAGTTCGGTTCCGGGAAAACCTTCGGGAAACAGGCGGTCGAGCGTTTCTCGGCGCACGAAGTCCCAGTATTCCAGACGCAAGACGGTCATGTCCTCGATGCCATCGCGCTTCAGTTCCCGAAGGGCGAGATCGATGCCTTCTATTGCTGCCCACACATTTTCGAAATGGCCGCAGCAGACAACCACGCGCCGGATGCCGTGAGCGCCAAGTCCGCGAATGACATCACGCACGACAAGGGTCAACGTGTTGGCATCTAGGCTGATCGTACCGGGGAACGTTTCGCCGCCGCCCGATCGCGGCTGCGACTTGTAGCCATAAGGAATCGCAGGTGCCACGATACCGCCAACGCTGCGCGCGACACGATCGCAAATCGCGCTCGGCAAGACGACGTCCACGCCTAGACCCATATGCGGACCATGTTGTTCCGTGGCCCCGATAGGCAAGAACGCGATCGCCTGCTGCTTCACCTTTTCGGCGAATTCGGGCCAACTCAACTCCGCCATCATCACGCTGTCGTTCACGTCGGTTTCTCCTTCCAGATAACGCTTCTAAATGCTCAGACCGCGAATGAGCGCCACGGCCGGCGCTTGAAGCGATCGACGCCGGACCGAACGGCCAGATCGTCGGCGGCCTCTTGTGCGCTGCGGCGAACCGCATGCTCATCTACCGTTCTCACGGCGCCGTCGCGCATGCAAAATACCCCGTCCACCATGACGTCCGTGACTTCATGCCCTAGGGCTGAGTAGACGATCGCCGAAACCGGATTATGGATTGGCGTCATGAAGGCGTTTTCGTAGTCGATGGCGACAAGGTCGGCGCGCTTGCCGACCTCGATCGAGCCGATCTCGTGTTCCAAGCCTACTGCCCGGGCGCCGTCGATGGTGGCCATCTCCAGCACTTTCTCAGCCGTCACGATGGTGGCGTCACGCGCCATTCCCTTCGGCACCAGAGCCGCAAACTTGAGTGCCTGGAACAGGCTGTGATTGTTGCTGCTGGCCGGACCGTCGGACGCGAGCCCGACGGTGATGCCCGCCATGAGCATCTCGGGAACCGGCGCCACGCCGGATGCGAGATACAGATTGCTGCACGGATTGTGCGAAACCTTGACATCGTGATGACGCAGCACGCGCAAATCATGGCCGTTGCATTGAACGCAGTGAACCGCCAGCACGTCCGGGCCGAGAAACCCGATCTCGCTCAACATTTCGGCGTCGGTGCAGGCATATTGCGCATAGGCCCGCTCGATCTCGAAACCCGTTTCGGCGACATGCGTGGTGATGAGCGCGCCTTCTTCCGTGGCGACCTGACGCACGCGTCGGAACCCTTCCGCCTCGACGGTCCAGATCATGCAGGGCGCGAGCCCCACCTTGACGCGCGCTTCGGGGTGGTTATGCCGGCGTATGAGGCTGCGTGCATGTTCGACCGCGACGCCCGAATCCTCGATCAGATGCGCGGGCACGCCGAATTCCTGCCCCGCACTCAGAAATCCCCGGCAGACGAAGCCGCGTATGCCCGTTTCCTCGAATGCCCGGATCACGTTCTCCGTCATGCCGGGGCGTGAATTGATGTACTGGAAGTCGATGAGCGTGGTCACGCCCGAACGCAGCGACTCGACGCAGCCATGCAGGGCAGCGACATAGCTGTCGTCACTGGTCAGCTCGCATGCCGCCGGCAGGGTCATGCAGGTGAACCATTTCTTCAACACCATGTCGTCGCCCAGGCCCTTGAGCAGCGTCTGGAACAGGTGCGTGTGCGTGTTGACCATACCCGGCATGACGATCCGCCCGCTGCAGTCGACGACTTCGGCGTTTGGATGCGCCCGGCAAAGCTGCTCCTTGACCCCGATCGCCGCGATGAACGCGCCTTCGACATAGACGCTGGCCGCCTCCAGAACGTCGCGACGTTCATTCATCGTAATCAGCCATGCATCTGCGAGAATGATACCCACTTCGTCCGTTTCGCCTCCGGTTAGGAAAGTGGACTGGAAGCCTAGCCGAAAGAATGCGCGTTTGAACAAGCAATAGCAAAACCAAGCTTTGGCAATTTCTGATGTACATGGGCCGCGCAAGCTGTGACCCTTCACCCGCCATGCGGAGGTTCCGCTTATGCGGGACGGGCGGATGCGAGCTGTTTGCGTGAATTTGCCGGGTGGGCTGGAAAACATCTCGATCGCCGAGATCGAGGAGCCTCGCGCCGGCCCAGGTCAGGTTCTGGTGCAGGTTGTCTACGCCGCCTGCAACTGGGGCGACATTCAAAAACGGCAAGGCACCTATCCCGATCCGATGACCTATCCGCTCTTTTTGGGTGCCGAAGCGTCAGGCCTTGTCGAGGCGGTGGGCAAGGGCGTTTCCGGTCTTGAGCCCGGCCAGCCGGTCGCGCTCATCAGCGGCATCGACATGCTGCGGGCATTTGCCGAAAAGCTTGTGGTGGCGGCCGAACTGGTGATTCCGCTTCCTGCGGCTTTCGATCTGCGTCAGGCCGCCGTCATTCCGATCGCCGCACTTACCGCTTTCCACCTGCTGCATACCGCACACAAGATTCGCCCCGGCGAAGCAGTTCTGGTTCATTCCGTTTCGGGCTCCGTCGGGCTGGCGTTGGCGCAGCTGGCCCGCGATGCGGGCGCGACAGTATACGGCACGGTCGGCACCGCCGACAAGATAGCCCAGGCCATGTCGTTCGGCGCTGAAATGGTGATCGCGCGCGATAGCGAGGATTTTGTCGAGCACGTTCTGCACAAGACCGGCGGCAAGGGTGTCGACCTCGTCATCGATTCGCTCGGCGCCGATATCCTGGAACGAAGTTTTGACGTATTGCGGCCCTTCGGCCGGCTGATAAACATCGGCGAAGCGGCGGGCGAGCCAGACTTTCCCATACGAAAAACCCTTTATAGACGTTCCACCTCGATGGCCGGGTTCGAACTGATGCATGCCGCTCCGGGCTCGCGCCAGTGGCGTCGCGGCGTCAGGCATGTCATGGCCGCCTTGGCGGAAGGGCGCTTCGACATGCCGATCGCGGCCGAGTTCGAATTGGACGACGCGGCACGGGCACAGGCGTTTCTGGAAAGTCGCCGCTCCACCGGCAAGGTTGTCCTGCGGATCGGTGTCGGCTAGAGCATGATCCCGAAAAGTGTGTGGCGGTTTTCGGAAAAAGATCATGCTCCAACAAGAAGTTAGGGCACAGTGACGGTTCAACAAAAAGTCATCGTGCTCTAGCCATCGCGCATGGATGACTCTAAAATTTGTGAGGATCGATGGACTTTGTGATTGAGCCTGGCGCTCTGAAGCTCGATGACTTGCGGGCCTTGCGCGGGCAAACCCAGGTTCTGCTCTCCGATCGCGGCTGGGGAAACATCCGTCGCGCCCATGCCTGCCTTGACGCGCTCGTCCGCGACGGCGCGATGATCTATGGCGTCAATACCGGATTTGGACCGCTTTCCGCCCAGCGCATCGACGACGAGGCGCTGGGCGAGTTGCAGCGGCGGCTGGTGCTGTCCAACGCGGCCGGCACCGGAACGCCCCTGGCGGAACCAGCGGTGCGGCGCGCCATCGTGCTCAAGTTGGCGACCATCGCGGCGGGCGCGTCCGGCGTCACCGAGGATCTCGCACGGGCGCTGCTGTTCCTGCTGAACGCCCAAATCACCCCTGTCGTGCCGTCGAAAGGTTCCGTAGGTGCCTCCGGCGATCTCGCACCACTGGCCCATATCGGCGCGGCACTGCTCGGCGAAGGTGATGTCTTTCATCGTGGCGTGCGCAAGACCGCGGCTTCCGCGCTCCAGCAAGAAGGCGCCCAGCCATTTTCCTTGGCGCCGAAGGAGGGCCTTGCCCTCGTCAACGGCACACAGGTCTCCACGGCCCTGGCCCTGGAAGGGCTTTTCCTGCTCGATCATCTGTTTTCGGCATCGCTTTCGATCGGCGCGCTTTCCGTTGAAGCCGGCAGCGGCGGCATGGGAGCCTTTGACGCCAGGATTCACAAACTACGCAACCAGAAAGGCCAGCAGGAGGTTGCGACACACCTTAGCGCGCTGTTGTCCGGCAGCGCGTTGCAGCACGACCGGCCTGTCCGGCGGGTCCAGGATCCCTATTGCCTGCGATGCCTGCCGCAGGTCATGGGCGCCGTGCTCGATCAGATGCGCAGCGCCGGCGCGGTTCTCGAAGCTGAAGCCAATGGCGTGTCCGACAATCCCCTGATCGACGTCGAAACCGGAGACATCCTGTACGGCGGCAATTTCCATGCACAGCCCATCGGCATGGCCGCCGATACGATGGCGATGTGCTTCGCTGAAATCGGGTCGATGTCCGAACGGCGCACGGCATTCCTGGTCGATGCGGCGATGAGCGGCCTGCCGCCCTTCCTGGTCGCGCAAGGCGGGATCAATTCCGGCTTCATGACCGCCCAGGTGACAGCGGCGGCGCTTGCCAGCGAGAACAAGTTCCTGGCCAATGCCATCAGTACCGACAGCATTCCGACGGCGGCCAATCTGGAAGACTATGTCAGCATGGCCACCCATGCCGCGCGACGGCTGGGCGACATGGCCGAAAACCTGCGCGCGATCCTGGCAATCGAACTGCTCGCAGCGGCGCAAGGGCTCGATCTTCGCCGCCCGGCACTGTCAAGCTCAGTCATGGAAGCGCTGCATCGGCATGTCCGGACCGAAATCCCTTTCTGGACGGTGGATCGCTTCATGGCCATGGACATAGAAAAGGCCGCTCTGCTGATCGATGGCGGGCTTCAAGGACCGCGCGCGCCGACCTTTTGAAGGGTGACCTAGATCGCCGTGTGTCCTTTCGGACGCACAAAGGACGATCTAACACTTTGATTGAGCATCGGAATGATCCGAAAACCGGATTCCACTTTTCGGTCCGATGCTCTGGAACCATCGACCGCCATGCAAGCCGGCACTGTCCGGTGCCATTGCCGTGTGACGGGAGGGTTTAGACCGCTCCGCCCCGAAGGCCTTGTGAGAGGTCGTCCGTCCTCGCTTGCTTGTGTCGCCAATTCAGATAATTTGAATGTAACAGCCTTTCATTTTCCTCTGAATTGAGGTGACGACGTATGGCGTTAGCACGAGTTCCCCAACTCGACCCCCACGACATCAAGCTTCTGCGTGTCTTTGCGAAGGTTGTGGAAAGCGGCGGCTTTTCTGAAGCGCAGGCTGAGCTCAATGTCAGTGCCGCCACGATCAGCACTTCCATGTCAACGCTTGAATCTCGGCTTGGAATGCGGCTTTGCGATCGCGGCCGGACCGGCTTTAAGCTCACCAGCAACGGACAACGCATATGGCACGCGGCAGAAAAGCTCGAAGAGGCAATCAACCTCTTTCGCACCGAGGTCGGTGAACTGCGCGGTAAACTTGTCGGCGATTTCGGCGTCGGCATCGCCGATTCGACCATAACGAACTCGGAACTGCGTCTGCACGAAGTCTTCTCGCTGTTCGTGTCTCGAGACAACGAACTCCACATCACGCTTCACGTCAACGATCCCGACACGATCGAGCGCAAACTTCTCGAAGGAAAGCTGCAAGTCGGAATTTCGGCGTTTTACCACCATGTACCGGGATTGATCTACGCGCCGCTGCTGCGCGAAAAGCATTCGCTTTACTGCGGACACAGTCACGGTCTTTTCGGCCTGACTTCCAAACAGACTTCGGCTGAATTCGTGCGCACTGCGGACTATGTGCGGCGCGGCTATCTGGGCAAGCGCCATGAAGGCGTCGTCAGCGAACTCAAGGCAACCGCCACCGCCTACGACATGGAAGCGACCCTAGTCATGATCCGCTCCGGTGCGTTCATCGGCCACCTGCCGGGTCACTATGCCCGCGACTGGGTCGAGCGTGGCGAGATATGTGAAATCCCCTGCGACCGCTATACTTTCCATTCGGAATTCGAAGTCGCTCATCGCGTCGGCACGACGGAATTGCGGGCCGTCCGCGCTTTCCTCGATGACCTGAACAAGGCGCATGAGAGCAAACCACAGGCCGCCTAAATGAAACGAGATCAGGAAAAGGCGTAGAACTTGGCCGGCCGCACTCCACTGATTTTCTCATTGGATGGTATCGACATAAATTTGCTGCGGCTTTTTTGCCTCACCGTGGATTGCAACGGCTTTTCGACGGCACAGGCGCGGGCCGGCATCAGCACCGCTCATTAGCAAGATGTCCGTGCTTGAATCCAGGTTGGGATTGACCTTGTGCCAGCGCGGGCGAGGGGCCAGAAGTGTTGATTTCCATTAGGAACTGACCCGGCAGTGGGTCAGTTCCTAATGGAAATCAACACCAGAAGGGCCGGGATGCGCGTTGGACGGTGAAGTTCTCGAAGGCCAAGGTGGTCGGGGATGGAAAGCCACAACAGCGCGACATCGCGGTTCGCGCCTTCGGCTACAAGAACCATTAAGCCGGGAGGCCGAGGCAGTAATGTCGACCAACCTCAAATCGCAACGGATTTTCTCTTTCGAGGACCCGAGCTGAGGTGCGATGGAAAAGTCGGTCATGCTGGCATCGACGGTCCCGATGCTAGGTATCGTCCCGGAAAATAGCATACCTGTTTGCTCATCGAACCGGCAGTCGCGCCGCGCTCTTTCAAGCAGTCGGACGGGTTCAAGGATGGAGTCGACGGAAGAGCTCTGCAGGATTTCGTCCCGGCACCGAAGTTCGAGGCACAGATGGTCCCAGTGGCTTAGCACCTCATCCAAGGGCCATGCGGTTGTAGCGATCATCTTCTGGCACAGGTTTTTGATTTTTCGGGTGAGAACTGCCTCTCGATGATTAGGTCAAACTGATCGTTACCAACCGTCACGAACCGTTTTCCCTTAAACCCGAACAAGGCGAACTCGACCTCGGGACGCGTATCAGGACCAACGATATTCACGGACCGCCCCTGAGTCAGCAGGCAGGGCATGACATTATAAAAGACGGGAAGGGATGGTGGGACGGGCACGCCCAACCCCTGCATTTCGGCGACATGCGCGTTGACATCCGCCTCCTGCCTGCCGGTATAGCCGCCCAGCAAAATACGCTCGATAGTGGGGCAGATATCTGCCTCTCCGGGTACATGGAAACGCAATGACGACAATTCGACACCAACCTTGCAAGATCGTCTCAGCGTTTCGGCAGAACTCGACCCATGGGGTTTTCGTACTGCGGAATGGTTTCGGTAATCGGCTGATGGCGGCCGCCATCGATCTCGCCGCGGATGAATTCGGCAATTTCTTCCATCGGTGCGAACCAGACGTCGCCTCGGGCCACTACCTTCTCCAGGAACTCAGCGAAGACATGCCAGCGAGCCAGCCGGCCGGTGACGAAGGGGTGAAGCACCGGCACCCAAAGCGCACCATATTCATAGGCAGCCTCGAATTCGCGCAGATACAGATCAAAGCCATTTCGGGCGCTGCGAACTGGCATCATGTAGTTGAGATCGAAAGACTGCACATATTGCGGCCAGTCATCAAGACCCCAGTGGCTGGCATTTCGATCAATTCCTTACCGTCGCGACGGCTCTTGATGACATAGGGAATATCCGCACCCATCAATGACGCGTCGTAGCGGAAACCTCGATCCAAGAGCAGATCCAGCGAGTAGTTGGAGAAATTGTAGAGCGGTGCGCGCCATCCGCGCGGCGCCTTGCCGGTCGTACGCTTGATCACCTCCATGCCGACATCGAGCCAATGAGCCTCGTCCGCCTCGGTCTGCTGTAGTGGGTTCTCGTGTATATAGCTGTGATGGTCGCCCTTGAGGATGGTCTCAACCGCCTGCGGATATTGCTCTATGCACCAAGCGGGAACAAAGAACGTCTGCCTGATGCCGATCCGGCGATAGGTTTCCACGATGCGGGGCACGCCGACCAGTGGGCCGTAGCGCAACATCGAAATCGCCGAGACTCGCCGGTTGCCGTCGCTGGGGTGTTTGACGTGTATAAGGCTGTCGGCGTCCATGTCGAAGGTCAGGGAGCAAGCGCATTTCGCGCCGTTCGGCCATTGGATGGGGTTGGGGATCATCGTAGTTTCCCCTCCTATTTCAATTCTGGGGCAGAGGAGCCCACGCGGCATCCAAAGCTAGGCAAGGCGCTCCGGCCAGTGGAGCTTCATCGTAATCCTGGGTGAATGCCACGCCCGGCCCCGCGCGATCGACGACGAGAAAATCGCCGGGATCGAGTGCGATCAGTGGATGATGCCAGGTGCCCCTGTGATAGTTCACCCCTTGCCGTCCATTCGTGACAAAAGCGTGCAGGCCGCTTGCTTGGGGCTGCGTGCCCGGCCGGGCGACGAGAGCGATGAAACGCACGATACCAAGCGGCATGAATGCCTGGCTGGAGAGAGGATGCCTCTCCATGAGCCTGATGGCGTCGGGCAAGGACGGCTGCTTCATGCGGAAGATACTAAACAAGGTTCGTCCGCCTTCGGCCTGGCAGTCAGCGATGCCGAGTTCATGAATGCGCAGGGCGGTGTCGTCATTCGTGGAAAAGACGGTTGTGCCGGTGTCGTCAATGACGTCGCCGAAAGGCAGGAATGCCTCTCGCGTCAGCGGCACCACAGGAATGAGATAATCACTCACCGTCGTGATGCTCCCACAGGCAGGGCGAATCGAGCGTCAATCACTTCGAGACCACTGGGCTGCATGTTTTTCCTTCCGAAGCCTACACCGTGTGCCAATCAGTATTCGTTCATGCGAAGCCATTCCACGTAACGGGCAAGGCCATCTTCCAGTGAGTATTTTGGCGCGTAATTGTGTTCACGAACCGCCGCAGACTGATCCCATGGTCCCTGTCGGTCGAGAAGACAATAGCCGGGGCCGATCGAAACATCGGCATTGGGCAGAGTCGGCGCAAAAGGTCGACCGCTTCCGAAAGCTTCCAGCAGCGGTCGCCGAAGATGTTGAAAACGGTGCCTTTCGGACCATCGATGGTGGCGGCCAGGATGGCGGCGCGCGCGACATCCTCCGCGTGGATGAAATGAAACAGATGATCGGCACCGGACGCCATCGAGAAAGCCTCACCACGCAGCACTGTCTTGATGATGTCGCGCAGGATTTCGGGCATGCGGTTTCCTGGGCCGTAGACCTCCGTAAAGCGCAACGCCATCACTTGCAGTCCATAGAGCTCGTTATAGACGCGGCCGAAATGCTCTATCGCAATTTTGGTCACGCCGTAGGGCGTGGTGGGCACAGTTGCTGAACGTTCATCTATCGGCTCAGGGTGGTTGCCATATGCCCCCTTGTATCGGCCATCGCTGCTTCAACCATGGTGCCGTCACCGGCTGGCCTCGTGAGCCCCCGTCACCAGCCTTCCTCTTCCGCATCCAAGTTCCCAGGTTGCGACACAACCACTCCCTTGAACGTTGCAATCTTAAGGTATTCGCTACGATCCTTTCGCATCGGCTGCCGGACGCAGCCGCGCACCGGCGCGACGGCGTTGCGCGAAACCCGCGATGCCGATGGACACGATCAGCGTAAAGCCATTGAACAGCGGCTCGACGAAAAAAACTCCACCAAGCTGCTGGATTCCGGATACGCCGACGCCAAGAATGAGCACGCCAATGATCGTGCCCCAGACTGTTCCCCGTCAGCACCTCTGTCCCAGAATTGAGGTTGTGAATTAAGGAGGGTTTTGGTCTCGTCGTCACGACGAAGGAACCAAGATGAGCCCTAAATCCTCAAATACTAAAAAGCCTGTCGAGCAGGTGGTAAAGGACATTCGCCGGGCGACCCGGCGGCATTATTCAGCGGAAGACAAGATCCGGATCGTGCTGGACGGGCTGCGCGGCGAAGACAGCATCGCCGAGCTGTGCCGCAAGGAAGGGATCGCGCAGAGCTTGTATTACACCTGGTCCAAGGAGTTCATGGAGGCCGGCAGGCGCCGATTGGCGGGTGACACCGCTCGTGCTGCCACCAGCGACGAGGTCAAGGATTTGCGCCGGGAGGCCAGCGCGTTGAAGGCATGCGTCGCTGATCTGACACTGGAAAACCGTCTGCTCAAAAAAAGCATGCTCGCGGATGGGGACGAGCAAGAATGAGATACCCGGCTATCCCTGCGGACGATGAAACCTACGTCTTCAGGTATGTAGACACGGCCACGAGCCGCGCCGGTATAGGGGCGGTCAACGGCAAGATCGTGGGTCAGCGGATAGGCATCGCCGGACTGGGCGGAACCGGCGCCTACATTCTAGAGCGGTTTTTCCTTAATCGGAGTCGCGGGTTTGCATTGACCGGCTTGTTCTGATTCCCTGATAGCAGTGATTTGGGGACGGAGCATTGGAATGGCGCGATCCTAC
>NZ_JBTMXB010000064.1:0-12168 GCF_054489405.1 Mesorhizobium sp. A623
TTGAAAGGCTACGATGAACCAGAAATCCTCCCCTCTCAATTAGCCCGGATTTGTCTCATTGGTGCTGACGCCGGACACAGTCGCTTCTTTCAATTCCCAAGCGAAGCCCACAACGAAAAGAGAATTAATTGTCTGGTGGCCTTTTTCTACCCCTCGCTTATCGCGTAACCGGCACCGCGAATGGTGCGGATGACATTCTGCACGCCGCCATCGTTAACCGCCTTGCGCAAGCGTCCGACATAAACGTCGACGGTGCGCTCGTCGACATAGATCGTCTCACCCCAGACATTGTCCAACAATTGTCCGCGCGAAAATACGCGGTCGGGAGAACGCATCATGAATTCGAGCAGCCGGAATTCGGTCGGTCCGAGATGGATCTCGCTCTCCTTGTGGTAGACACGGTGCGTTTCACGGTCGAGTACGATATCGCCGACCTTGAGCACACTGGAAAGAACTTCCGGCTTGGCACGGCGCAACAGCGCCTTGACCCGTGCCCTGAATTCCGGCGTCGAGAATGGCTTGACCAGATAATCGTCGGCACCGGTCGCAAGGCCCCTCACACGGTCGCTTTCCTCTCCGCGCGCCGTCAGCATGATGATGGGCAGCCGCTCTGTCTCGGGGCGCATCCTCAGGCGTCGGCATAGTTCGATGCCGGATACTGCCGGCACCATCCAGTCGAGCACGAGCAGATCGGGCACATTCTCCTGAAGTCGGATTTCGGCCTCATCTCCGCGCGTCACCACTTCGACCTGATAGCCCTCGGATTCGAGGTTGTAGCGCAGGAGGACGCCAAGCGACTCCTCGTCCTCGACCACCATGATACGGGGGGCGATCATCGCCCGTCTCTTTTCTGCAAGTTCCCCGCCTTCACGTCGTCGGCGTAGCCGTGGCCGTGTCGTCGAACTTTGGCCGGTTGGCCGGCAACTGCTCGCCAGTCAGCACGAAATAGGCGTTTTCGGCGATGTTGGTGACGTGGTCACCGATGCGCTCCAGGTTCTTGGCGCAAAACAGAAGATGCGTGCATGCGGTTATGTTGCGATGGTCTTCCATCATGTAAGTCAGCAACTCACGGAACACCGAGGTGTATTTGACGTCTATTTGCTCGTCATGATCCCGGAGTGTCGCCAGTCCGGCCGCGTCGTGCGCGGCGTAGCGGTCGGCGACGCCACTCACTTGGTCGAGCACGAGTTGCGCCATCCCGTCTATCGAGTGCGACAGGCCGCGCGGCACGCCACTTTCCCCCACCGCACCGACGCGCTTGGCGATATTCTTGGCAAGGTCACCAATGCGTTCGAAGTCGCCGGCCATGCGGATTGCGCCGATCACGGCGCGGAGGTCTTGTGCCATCGGCTGGCGCTTCGCAATCAGTGTGATCGCCCGATCGTCTGTTTCGTGCTGGCGTGCATCCATAAGGGTATCCTCGGAGACAATCCGCATAGCCAGCGCCGTGTCGGAAGTTAACAGCGCTATGGTCGCACCACCGACCATAGAGCCGGCAAGAATCCCCATCTCGCCAATAAGGTTACTCACCTGCTGGAGATCTTCGCTGAAGGATGTGACGATGTGTTCGCTCATGATGCTTCCCCTGCCGTCAGCCGAAGCGGCCGGTAATGTAGTCCTGCGTACGTTTGTCGTCGGGGTTGGTGAACATCTTTTCGGTATTACCCTCCTCGACCAGATAGCCCAGATGGAACATCGCCGTGCGCTGCGATACACGCGCCGCCTGCTGCATGGAGTGGGTGACGATGACGATCGTGTAGTTTTGGCGCAGCTCGTCGATCAGTTCCTCCACGCGTGCGGTGGCGATCGGATCAAGCGCGGAGCACGGCTCGTCCATCAGGATCACCTCCGGCGACACGGCGATGGCGCGCGCGATGCACAGGCGCTGCTGCTGGCCACCGGAAAGGCCGGTGCCAGCCTCATGCAGGCGCTCCTTCACCTCGTTCCAGATAGCCGCCTTCTTCAGGCTGGTTTCGACGATCTCGTCGAGATCCGCCTTGCGTTTGGCCAAGCCATGAATGCGCGGTCCGTAAGCGACGTTCTCGTAGATCGATTTCGGGAACGGGTTGGGCTTCTGGAACACCATGCCGACGCGTGCACGCAGTTCCACCACGTCGATCGCCTTGTCGTGAATATTTTCGCCATCGAGCGAAATGTCGCCGCCGACCCGGCAGTTCTCTATCGTGTCGTTCATACGGTTGAGGCAGCGCAAGAAGGTGGACTTGCCGCAGCCGGAAGGTCCGATAAGCGCCGTTACCTGATTTTCGCGCACGTCGAGGTCGAGGCCGAAGAGCGCCTGTTTCTCGCCATAGTGAACGGTAACGGACCGGCCTCGCATTTTGATCACCGGCTGTGCCTGCGGCGGCGCAAGCTTCTGTTCCATCGCAGCGTCCTTCAGCATATTCATATCCTTATTCTCCACTACCACCGGCGTTCGAACCGACGGCGCAGAATGATGGCGACAATGTTCATCGCTGCCAGGAACAGAAGCAGGATGATGATGGCGCCTGAAGTGCGCTCCACGAAGGCCCGCTCCGCCTCGTTGGCCCACATGAAGATTTGCACCGGCAGCGCGGTGGCCGGATCCATCGGCGTCGCCGGATAATCGGCGACAAAGGCCACCATGCCAATGAGAAGCAACGGTGCAGTCTCGCCGAGCGCCTGCGCCAGACCGATGATCGTACCGGTCAGGACGCCGGGCGCCGCCAGCGGCAGTACATGGTGGAAAACCATCTGCATCTTGGACGCGCCGATCCCAAGTGCGGCAGAGCGGATCGAGGGTGGTACAGCCTTCAGCGCGGCGCGTGTCGCGATGATAATGGTGGGCAGGGTCATCAGCGTCAGCACCAGACCGCCGACCAACGAGGCTGAGCGCGGCATGCCCGCGAAATTGATGAATACAGCGAGGCCGAGCAGGCCGAACACGATCGAAGGAACCGCCGCGAGATTGTTGATATTGACCTCGATCAGGTCGGTCATACGGTTCTTGGGCGCAAACTCCTCCAGATAGATCGATGCTGCCACGCCGACCGGCAGCGCCAACAGCAATACGATCAGCATCATATAAAGCGAACCGATGAGTGCGACGCCCATGCCCGCCGTTTCCGGCCTGCTCGAAGCCCCGAGGGTAAACAGGCCGGTATTGAACCGCTCGACCATCACGCCTTGGGCCGAAAGCGCGTTCATCCACTCGACCTGCTGGTCCTTGACCTTGCGCCTTGCCTCCGGCACCGAAAGGTCTATCTGGCCCTTATGGGCGGAATCGACATCGGCAGCGGCAAGCACCCACACATTTCGCGTGGTACCGATCACTGTTGGATCGGCCACAACGATGTCGCGAAGCTGCGTGCGCGCGCCCTGCGAGATCATGCCCGACACCAGTTTAAGGTCAGCGCTACTGGCACTTTCTGCATCGACGCCGAGTGCCTCGGCTAGCGCGTTGCGTGCCAGCAGCGGGTAGTTTGCGCTGGCAAGCTTGGCCGGATCGGTCGCTCGTTGGTTGTCGGGATCGATGATCTCGGCGCTAAAGGTGATCGGCAGATTGATCGAGGTCTGCCAAAACGCGGTGTAGCCACCCTTGAACACTGTAAACAGTAGCGCCAGCAGGAAGAAGATGCCGAGCGCAATCGCCAGTACCCCATAGATGCGAAACCGGGATTCGGCTGCGTAGCGCCGCTTCAGGCCTATATCGCGCCTTGCGCGCGGGACCGCCGTATCTGGTGAAAGCGACAGATCGGTCATTCGTACTGTTCCCGATATTTGCGGACGATGTAGAGGGCAAAGACGTTCATCGCGAGCGTGATCGCAAAGAGCGTGAGGCCGAGCGCAAATGCCACAAGCGTTTGCGGCGAGGTAAATTCGAGATCGCCGGTCAGCTGGTTGACGATCTTGACGGTGATTGTCGTCATCGCCTCACCCGGATTGATGGTGAGCTTCGCTGCGACACCCGCGGCGAGCACCACGATCATGGTTTCACCAATGGCGCGCGAGGCGGTGAGCAGCAGCGCGCCGACAACGCCAGGAAGTGCCGCCGGCAAGATCACCCTCC
Organism: Mesorhizobium sp. A623; assembly: GCF_054489405.1. NCBI lineage: Bacteria > Pseudomonadati > Pseudomonadota > Alphaproteobacteria > Hyphomicrobiales > Phyllobacteriaceae > Mesorhizobium > Mesorhizobium sp. A623. Next base: position 4,049 of record NZ_JBTMXB010000064.1, read on the forward strand.
GCATCGTTTCCGAACGGGTTGCGCCAAGGCCGAGCGAACCGTCATTCATGGCGCGCGGCACAGCGGTAATGATATCGTCCGACAGCGAAGATACGAAGGGAATGAGCATGATGCCCATGACCAGACCGGCCGTCAGCACGCTTTGCGCAAGGATGAAAGGTTGGCCGCCGGCAAGGGCCGCACTGAGGTCTCGCAGGAAGGGGCCGACCGTCGCCAGCGCGAAGATGCCGTAGACGATGGTCGGGATGCCCGCGAGGATTTCAAGCACCGGCTTGACGATCGAGCGCACCCGCCTGGACGCGTATTCGGCCATGTAGATAGCCGCAAACAGGCCGATCGGCACTGCAAACAACATCGCCACCAAGGCGATGTAGAGCGTGCCTGCGAGAAGCGGTATGAGCCCGAACTGTCCCGTCGTGCCGCCCGAGCCTGCCGCAGCAAAGCGCGGATCCCAGACAGTACCGAAGAAGAAATTCGATAGCGGGACGGACTTGAAGAATGAAATCGTCTGGAATAGCATCGACAGCACGATGCCGACTGTCGTCAATATGGCGATGGTAGAGGCCGCCATCAGACCCCACAGCATGATGCGTTCGACATTGTTGCGGGCGCGCCTGCGTACCGAGATGCCGCTGAAGCCGTAAACAGCGCCACCAAGCGCCAGAAGGATGGCGCCGATGGTCGAGTAGCGGATCGAGGCGTCAGTCATCTCGTTGTAGGCGACGGCGGCGGGGATCATGTAGGGTTCGCCGCTGGAGGCGAGCGCCACGCCCTTGGAGGCAAACAATTCGCGCAGGTCGACACTGCCGCCCCTCGCCTGCTCCAACTCGGCATCGTCCAGGCGGCGAACGCCGTCCCCGATGCTGGTGACCATGCCCATCAGCAGCGACTCGTTGCTGCCGGTGGCTGTACGCGCCTGCTCTGGCAGGCTTTTCCAGACGGAGCTTTCCACATAGGCCGGGCTCCCCGCCCTCCACAGCGCCAGGAAAAGAATGGCCGGCAGCACTGCCATGATCAGGGCATAGGAGCCGTGATAGCCCGCCCGCGAATGCAGTTTCTGCCCCGTTTCGGGACGCAGAGCACCGGCTCGCCGATAGGCGACAGCGAATGCTGCGATCGCGATAACGAGGATGATGAGGAAGACGGAGGCTGCACTCATATGTCGGCACTTCCTGGATCACACCAGATTGAACTCAAGACGAATTCAAAGGCGTGATCGGTTCCAATAGAAAGGGCGTGGGCATATCCCACGCCCTTTTCAGGCAATTACATGGTCTTGCCGGCGTCGAAAGCCTCGCGCTGGGCGTCACGCTCGGCATCCGGCGCGGCGACGAGGCCATAGTCGGAAAGCGGACCCTCAGGGCCGACCATTTCGTCCGAAAGGAAGAAGCTCACATATTCCTTCAGGCCAGCCACGACACCGAGATGCGCCTTCTTGACGTAGAAGAACAGCGGACGAGACACCGGGTACTCGCCGGCGGCGATGGTCTCGGTCGACGGCGAGATGCCGGAGACGGTTGCGACCTTCAGCTTGTCGGCGTTGTTTTCATAGAAGGCGAGGCCGAACACGCCAACGCCGGTCTTGTTGGAGTCGATGCGCGCCAGCGTCTCGGTGTAATCGCCATCGATGTCGATTGCCTTGCCGTCCTTGCGCACGGCGATGCAGGCAGCGCCGGCAGCCTTGTCGTCAAGGCCAGTCGCCTTGATCGCGTCGAGCGCGCCAGTACTCTTGCAACCCTCGGCCAGCAGTTTTTCTTCGAACACTTCGCGGGTGCCGTGCTTTTCGCCGGGGATATAGGCGGCAATGCCCCAATCGGGCAGGTTCGGGTTGACTTCGTTCCACTTGGTGGCGGTGTTGGCCACCAGCTTGCCATCCACGACTACCTGCGCGGCGAGCCCCTTATAGAGGTCTTCCGGGGTCAATGCCCAATCCGGACCGTTGATGTCGGTGGCAAAGACAATGCCGTCATAGCCGATACGCACTTCCTGGATGTCGGTCACACCGGCGTCGGCACAAGCCTTGACTTCGGACTCCTTGATCGGGCGCGAGGAATTGGCGATGTCGATGGTGTTTTCGCCGACGCCCTTGCAGAATTCCTTGAGGCCACCCGACGAGCCGCCCGACTCGACCACTGGGGTCTTGAAATCGGAAAATGTCTCGCCAAAATTCTCGGCGACGATCTTGGCATAGGGCAGCACGGTCGAAGAGCCGGCGATCTGAATCTGATCGCGGGCTGCGGCGTAGCCGGCGGTTGCTGCCAGCGCGATTGCCGCAACCGATGTTGTAAGAAGGAAATTCTTCATGTGGCCTGCTCCTGTTCGGAAGATGATCTCTCGACGCCCGTCTTTGAGCGCCTGCTGAGGCCAATAGCGTCCGTATGTAACAGTCGCATGACAGTTTCATGCGCGGTCGATGACGACTGGCAGTGGGAGTTTTCTTGATTGTGCATTATTGGCTCGGTGCGAAATTTTCGTATGCCATGGCATATCATCACGCATTACAAATTTCGGCGAACGTCACTGCTGCGCCCGGTAGGTTCACGACCAAGCGTCCCGACAAGCACAAGCAAAAATCTCGTTGACACCGAGCTGAAGTTCGATGTCGAGCCGCTCGCGCTTACGGAAGGCGAACGTGTGGCCGATGGCTGTCATGCAAAAACCACATGAACTTGAACGCACCGCTGGCGTGGCGCGCATCTGGACACTTCCGGCTATAACCGACGAATGATCGAAATCCAGGCGAAGCCGCGATAGAGACGCCTCGTCTCCGTTGTCGCGCCAAGGCTAACGGCGATGTTCGTGCTGACTTCGAACAATTCGTTGCGCGGCGTGACATGATACCAGCCGAGCCACGTATAAAGCGCTGCCCGGAACCAGTTCGGGAGATCGCGCTGGTCGCCGAAATCGACGATGTGAAGTTCGCCGCCCGGTGCCAAATGTGCAACCGCATCGCGCAGGACCGCCTGCCAGTCGGGGATCATCGACACCGCATAGGAAATGAAAATCCGGGCGAACTTTTCGCGACCGAATACCTTGACCGGATCGAAGCGGGACGCATCCGCGCACGCCAAACGTATCCGCCCTTGCAGTTGCGCCTGCGCGACCGATTTCCCCGCCGTTACCAGCATTTCCTGCGAGATGTCGATGCCATGGAATTTCGCCTGCGGATAAAGCTGCGCCGCCTTGACCAGGTTGCGGCCGGTTCCGCAGCCGATCTCCAGCACACAGCCGTCGCTGGGCGGCTTGAGGCCGGCAATCATCGTGTCGCGGCCGAGCAGATAATAGCGCCGCGTCGCGTCATATACATGGCGCTGATGCCGATAGACGCGGTCCATCAGGCCGCCATGGTCGAGTTGCATCGCCATGTCTAATTCGCCTTCAGCACATGCAGGTGAAAGCCGCCATAGATCGACGACCGGTCGCGTGCATGCAGTGTCAGGGATTCGGCCTCGCGATAATCCCAGCGCTGCAGGATCGCCGGCTCGACACGGCCGCGCAGCAGGTTTTCGGAGGCGGCGGTGCGGAAGATCACGCGCGCGTCCGGTGCCGCCGTTCGCGTGATTTCGCGCCAGAGTTCGTTCAACTGCCCGTCCGACATCCAGTCCTGCGCGTCGAGCAGCACGAAACAATCGACCGAGCCGTCCGGCTTGGCGGCGAGGAATTCGGCATAGGAGGCATTGACGACGCTCGCCCGGCCGATGCGCGCGCGGATGGCCGGGAAATTTGCACGCGACAGATAGGGCGGCAGCGGCCCCTTCTCGGCATGGCTGTAGCTCCGGCCAAAAGCTTGCCAGGCGAAATAGTTCTCCGAAAGCGGGAAATCACACGCAAGCCGCTCAAGGCGCCCGCGCAGGATGGAAGCCATTCCTGCGCCACCTGCGGTCGCCAGCGCATCATATTGCTGAGGCGGGATACCGAGGCCGAACAGCGAGGATTTTCGCGAGGTCGCCCAGCGTACCAGCCGCTTTTCGAACAGGGGCGCGATTGCGGCGTCGAAGAAGCGGCGCTGCTCCTCGATGGTCCCGGCCTTGAGCATATCGCGGGGATCGGTGCCATAAAAACGCGCCACGCGGTGCCCCCAGCCGATGAAGAAGCCAAGCAGTCCGTGCCTGTACAAATCCCGCGAAAAGATCGAAATGCGGCGTCGGCCGGACAAGCTCCGCTTTTCCCAATAGGCGCGGCTTGTCGCATCCAGATGCGGTCGGATGAAGCGCTGGTAGGCCGCGATGTTTTCTCTATCGTCGGCCCTGCCGTAGAAGCGGTAGAAGGTCTCGTAGTTGTGGAAATTGGCGACCGCCGCAAGCTTCAGCCGATTGAAGGCGACATGCGCCGTGTTGAGGTCGACCGCCTCGACGCTTGCCGGATCGGCGATCAGATAAGACAGTGCGTTGCACCCGCCGGAAGCGATGGTGACGATGCGGTCGCCGGGCCTGATCTTGAGGGCTTGCATGTCCACATCGGGGTCTTCCCATATCTGCGGATAGACCAGCCCTTTGAAGACATGGGCAAAAAGGCGTTCGGACAGACCGGCCCTGGAAAATAGCGGGTTCTGCCGCACGGCGTGGTCGAGCCTTGTAGGTCCGCTCGGGTCCATGGCGACCTTGTTAAGCGTGACAGCGCCTGACATCGGGGGTGTCCTCTCTTTGAATTCGGGGAATTCAGGCTGCCGCCTGATCTGTGATCGGCCGAAGATGAGACAGAAACTGCGAGGCACATTCGGCCCAGCTATAGGCAAGGGCCCGGTTGCGGGCGCTCTCTCGCGATACATCAAGGGCTGCGAGTGCGGCCGCGCGCAAATCCTCCGACAGCATGCCGCATCGAGTCTCGCCGACGATGTCGATTGGCCCGGTCACCGGAAAGGCCGCGATCGGGCAGCCACTGGCCAGCGCTTCGAGCAGCACGTTGCCGAACGTGTCGGTGCGGCTGGGAAAGACGAAGACGTCGCTGGCCGCATAGATGCCGGCCAGTTCCTCGCCGAGGCGCGTGCCGAGGAAATGCGCGTCCGGGTAGCGCGCCTTCAGCCGGGCAATGTCCGGTCCGTCGCCCACCACCACCTTGCTGCCCGGCAGATCGAGATCGAGAAAAGCCGGCAGGTTCTTTTCCACCGCTACCCGGCCGACACACAGGAAGATCGGGAGCGGCAGGTCAAGTTCGGCCTTTTTCTGCGGCCCGACCTTTTTCTGCGGATTGAACAATTCCGTGTCCACCCCGCGCGTCCATGGCCTGAGATTGGTGAAGCCCTTTGCGGCCAGTTCCGCTGCCAACGAGGGCGTCGCCACCAACGTCCCTTGACCGGCGTTGTGGAAGCGGCGCATGCAGGCGTAGCTCCAGCTTTCCGGTATCGGCGTTCGAGCGCGAAGAAACTCGGGAAACCTTGTGTGATAGCTGGTGGTGAATGTCCTTCCGCTGGCGAGGCAGGCGCGCCGCGCCAAAAATCCCAGCGGGCCTTCCGTGGCGATATGGACGCTGTCGGGTGCCACGGCCTCGATGCGCTGCGCGATCTGCCGCGCCGAGACGAGTGCAAGCCTGATCTCCCGATAGGACGGTAGCGGCAGGGTTAGGTAGCCTTCGGGCGTCAGGAACTCCACCTCGATGCCGCGCTGCTCCAGCGCCTCGCCCAACTTTTCAAGCGTGCGCACCACACCGTTGACTTGCGGACGCCAGGCATCGGTAACGATGAGAATGCGCATGGCCGCTTACGCCGCGCGGCGACGCCAGGGCACGACAGCGAGCGATCTCTGCTCGTTAAGCAGCCGGCTCATTGCGGCCCATCGGATGACCTCCATCCGGCCGTCCTCATGCTCGACAACCGCCGTGCAGCTTTCGACCCAGTCGCCTGTATTGATGTAGGTGAAGCCGTCGAAATCGCGCATTGCGGCGCTGTGGATATGGCCGCAGATCACACCGTCAACATCGTGACGCCGCGCTTCCGCAGTCAAGGTCTCTTCAAAATCGCCGATGAAGTTGACGGCGTTCTTGACCTTCTGCTTGGCCCAGGCAGACAGCGACCAATAGGTGAAGCCCAGCTTGCGCCGGATGAAATTGATATAGGTACTGAGCCGAAGGGCGGTCTCGTAGGCCCAGTCGCCGAAATACGCCAACCACCGCGCATGCCGTACGACCACGTCGAATATGTCGCCATGGATGACGAGGTAGCGCTTGCCATCGGCTGCTTCGTGCACCGCCGTCTCCTGCACCTCGATGCCGCCAAAATGCAGGCCATAGAATTCCCGCAGGAATTCGTCGTGATTGCCGGGAATGTAGATGATCTTCGTGCCCTTGCGCACCTTGCGCAGCAATTTCTGCACGACGTCATTGTGGCTTTGCGGCCAGTGCCAGCCCGACCGCAACCGCCAGCCATCGACGATATCGCCGACCAGATAAATGGTCTCGGCGTCGTGATGCCTCAAGAATTCCAGCAACGCCTCGGCCTGATTACCGCGCATGCCCAGATGGATGTCCGAAATGAACAAGGCCCGGTATTTCCGGCCTTCCTGGTTGAATGTCGAATCGTCGTTTGCGGAAGTTTCCATGGGCGACATATCACCTGCTCTCCATGACAGCCGTGTGATAGCGGGCGCGGCTGACGGGCGGGGCCTGCTTCGCCATGTCGGTGGCTGCTTCCTGCGGCACGCCGATCGCGCTCAACGAAAAGCCGTGCTTGCGCGCCTCGGCAGGATCGAAGGCATGACGGAAATCGACCAAGGTCCGGCTGCTCACGACACATGAAAGCCGGCCAAGATCGAGTGACTTCAACGCCTTCCAATCGGTCATCAACACGACGACGTCAGCCCCGGCGGCGCATTCATAGGGGTCGTCGAAGAAATCGACATCGTCCAGCAGCGCGCGAGCATTGGCCGTGCCCTGCGGATCGTGGGCGCGTATCCGCGCGCCTACCCGCTGCAGGGCCTCGATCAGCGGGATCGAGGCCGCCTCGCGCATGTCGTCGGTTTCAGGCTTGAAGGTCAGGCCGAGAATGGCAACGCTGCGGGCTTCGGCATCCCCGCCGAGCGCATCGATCACCTTCAGCGCCATGCGCCGCTTGCGCGCGTCGTTGGCGACGATCGATTCCTGGATGATGCGCAGCGCCACCCCATGGTCCTGCGAGGTGCGGAGCAGGGCAAGCGTGTCCTTGGGAAAGCAGGAGCCGCCATATCCCGGACCGGCATTGAGGCATGCCGTACCGATCCGCCGGTCGAGGCCCATGCCGAGCGCCACCTCGCGCACATCCGCGCCGACGCTTTCGCACAGATCGGCCATTTCGTTGATGTAGGCAATCTTCACCGCCAGGAAGGCATTGGCGGCATATTTGATGAGTTCGGCGGTACGCCGCCGCGTCGTCATCACCGGGATGCCGTGAAGCCGCAGCGGCTCGTATAGTTCCTGCAACACCGTGGCCGCCCGATCGTCGTCGACGCCGATCACCACGCGATCGGGTTTTTGGAAGTCGGCAACGGCGCTGCCCTGGCGCAGGAATTCCGGATTTGAGGCGACCGCAAAGCTAGCATCGGGACGCGCCCTGGCAATGATCCGCTCGATGTCATCGCCGGTCCCGATCGGGACTGTGGATTTGGTCACCACCACGGTGAAACCATCGAGCGAAGCCGCAATCTCCTTTGCGGCGGCGTAGACAAAGGCAAGATCGGCTTCGCCGTCCCGCAACCTTGGCGGCGTTCCCACCGCAATCATCACCACATCAGCTGCCGCGATTGCGGGTGCGGCGTCGGTCGTAAAGGAAAGCCGCCCTCGCCCGACTGCCTGAGCTACCAAGGCGTCCAGCCCCGGCTCGTAGATCGGCATTACACCTTGCCGCAACGCCGCAATCTTGCCTGCATCCTTGTCGGCGCTGACAACCTCATGTCCCCAGCTTGCAAGGCAGGCGGCTGAAACCAATCCAACATATCCGGTGCCGATGATCGTAATCTTCACAAGCCAACCCTCTCGCGATCAGGAAGCCGACGCCGACGGCTTCAGCCTTGATTCGCATTGGTGTCTGGGGTCAGGAGTAAGCCTACTGTTTGACGTCTATATTACAGTGGAAGCCTGGCCGGCCCCCCTCAGGTGATCCGGGTTTAATGTTAGTGCATGACGGGTCGTGGCGCTACGGCCGGGGTGGCCGG
>NZ_JBTMXB010000065.1:0-11993 GCF_054489405.1 Mesorhizobium sp. A623
TCTCTGGCGACGCGCCGGCGTTCCGGCCGCTTCCCTGGTGGAGCTTGCCGAGGCCGATGCCTTCCGTCCGTCCCTAGTACTCGCGCGTCGAGAAGCATTGTGGGCGATCAAGGCGTTGCGGGACGAGCCGTTGCCCCTGTTTGCCGCCGCATCGATCCGGGAGACAGAGACCGTTCCAGAAATCCACGAATCTGTCGTCACGCTACGGCCGATAACGGCCGGCGGCGAGGTGGTCGAGGACTACGGCCATGTCGGGCTGACGTTACGTGATCATCCCGTCAGCTTTCTCCGGGAGGATCTTCGTCGGAGACGCATCGTTTCCTGCGCAGAGGCGACGGCCACGCGCGACGGCCGTTGGCTGGAAGCCGCGGGCATTGTGCTCGTTCGCCAGAGACCGGGTTCGGCAAAGGGTGTCATGTTCATCACGATCGAGGACGAAACCGGGATCGCCAATCTTGTGGTCTGGGAAAAGCTCTTCGAGAAACATCGGCGCATTGTGCTGTCGGCTGGCATGATCGGCGTCTACGGACGCATCCAACGTGAAGGGGATGTCGTGCATCTCGTCGCCCATCGGTTGACTGACCTATCGGCCGATCTCGCCAGCGTTGGAGATCGGGATGCCGCGTTCCCGTTGCCGCATGGCCGCGGCGATGAATTCCACCATGGCAATCTTGGCCTCGATCCACGGAGCGTGCCGAAGTTGCGGAACAGCGACAATCCCAACGGTCGTATCGACCAAATCACGGTGAAGACGCGGGATTTTCGATAGTAGGCGGAACTACGCAGGTTTTAACCACACTTCGTCTGTGGCGGTGTAGCTGATAGCTGCCGCTGTGCCTTTTAGTTTTGTGCGCATTTTACGCGGCATGAGATGCGTGAGTTACGCTGCGGTCATTGTGCACCGAGACAAAGAATATTTCCGCCATAGCCCATGACATCGAGGACTTCCTGAAGCGGTGGTTCGACGCGTGGGGACTGGAGCCGCGCAAGGCGTTCAAAATCGTCGGCGATCGACTCGAGGGCGCGCGGACGTCAGTTGCTTAGTTGGTTCTCGCCCACTTAAAGGCAGATTTTCTATAAATTCGCAAAGAGATCGATGTAGCGACGCTGATTACCAGCAAAATTATCGCAACTGCGGTATATAACTCTGTATACTTATAGGTTTGTCCTGCGATGTCATTGGCTGTGCCGAAGAGGTCAAGCACGGTTATAGCCGCCAGCAACGGGGTCTCCTTGAACATCCCGATAAGATAGTTGCCCATGGGGAGGAAAATTATCGGGATCACTTGTGGTAAGATGACCTTGAACCAAATGATTGTCGTTTTTAGCCCGAGCGCTTTCGAGGCTTCCCACTGACCCGCGTCGACGGCCTCTATTCCGGCACGGAACACTTCCGACATATAGGCTCCTGTATAAAGCCCAAGCGCGACGATGCCAGTGGCGAGGGCATCGAAATGAATTCCGATCCGGGGCAGGATATAGTAGGCGACATAGAGCTGAACGAGCATCGGCGTGCATCGCATGACGGCCACATAAGCCTTGCAGAGCCATCTGATGAGCCGGAATCTGGATCTTGCTGCAATGGCAAGAAGTAGCCCGACAACGACAGCGACCAGATAACCGCCTGCTGTTGCCTTCAGAGTAATCAAGAGTCCGCCCATCAGGGCGGGCAGAACCGACACGAAAAAATCGAAATCGAAGACCATCACGCTCTCACTGCTCGAAAACGGGAAGCTCTTCTTTCAAACCAGGATGCCAGTAGAGAGAGCGGGAAGCACATCGCGAAATAGAGAACGAGCACGCTTCCCCAGACCTCGAAGATTCGGCCAGTGGTAATTACCAGATTGACCCCTGCGAAGGTGAGATCCGTCAACGCGATAAGCGAGACCAAAGACGAGGTCTTCACCAGTTCAACCAGCAGATTTCCGAATGAAGGCCATATGATCGACATGGCCTGGGGGAGAACGATCAGCCACATGGTCTTCCATGGCCGCATGCCGAGAGCCTCACCCGCTTCCCGCTGCCCATGTGGAATCGCTTCGATCGCTCCCCGGACGACCTCCGAACCGTATGCTGCCAGGTTCAGTCCAAGACAAACGACACCGGTGGTCATCGGCGGTATCGTTATGCCGAACAGGGGAAGGATATAGAAAAAATAGAAAAGCTGGACCAGAGCCGATGTCCCGCGGAAGACTTCGACATACAAGGTCGCGAGCCACCGAAGGATACGCCATGAGGAAAGATTTCCGAAGGCGATCACGAAGGACAGCAGGAATGCCATAACCGCGGCAAGCGCCGAAATCTGTGCAGTGACAGCAGCGCCCGCCAACAGTTGAGGAAGGAGCTCGGAGATACTCAACCGCTTACCGGCTCCACATTCATTTCGCTATGATCAACCAGCGCAGATCGACTCCGATGTCTTGCTGCTTTCAGGAATTTCGCGCTCGCCATAGCCGTACCCCTGGACGATCTTCAGCAGAGTTCCATCGTTTATGGCGGTAGCGATCCCGGCATTGAGGGCAGCGACCAGATCCGTATCGGCCTTCCTTACTCCGAAGGCCTGGTAGTTCAAAGGCGTCGTAAAGCCTTCCACCTGCTCTACCCCTTGATCCTTGTACATGTTCATGAGTTCGTTGACCTGCAGGGAGGGGAAATAGATGACGTCGCATCTATTGGCCTGTAGCCCCGCCACGGCCTCGTCAACGCGGGCAAAGAGAACAACCCGGTCTTTGGGCACGCCCGCCTTCGACAACTCCTGAATCTGTGAGGTGCCGCTTTGCGTGCCGACCTTGATTGCGCTTTGACCTGCAAGGTCCTCGAGGCTCGCAATCTTCAGGCTTTCGCCCTTGCGGGCGAGCAAACCTCCTCCCGTCTGTGTAAATGGGTTGGTGAAGGCTATGGCCTCGCAACGCGGGGGCGTTACGTACATCCCTGCACCGATGATATCGAACCTTCCGGCATTCAGTCCCGGGATCAGGGCGTTGAAGTCAGCCACCTGCGCCTCGAGATCCTTGATCCCAAGCGGCTCGATGATCGCTCGGATAAGATCCGGTACGGCTCCCTTCATGCTGCCATCCGTATCGATGTAGCCGTAGGGCTTTTCGTTGGCGATGCCGACACGGAGCTTGCCCGAGGCCTTGGCCTTCTCGAGCGTGCTCTCTTGCGCGCTCGCGGGCCCTCCTGTCAGCAATATCGTCGATGTGGCCGCGATACCCGCCAGAACTGACCTGCGGGATATGTTAAATGCGGGTTGGGTCGTGAACTTCACATTCATAGCTGTGCTCCCTTTGTTGTTGCTTTTAGTTCATCAGTAATCCGGGAAGCCGTTCTGCGTGATGCAGAAGACGGTCAATTTCGCCAATCGTATTGTAGTGGGCAAGGCCAATTCTCACGGCACCACCCGTTTCCAGCAATCCAAGCCTGCGGCAGGCCTCGATGGCATAACTGTTGCCGCTCCAGAGGTTTATCCCTTCGTCGGAAAAACTTCTGGCGATGACGGAAGGGGAGATGGGTGGGCAAGTGATCGCAACCACCGGCGCGCGCTTATGCAGTTCGTTGGGATTGGTGATCCCGTGGATCTTGAACTTTCCGATCTCCTTCAGGCCCGTCAGAAGCCGATCGAGAAGCAGCCGTTCATGCTCTGCCATTATACCCCACGCCCGCTCGATCGCTTCACGGCGCGTGGCTGGCGCAGGCCCATATCCAAACTCACGGCCGACCCATTCGAAGTACTCCACCGTTCCTAGTACGCCTGCCGCGCTTTCATGACCGAGAGTGCCCGTCTCGAACCGATAAGGGATCACGTCCGCCGAGGGCCGGGCCTTGTAGGTTTGCAGGCGCTCCAGGACCTCCCTGCGGCCCCACAGAACTCCCGTATGCGGCCCGAAAAATTTGTACGGTGAACAGACAAGCATGTCGCAGCCGAGCGCCTGAACATCCGTCAGCGCGTGGGCGGCGAACTGAACGGCGTCGACATAGACGATCGCGGACGGGGCCTTCTTCCTCACGATCTCGGTCATGGAGCGGATGTCATTGACCGTGCCGAGCAGATTGCTGGCAAAATTGAGCGCAACCACCCTGGTTTTCGGTGAAAGGACGTCTTCCAGTCGATCTAAGTCGAATTCGTAGCTATCAGGGTCGAAAGGAAGCCACTTGACGCTGCATCCGCGATCCTCGGCCATCTGGAGCCAAGGTGAGATGTTCCCTTCATGGTCCATCTCGGTCAACACGATTTCGTCGCCTGCGGCCAAGGATTTCCCGATGCAGCGCGACATGTGGAACGTCAGCGATGTCATGTTCTGACCGAAAATGATCTCGTCAGCCGAGGCGGCACCGAGAAAATCTGCCATGGCGGCCCGAGCCTCGGTGAAAAGCTGCCCCATCATCTCCGTCGTCTGGAATTGCCCGCCAAGGTTGGCGTTGGTTTCAATCAGGCATCGCGTTATGCGGCTGATCACTTCCTCCGGAACCTGGGTTCCGCCCGGATTGTCGAAATAAACCCTTTGGACCCCATTCTCGGTCAACGAGAGAGCCGGGAACTTCCGGCGCACACGCTCCACATCGAACTGCATTTCAAATTCATCCTGCTGTTTACGGCAGGTTACAGATGTCGTTCGTATTCAGTCCAATATCATGCTATCGCCAATTTATTCATACACGATATAGGTTGCTTGCCTCTCGAAGGAGCCTGGAATGATCCCCTTATCGATCCGGCATATAGAGGTGTTTCAAACCGTCATGAGCACCCCGAACCTGACGACTGCGGCAGTGGTGATGAGAACCTCCCAGCCGACGATCAGCAGGGAGATAAGAAATATGGAGAAGATCGTCGGCTTCTCGCTGTTCGAGCGCAAGGGAAGGCACCTTCGTCCGACCAACGAAGCAAATGCCCTGTTCTCCGAGGTCAGAAAAGCGTTTATGGGCCTGGAGGCAGTCAGGCGTTCCGCCGCGGCCATCCGCGACAGCGCAATGAGTTCCGTCAGGATCGCTTCGATACCGTCCTTCACGAACACGCTTATTCCCTCGGCACTAGCCGCATTCAGGCTCCGCCATCCGACCGTAAGGTTCGTGGTCCACGTGATGGATCAGCAAGACATTCTTGCTGAAATAGCCGCTCGCAACTTCGATATCGGAATTGTCGAGGCCGACGGTTCCCACACACTTCCGGACTCCATTACAATCGACCTGGGCAATCTCCTGTGTCTTCTTCCGAGAGGCCATCAACTGGAGAATCGAGAACTTCTTCACCCGCATGACTTCACCGATGCGGATTTCATCTATTTTTCCGCTGACGACGTCCACCGGCCGTTCATCGATCGCATATTCGAGGAACTGCAGATCCCGAGAAAGCTGATCGCAGAGACAACGACTTCATTGAGCGTTTGCGCTCTCGTTCAAGCCGGGATCGGGATATCGATCATCAACCCGCTGAGCGCATTGAATTGCGACCCGGAAAAGGTGAGTTTGCGGGCCTTTTCGGTGCCTGTCCCCTACAGCGTCGCTCTGGTCTCGGCGATGGGGGCGTACACGCATCCCCTCAAGAAGGAGATGATCGACACGATGGCCGCGGAACTTCGTGCTGCCAATGCGAGGATCGGCGAGCGCCTGGAACAGTGAGCCAAACATATCGGTCCTGAATGCCAGTCGCACGTCTGGATATTTTACAAGCGGCGAAAGCGGTCGTTACGATGACTGCCTGCACGGAATTCTACAAAGGCGGCAATATGAACGATCTCAAGAACGTCCAACTGAATTTCTCTTCATCCGTGCTGGCCGGCTGGTCCTGGCAGGCGCAGGAAATTAAAGGGTCCGCACCTGGTCCCCGGCTGTGCGTGATGAGCGGCGTTCACGTTAACGAGGTGTCGTGCATCGAAGCCGCTTTCAGGTTGAGAAGCTTCTTTCGCGAAAACGACTTCCGGGGAACCGTTTCCATCATGCCACTGGCCAATCCCCCCGCATGGCCCGAGCGCTCGGAATATATTTGCCCGATCGACGACAAGAACATCAACTTCACCTTTCCCGGCCGGCCCGATGGTACCTTTAGTGAAGCGCTGTGCGACGCGCTTCTAAACGAGTGGGCCCGTGATGCTGCTTGCCTGATCGATCTGCACGGAGGCGACATGTGTGAAGAAGTCGCACAGTTCACCGTAGCTCCGACCATTGGCGACAGGTCGTTCGACGATTTCAACCTTGCCCTGGCGCAGGCTTTCGATCCCGAAATTATCGTGACTTTGCCTCCGTCCAATCTGGTCGAACCCGGCAGGAGTTGTTCGGGGAGAGCCAGGCAGAAGCAGCACGCTGCATTCTCGGAAGCCGGCGCGCATGGGGTCGTCGACGAAAACAGCGTTTCATTCCATGTGAACGGCGTTCTTCGTGTGGCAAAACTTCTTGATATGATCGACGAAGCTCCGCCTGCATCGCGAAGAGCCTTCGTTGCTGACGAATATCATTGGGTTCCCGCGGGTGCGGACGGATGGTTCCGCCCAATGGTTCACCCGGGAGATGAAGTCGCCAGCGGACAGGTCATCGGCACCATAGATGATTTCGGCGGACGGAGGCTGAATGATGTGCGTTCGCCCGCCGATGGAAGGGTTCTCTGGCGATGGACGCACTCAAACGCAACTGCGGACCTGAACGTGTTCGGCGTCGCGTCATAATCTATAACGCTAAGCAGCCACGGCACTCACGACTTCCCCGAGTTGGTGAAGGGAAACGGAATTGTTGACATCACGGGCGATGAAATCCGGCCACCGGGTCGCGAACGCGAACCGACACCCGTAGACCTATTGAACGATCCCGCCGTCCACCTCGCCATCAAAGCCGACGGCGTTACGAAAGCTGCAACCGCCTTTTGGAAGTCGGAAGTGGACAGGCAGCTTACGGCCCCAATCCTGCAATTGAACATATGCCAAGTTCTGGAAGCGCAGCCCCAAAAGATGACAGTGAGCCATCCACCTATTTCGGCGCATCGCCCGTGTCTGAATCCCGTTACCGGGGAGGTCGGGGAACACGCATTGTATAACTCGACGAACCCAGTGAGGGATCTGGAGGTAAGGTCTGCACGTCCAGTCGAGCATCAAGGTGAAGAGGGCGAACCCCCTCGCAATGCCACAGCAATTCGAACCCCGATTCTCTCCGCGGCCTCCGCAAGCCCCTTATGGTCCACTCCAACGGCCCGCGATTCGACTGACTCTACTACCTGGTTTCCCAGCAACCTGCATACCGTATCGTACGGCACCCCGGAATCGGCACCGAACAAACGAAAGGTCGGGCGCGCGGTTCGCATTTGCGCATCCGGTATACCGGCGCGACGCACTACAATACGCCAAGTCCGCACTAGCTTGCGGTATGCCTTGCGCAAATCGAGGTTCGGGTTACTAGGGTGATTTTCACGGACGAGTTTCGACAAGATTGCCGCCGCAGGCGAACATAGGTAAATTGTGCGTTTGGTCGCCCGACCTGAGCTGGGTATTGTTACATGGCCGTACTCGAAATCGACTTCATCGAGTCTGATGAGTTCTAAAGCCTCCGTCGATCTTGCGCCGATAATCAACATCAGTTTGATCATTCCAACCGCGAAAGGGTCTAGGGACGTTTGCTGATAGACGTCCCGCCACTCTGGGAACTGTCTCGATCCTGATTTTTCGGCATGCTCGTCCCTCAAAACTCCAGGGATTATATCCTCGTCGAGCGCAGCGCCAATACGCGCGAGTTCGTTAGATGAGAAACCGTGTGATCGCGATTCTGGAGCGAATCTTCGAACTCCACGTGTGGGATCGAAGTTATTTCGGAGCGACCCTGCTCTTCCGGCAAAGAGGTACATCCGCGAAAGGGCAATGAGCACGCGTTTTGCGGTGATCTCCCGTCGGATACCATCCTTTCCTGTGCATGCGACGACATCATGAAGCCAGACTACCTTTTCCCGGGTCATGCAGTTGATCGGAATAGAGCCGACAAGGGGATTGATGACGCGGTCAAATAAATCTCCGAGTTCGCGGACAGTGCTCGGCCGGAGCGTCGTTCTGACATGGTCAAGAAACGTATTCGAAAATTGGCTTATGGAGGGCAACACTTGGCCGTCGTTTCCCGGGCGCTCCGCAAATTGCGCATCATGGAGGATCTTCCGGGCCGCTTTGCGGGCAGCATGCGCCGATAATTCCGTTGCCGAGCCAAGTAAACGCCACCTTCGCGGGCCCGTGGTGGCTGGACACATAACAATCCAAGTTTTGCGGCCAGTAGCGTCTACGCGAATACCGAAACCCTTCAGCGTTGCGTCGAAGTAGACGATTGGGCGGGATTTCACAGGGATGGCGAATACGGAGCGGTCTGTAAGATACAGTATAGGCATGAGGAACCTCAAACGATGGGTCTGATGCATTCATGATGTAGGCTTGTGAATTGCCGCAAGATTTCAGCCCGGTGTCGTGTTGAGGAGCATGCGAAGCCTGTCCGCCCATGCTTGCAGTGCCTCGCGCATTTCATCCAGGTATTGGTACTGATCATAAATTCGTGCTAGGCCCTTTTTACCATGGCCGATAACTAACTCAGCGATGTGTTCGGGCACCTTGAGCTTGGATAAATTTGAACGGACGATGCGTCGCTTGTCGTGGAGGGTGAATTTCCTGAGCGAAACTCTCGCTGGATTTTCACCGCGAGCTGCCTTGATTTTTCTCAACTCAATCAGCGTGTATTCGTCCAGTCGCCTTTTTGCCTTAGAATATCCATTGACTGCCTTCACTCCATTTGATGTCGAAAACAGGAAGAGACCCGATCCTTCCTCCTTGAAGCGCGGGAGCGCAGAAAAGATCTCGGTGGAGATATCTGACAGCGGCACCAAGTGCTGAAGCTCCGATTTGAACCGTTCGGCCGGGATCGTTAAGAGCTTTTCGGCTAAATCGAGCTCTGGCCAACTCGACTCGCCGATGTCCGATTTTCGCTGCCCTGTAGCTATTAACAGCCGGAACAATGAACCGTACGGATAGCCCAGAGCGTCAGCGGCACGCCAAAGGGCGACGGTCTCGTCGTCATCCGGAACAACTTTGCGAACGTTTTTGGTGAGGCTTAAATCTTTCAGTTTGAGATGAGCGATCGGATGAGCTTTCAGCGCGTATAGCTTCCGGTTCTCAGGCATCATTCCATAACTGAAGATTAATTTGGCATAGCTGAGTATGTGCCACGCCTGAGTCGGTGCTCCGCGATCGCGGATGTTGGCGATAACTGCCGCGACGTCCTGGTCGTCGATTTCTGAAACGTTCTTGTTCATCCAGGGGTTACGAGTCGAGGTGAGCAGGTCGTATCGAATTGATCGTTCTACCCTCTTGCTCTGCCGATTTTTCCTGAACGGTGAACTGGCCACATACGCCTCTGCCAATGCTTTAAAATCCCGTTTCTCCTCCGCCGCTGCGGCTTGCGCCGTCCGCTCTTCGATCTCGCGCTGTTCGCGCTCCCTTTCTCGGGGATCGATGCCTGATTTTCGAACGGCTTCCCACTCGCGGACTTTGTCTCGGGCTTGGGCGAGGGTGGCGTAACCCGGTCCCGGTATCTTGTCTTCCGACTCTGCAAACTTACCGATCATGCGCGAGGTGGCGCTTGTGGCCCCTTTCCTCCATCGCGCGGACACATAGAAGATCTTGGACCTTGGTGCGACCCGAATACGAAGGCCGGAAGTTTCGCCCGTATCAGCGACCTCGTACATGCGACCATCGGGGTTGGGCTTCAGGCCTTCAATGAATTTAGGGTTTAACCCCTTTGCCGGTGCCTTAGGGTTTGCGATTTCGTTTTTCATTGGGTTGCCCTCAAGCGTTCTGTTTTGCTCGACGATCTCCATCGTACTTACCGCATCCAAATTTCGTTGACAATAACAAAATACAATGAAATCAATATCTTAAGTCTGTATAAATTACATTGCGTGGCAGAAAGTCGTTCTATGTCGTGTTGTTCGATCTGAAAATCATGCGCTCTGTCGGAATTGGAGGCACGTCCCCGAGCCAGTTGTGGCGATTCGGATCTCAAGTGGTGAACCTTGGGGTCCCTTGAGGAGAGGCGCTGGCTATCGATTTTCGGCGGCTGATGCATCTGAATGGCAACCGCAATATGCTGATCCATCGCCACTCAAGGCGCTGCCGATCATAAGTCGCGCTGGCAATTATTGGATATCATCTACTACGGGAGACCCGTTGGCCTCGTCGAACCTGTCCAGCCGGGCATGTGCCCATATAGGGGGCGGGGGCTATGGTCGGTCAGACCTGCGAGTTGAAAGGGACCGTTTTGTGCACCGTTTTGGCAGCACAGTTCTGCCGCGCAATGTCGTCTTATGCCGCGCTACCTTGGACTGAATGTCAGTGCTGGACATTGAATTTGCGGCTAAAATCAGTCATTTAGGTTGGCCTAGACTCCGTTATATCGCGTTAAGCCTGCTTATGAAGAAATTCGAGCCAATGGCGTTGCACCACTGATCTGCCGGCTCATAACCGCTTGGTTGGGGGTTCGAGTCCCTCCGGGCCCACCAGTAAATCCGCCACTTCTGTCGTCCCAAAATTTTAGCGAATTGGATTCAAAAATTAGCGAATTGGTTTCCAAAAAATAGCGAACCTAAATTGGCAAACGCCTCGCTGTGCCGTTTTAGATAACCATCTGATATCCCCGCGATTCCGCGTGTATTAAGAGTCGACTTGAAGCAATGATGCAGTCATTGGGAACAGTGACATGCCACGGAAAAGCCATATTTTTTCGAGTGGCCACCAAAAATCTGCGATTCGCATTTACCCTCGTTAGGGTACGGACCCCATAACGGCATCTCCACGTTTTTGCGAAAGGCGAGCTTGGAGCAAGAGCCGTTTTCTTCGGCTTGGGCTTCCAGATAGGTGCTTTCCAATTTCACTTTGCCTCGCGTGGCACCTTTCCAGATCGGATTCCGGCTCCGGTTTCACTCGTCTCGGCAAGAAACTCGATTCCATTTTGCTCAAACACTGCCTGAACGCGTTTCCGTATTTCGGGTCGCACCGTTTCCCCGGCCTCGATGCGAACAAGTGATCGTTTGCTGACGCCTGCCTTCTTGGCCAGATCGACATTGGTCATGCCAAGCAATGCGCGTGCCGCGCGCAGGAATTCATAAGTTGCATCCATCCAGTGCTTTTATCCGGCAGCGGTCTCGAATTCCAGCCGCCACTTCCAAGAGCGGCCTAATTGTTGACTTCACCCGACAACGGCCCTCGGACCGCGTGATTTTCGCGCACCATAAAAACAGTATAGGCGTCTAGACGCCAACGGAGCGACGCCATATGCCTGTCGCATCAATTTCATGACCACAGGATTCGTTTCTGATCCTGCTGACCGATACTGGAGCCTTGCAGATGCTGCTGTTCACCCAGAACAAAAAAACCGATCCGATGTTTGCGTTCGAGATGGAACGCGTCAAGTCATTGGCGGCAGACATGGGACGCATCCATCGCGGGATTGCACCCGAAGATGTCGCTGATGGCAATTTCCCAATCCTTGACCGCTGGGTCCTTGGGCGGCGGACGGTGCCCTGCTTGATGGGTCTTTCGACGGGCCACCCGGAACTTCCCGGCCAAGGCCGCCTGATCACCACATCGGATCTTTGGCTGCTATCCAAGGACATGCGTTGGGCACGAACGCTATCTCGCTGGCATAAGCTGGGGCGCCCCGGCGAACTGTCCGACTTCAGGCCGTGAGTGTCGGACATGACGGAGAAGAATCCGGATATCGAGCGCCACTTCGAGCGGCGGATGAAAGCCGCCAAGATTGGCCTGCATCTGCCCAGCGAAGAAGAATTGCTTCGCGGAATGGCATTCTTCGACGACGAGCTTCGCAGCGACATCCGTGAATATGCCAGCCGCCTTACGCGGCGCATGAAAAACCGCGGGCGTGAAGAACTCGCTCCGCTTATCAACTGTCTTGACCTGAGACCCGTGTTTCCTCCAGCCTATTGGAGAATCCGGAGATTGATTTGTGGCGTCATGCGGCCTGCTTTT
>NZ_JBTMXB010000066.1:0-11838 GCF_054489405.1 Mesorhizobium sp. A623
ATTGCCGGCTGCGGCGTTCCTATATTATCCCCGGCAGATCGACCATTCTTGAAGAAGGCGCCTTATGTCTGAAACCTAGCTTTCCTCGCTGCAAGCCGCAATGCCGTCTCCGAACTGGGCGGGCGCAATTCTCTCGCTCGTGGCTCTTAGCTTGGCTGTGGTCGCTTGGGCGAGTTCCGGTACTCGGCTTCCCACTGCTATATGTCGCCTTTGGCCTTTATCAGCCGTTCGCGAAGTGGAACCCGAACGTCCGAGATAAGGTCGACAGCGCTTGGCACCGTTACCTATCTCTATCGCGGCGACTTCCACCACCGTGACAGTCTCGGCACTGATCAGGTCATCCTGCCGGGCGCATTGAACTGGATGGTCGCCGGGCGTGGCGTCACGCACTCCGAACGAACCTCGGCCGAAGGGCGCAGCGGACCGCATAGCCTGTACGGCATCCAGACCTGGGTCGCTCTGCCGGACACCCATGAAGACATGGCGCCTATCTTCGAGCATCACGGCAAGGCGAGCCTCCCTGTTATCGAAGGGGATGGCATCGAGGCGCGGCTGATACTCGGGAACGCTTTTGGAGAAAGAGCACCGGCGACGCTCTATTCCGACACCTTCTACGCCGACGTGAAACTTGCGCCCGGCGCGCTGTTTCCGATGCCGGACGACCATGAGGATCGCGGCATCTACATCACCGAGGGATCGATCAGCGTCGCCGGGCAAGAATTCGAGGCAGGCCGGATGATGGTTCTCGGCGGCGCGACCTTGAACGGGCCACGCTACGTCTGGTGGAATTTCGTTGCCATCCTCGATGAAGCGGATCGAAGAAGCGAAGAACCAGTGGCGTGCCCAGGATTGGGGCAAGGGCCGGTTCGACCTGCCCGAAACCGACCGCGCCGAGCACATCCCGCTGCCGGACTGACGACGACACTCGCTCTCAACCGGCGGCTCATTGGGGTCGCCGATCCAATGACCAGTCAACACAATTATCTGCCGTCGGGAGAGACAAAATCGACGGTCTGGGTCGGTGTGATATTGTAACGAGCGGCAGCATTGCGGCCTTTCTCCCAATCTGTTGTTAACCTATAGAGGCGATGTATTTCTCTCTACGTCAGATATCGGGTGTATCGGCCGTACACGGGTGGTCTCCGGTTTGCATCGGGTCAGATAAGACTATATGTAGCCGACATCCCCAAAAAAGCGACTGGAACTGTGTATGCCTAACATCAAAAACGAAGAAATCATCGAGCTTACGGCTGGCGTGATTTCTGCCTATGTCTCCAACAACCCAGTTCCCGTTGCCGATTTACCCTCGTTGATCGCCCAGGTTCATCAGTCGCTGTCAGGCCTGACAGGAGCGGCGGCCGAGCCTGCAGTGGAAACCCAGAAGCCCGCGGTGAATCCGAAGAAGTCGGTTCATGACGACTTCATTATCTGCCTGGACGATGGGAAGAAGTTCAAGTCGTTGAAGCGCCACCTGATGACCCATCACGGCATGACTCCAGACGAATACCGCGCGAAGTGGAACTTGCCAACGGACTACCCGATGGTTGCTCCCGCGTACGCTGCAGCCCGTTCGGCCCTCGCCAAGAAAATGGGCCTCGGCCGCAAGCCCAAGGTTGTCGAGACCGCTGCACCAGCACCTGTGAAGCGTGGCCGTAAGCCGAAGGTGGCAGCTTAGGCCTATAGCTTGTTCGTGCTGTTTGTCCTTGCCGTCTGTGCATGAATCTGAGAGTTTCGGAGCCGTCTGAAACAGGTTAGGTCGATGCGGTTGGCTCGACCCCCGCAAATCGCGGGTCTTTCCGTCGCATGTGCGGCGGCCCAAGACCTTGAACGCTATGCAATCGTGCGTGGCGACTAGGGGACTTGGATATGCAACAACAGATTTCCGTCATCACACTTGGTATTATGGACTTGGCCCGCTCGCGTAGGTTCTACGCGGAAGGCTTTGGCTGGACTCCGATCTTCGAAAACGACGAGATCATATTCTATAAGATGAATGGCTTCGTCCTTGGGACGTTCAATAAACCAGCGCTTGAGCAAGATATGGGGCGGACTGGACTTTCTGCGCCGGGCGCATTCTCGCTGGGGCACAATGTGCCTGCGCGGAACGATGTCATCGCCGTGATGGAGCGATTGATAGAGGCAGGCGGTCGAATGATCCGAGAAGCGGATGCTCCGCCGCACGGGGGCTTTCGCGGATACATATCCGACCCCGACGACCATGCCTGGGAAATCGCATGGAATCCGGCTTGGGCGATCGATGAACGAGGAATGGTGACTTTCGGCTTATAACGAGGCCTATCCATTCAAAGAAACAGGGCCGCTGGATAGACACTGGCGGCCCTGTTTTTTGTTACAGCGAGCGCTCTGCACGATCAAATTTGATCGCAAGAAGCGGGTGGTTTGATCCCGTTCTTGGTGACACCTCTTTGTACACCAGACTGGGCTCTCTGAGCTAAAGCACGTTCGGGTCGCTTGATCCTGCCCACGTAACCAAAAAAGGGGACAAAAATGAATAAAATTTGCTTTCTCCCAATACCGAGTCACAAGGCGCGGGCGCTACGCTCAGGCGAACCTGATGCATATGGTTGTTTGCCAGAGCGTGCGGTGTCGGATGGCGAAGGGAACCCATGCCGCCATTGTCTGGATTTAATACCGGAAGGCGCCGACATGTTGATCCTTGCATATCGCCCTTTCCCCGAACCCCAGCCCTATGCGGAGACCGGGCCGATCTTCCTTTGCGCTGATGCTTGTGAGGCTTGGTCAGGCGAAGGTGTTCCTCCGATCCTCGGATCCAGTCCAGATTGCCTCCTGAAGGGCTATACCAACGATCACCGTATTCGCTACGGAACTGGTAAGATCGTAGCCCAAGAAGACGTTCCAGCTTTCGCCACCGCACTTTTGGACCGCGCTGATATTAGCTTCGTCGATGTGCGCTCTGCACGAAACAACTGTTTTCAGTTAAGAATTGTTCGATCCAACGAAAATGGGCAACTTTAGGTTGACCCTCCCTCGATTTGGAGTGCGCCCTTGAGGGCGGCAATGGTCAGTCTGTCGCTTTGAATGATCCCGTGCCGCCCTTCGATCCATGTGTTACCGTGAACCGCTCAGGTCGCATTTTCCGCCAATTTCTGAACCGCGCCGGGTTGATCGGAGGCTCCAACGGATAATGCGGCAACTCCTTCATAGCGGATTTAGCGCCACGGCCGACCGGGGATCTTCAGACCAACCGTGGGCGCTCGCGGATCAGTTTCAGTCATGAGGTCAGGGCCACGTGGAAAGCGCCCATACATCGTGAACATTCCGCTCAGCGGCTATGCATCGTGCGTGGTGGCGCAAAGCATATCTGCGATCTCGGCCTTCAATCATCCGCTGGACCTGATCGTCCATCAGGTTGCACCAGCTATCGCGGTCGGCTGCCCGGTCATTGTCAAGCCAGCAATTACGACGCCGCTCTCATGCCTCGCAATCTCGCAACGCGATCTGGCTGACCAGGTCGGCCTGTCGCAGAACGCCTGCTGGCGCAGGCTGCAGGAGCTCAATGCCTGCGGTCTCGTTCGCGGCACCCGCACGACCGACCATCGATCTGGCAGCCCTTGGCCTGGATCTCACCGTCTTTGTCATGATCCGCACGCGCCACCATTCGAAGGAATGGGCGGGCGATTTCCGCAAGCATGTCATAAGGCTTCCCGAAGTCATCGACTTCTATCGGATCGGCGGCGACAGGGACTACCTCGTCAAGGTGGTGACGCGCGGGATGGCCGGCTACGACGCCTTCTACCAGCGGCTCATTACCAATTTCAATCTGGCCACGGTGACGGGTTTCTTTTCCATGGAGGCCATCGTCGAGAACCGCGCCGCGGATCTCAGCCGTTTGCGATGAAGCGTCGCGAAGCCTTTCCCACCTGACCGCTGCCTTCCTGCTCAAGCTCTCGCGGCCCCCTCCTCGATCTCGCTCGTTCGGCTCCGGCTTACGCGGTGGTCTGCTCTTTGCCTCCTCGTTCGTGGGGCGGCTAGGCAATATTCACTGGCGTCGTAGTTGATGGCGATCAACGTTACATAGGCATACTGATCGTTGCCGAGGCCCATGGCGATACGGAAGATGGGGATAGTTCGGTGCTGTCTGTGGTCAATAAGCGTTTCTGGATGCCGCCACAATCAGGAACGTAGAAATCATAGCTGCGGTGGCGACAAACGCGACGGCGAGAATGGTCTGTATGATGCCGAAGTAGACGCATCCAGTGACAAAGACCGCCAGCAGCAGCACTAAGACCGGCAGAAATTTCGTACGCCTAGATATCGCAGTCATTTTACAATCTCTCCGCTCCAAAATGTAGGCTTACTCCATGTCCGGCACATCACCGCTGATGAATAGAAAAGGCGGCCCGAAATCCGCCTTCTCCACGCCGATAGGCCCGATTCAATATGGCGAGCGGCACTGTTTGCGCGGCCCATTATAGGGCTGGAACGTATTGTCCGAGGCGCGGTAACTGCGATACTGACCGTAACACCATTGAACGTGTGCGTTGCCGCGCTGCGGCTGATTGGCTATTGCCCCGCCGATGGCTGCGCCTAGCCCAAACGCTGCCAGGGGATACCAGAAACCATCTGAGTGACGGCGATAGCCGTGCCGATGGTGATGCCGACCTGAATATCCTTTCCAATGGCCTCGACGGTTGACATGGGATCGATGTCTGGGGCGCTTCTTCAATCGCTTCTTGTACTGGATCGTTTGGAAGTCCGGTTGAACGCCCGACGTGGTCATCAGGTTCATAGGCACAACCGGACCCGCGACAGAGGGAGCGACGCCAGTCATCCCAAAAGCTAAGCTAACTGATCCCGCGCAAAGTGCTGATATGAATTTTTTCAACTGTGCCTCCAAATGCTACCGAGCGTAGGGCTGCTCGGAAGAACCAATGGGTGGACAGGTAATTCGTTCCATCCTCGCCACGGTCGAACGCGACGACGACGATCAGCTTCGGGTGTTTGGTCTGAGGCAGGACGTTGTCGGACATTGAGGAGATCGTCCTTCATAAGAAGGGATTGGCCCTGCCTGGGGACGTTGGGGACAGGGGAAGGCAGGGCCGACTGCGAGGGGCTTGCAGTACGAGAACAATACAAGAACATCAGTGAGTGTCAAGCAAAACCCAGCAGTACGCATCTGTAGGCGCAGCCAGCGCTCAGTTGCATGGCGAGCTGAATCCGTAGCCGGAATCAGCTCATCCATACCGCTCTGCGAGCATGAATTTCCAAGAACCAGAACCGGGACAACTGACCCACAACGGGAATCTTCAACCATGGCCACAAGTGCGTTCCAGCCATCCGGATTGATCCGATTTTCGCAGGTTCCAGAACGTCGCAAAAGAAATTTGCAATGCCGAACTTGGGTTAGCATGGCAGTTGGAGACGTATCGTGCAGCTGGCGAATGGATTGGGCCAAATTTCACCGCTCGCGTAATTTTATTACGCGTTTGCTGTGCCCATCTGCGGCGCATTTGTCTCGCCGTAGGTCCCAGGTTAACGAAACCCGATGTAATTTTCTCGAAACGCGCGGCCGGCTATTCGGCAATGACATCGCCTGTTACTAATTCGAGGCTATTATCTCTGCGTCACCAACTTCGGCTGCGTTGCATTGGAAGGGCTGGCATGGTCTTAACGCCAGAAGAATTCATCCAGGCTTTCAGGATCCGGCACGGTTGGAGTAGCAAACCAGGCTCGGCGATCGCGAGAGATTTGACCATTTTCGCGAATGATCACTCAGGGTCATCCCAAGATATTGACGAGCTATATACTATCTTCTGCCTGTCAAATGGGTTGACCCCTTATCCCGAAAGGAAGCGCGCAAGCCCTGAATGACCCGCCCATGACCGCCGAACCGGGTGGTTGGCTCTTCAACGGTATGCAGAAGGCTAGTTGACCATACGAAGTCAGCACCACCAAGATTTGCTTCTGTTCCTCTCAGTCCCGACCGACGCGGATTACGCGCTTGCCGAGGTTTTTGCCGTTGAGAAGGCCAATGAAAGCTTCCGGAGCGTTTTCCAGGCCGTCGATGAACTCTTCGCGGTATTTGATCTTGCCGCTTGCGACCCAGCCGCCCATCTCCTTGGCGAATTCGGGGTAGAGATGGCTGAAGGTGTCGAAGATGATGAAGCCTTGCATCCTGATCTTCTTGCGCAAAATCTGGCCTATCAGCCAATTCATCCGATCCGGCCCTGCGGGTAGTTCGGTCGCATTGTATTGCGATACCAGTCCGCACACAGGTACGCGCGCATTCGGGTTCAGAAGAGGGATGACCGCGTCCAGCACCTTGCCACCGACATTCTCGAAATAGATGTCGAGGCCGTCGGGGCTGGCCTTGGCGAGTTGTTCAGCAAAGTCCGGGGCCTTATGGTCGATGCATGCATCGAAACCTAACTCGCTAACCGCATAGACGCATTTGTCGGGACCGCCAGCAATGCCGATCACACGGCAGCCCAAGAGCTTGCCGATCTGCCCCACTGTCGCACCAACCGGGCCCGTCGCGGCAGCTACAGCGATTGTCTCGCCGGGCTTGGGCGCGCCGATCTGCTTCAGGCCAGCCCAGGCCGTGAAGCCTGGCCTTCCCACAATGCCAAGTGCCCAAGAGGGATGCCAACATGACGTTGGACAGCGCCTTGGCGGTGGCAGACATATTCGATGAGCGGCCGTCGATCTCCCGTCCTGCAAAGATTATGCGCGTAGAAGCGATTAAGGCGGGCTGGAACGAGCCGGAAACCGCCAAAGCCTGCAATTGAACAGAGGCTATCATTCGCCAGAAATTTGGCGGGGATCTTCTGTTTTTACGGGAGCCTACCCACCCTCAGACGCCCCTACTGTCCAGGCGCTCGAGAAGAAAACGGCTCCAAGCCGTGAACCCACAAACCTCCTGCACCCATTTTTGACCTAATCCGTCAGCCAACCTTGACCCTCGCGTTTCGATGTTCCAGTCATGCCACCTAGGCACACTGGCAACGAGATGATCCGATATGAATTTTACTGACGTGCAGGCATGGTTCTCGGATCACTATGTCCTTTGGACAAATATAGCCTTCGCCTTTCTGATCATTCTGGGCGTGCTGATACTCAACCGCATCATAAAGAAGATACTCGGCTCATTCATTCGTCGCGCCGAAGCCACGCATAATATTTGGCGCACCGCCGTTCTGAAGTCCCTGAATTCTCCCGTTCACGGTGTCGTCTGGATCATTGGTCTCACCCTGGCGGTCGGTTTCCTCACCCGTAACGGCAGCTTCAGCCTCCTCTCGGAGGTCTTTGCCCCAGCCCGTGACGTTGCCGTGATTGCGGTTGTTGTCTGGTTCCTCTTGCAGGCCGTAGCGCGGATCGAGATCGGACTTCGGGAGAGTTCACGCGCAAAAGGTCAGGAAATCGATCCCACGGCTGCTGATGCAATCGGAAAGCTGATACGGGCCGCCATTATCATAACTGCAATCCTGGTTGGCATGCAGACCCTTGGCTTTTCCATCTCGGGCATCCTCGCTTTCGGCGGCATCGGCGGCATTGCGATCGGCTTCGCCGCGCAGGGCCTCGTCGCCAACCTGTTCGGCGGCCTGACCATTTATGCCAGCCGCCCCTTCAAAGTCGGAGAATGGATCATCATGCCGGGCACCGAGGTTATGGGAGAGGTGCAGTCGATCGGCTGGCGGGCGACGCGCGTCATGGGCTTCGACCGTCGGCCTTTCTATGTGCCGAATGCGTTGTTCAATACCGCGGTCTTGATCAACCACTCACGCATGACTGCACGGCGCATCGAGGAATACGTCCACATCCGCTACCGGGATATCGACAAAGTGGGCACCATCGTTGCCGATACCAACAAGATGCTCTCGGAACACCCCGGTCTCCAGCACGACTTCTTCGTTTTCCAGATGGATTCCTACGGCGAATACGCTTTGAAACTGCTCCTCTATGCGTTCACTACTGGTACCGATTACAACGAGTTCATGTCGATCAAGGAAGACGTCCTGCTGAAAATTGCCGGCATCGTTCACAAGCATGGAGCCGAACTCGCCGTTCCGACATCCACCGTACATATGCCAGAAGGGCTCAGCTTTCAGCGGAAGCCGAGAAACGAAGGATCCGAGCCGCTTCTTCAAGGTCTCGATGAACGGCCGCAAATCGGATGACTAACACGATGCCGATTTGCGAGGCCAGATACTGGGCCGTCACCACCATGCCGTTCTGGCCTTCGGCAGGCGCTGGCGAAGCGGCGAACGCGGCAGGCAGCGTAGTCAGCGTCTGTGTAATAGATACGGAAAGCGTTCCGAACTGCTGCATATCCTCCTCCCGTTGTCTCCCGCTCCAAGGTTTGAAAGCGGCACCGTCGAAGCTTTGGTGCGCCATCGAGCGAATGCAAGCAGAAGTTTTCTCAAGTTCCGGGGCCAGCGGGTAAGATCACAACAGGCGCGTGATCAACCGATGCGGCTGAACCAGGCCTCGTAGTCTCCAAGGTGAATTTTTCCGACTTCCGCTTCTGCGCCAAAGCCGTGTCCTCTCAGGGCTTGCAGAGCGTAGCTTGCACCAAGGTCCAGCGTGGTCGTCTAATGAGAGAGGTTAAAAGTGCAGAGCACCCGGTCATTGCCTTCGCAGCGGGTGAACACGACCGTGCCGTCGGGTGAATCCACAAATTTGATGTCGCCCTTGATCAGGGCCGGACGTGCGCCGGAAGGCCAGAAAACGCCGGTAGTGCTCCAGCAGCGACCCCGCCTGGCCTTGCTGTGCGCTGACCGCCTTCGCCAGATATTCGGCAGGGAGGAGCCACGGTTTTGCATTGGAGAAGCCGCCATTTTGAGCTTTTTCATCCCAGACCATCGGTGTGCGGCAGCCATCGCGTCCCTTGAATTCCGGCCAGAAGCGGATGCCGTACGGATCGCGCAGATCCTCATGGGCAAGGTCGGCCTCGCGAAGCCCCAGTTCCTCGCCCTGATAGAGGCAGACCGAGCCGCGGAGCGACAAAAGCAGCGCTGAGATCACCTTCAGATAGGCCGTCACACCTTGCTCGCCGGCGGCCCCGCGCGAGGCATGACGCATTACGCCGTGATTAGAGAAGACCCAGCACGCCCAGCCGTCGCTGGCCACGCGGCCAAAGCTTTCGAGCACGCCGCGAACCTTGGCGGCGCTGATCTTCTCCGGTGCCAGGAAGTGGAAAGCGTAGCACATATGGACACGTTTTTCGCCGGCGGTGTAGACAGCGACCACCACTAACCCGCGCTGTGAGTCCCGACTTCGCCGACCGCCGCCGCTGCCGGATATTCATCGAGCAGCGCGCAATCGTTCGAGGAAGGCGAGGTTTTCCGGGCGACTCTCGTCGTAGAGGTGGTCCTGATAGTTGTACGGATTGACCGAATGCGCGGTCTGGTCGTTGCGCGGGTGCGGAGGCAAGGCCGGGTTGTCCTCCAGCCCCTGCGAGTGAAAATAGAAATTGATGGTATCGAGGCGAAAGCCATCGATGCCGCGCTCCAGCCAGAACTTGGTCACGTCAAGCAGTGCGTGCTGAACGGCACGGTTGTGGAAATTCAGGTCTGGCTGCTCGGCCAGGAAGTTGTGCAGATAATATTGCTGACACCGCGTGTCCCATTGCCACGCGGAGCCGCCGAAAATCGCCAGCCGGTTATTGGGCGGCGTGCCGTCCGGCTTGGCGTCGGCCCACACATACCAGTCAGCCCTGGCGTTATCGCGGCTGGACAGGCGAATCCAGGCACGGGTCCTATAATGTATGAACTTGAGCTGCTATTGGTTTTATCTTCTGACCATAGACCCAAGGACTGAAAACGCCGCGTATCCCTTGGAACAGGCCGGGCATTTTTCTGAGGCGGAAGAGCGAATCCCTTCCGATCTCCCCCTGCTTCAGGACGACTTGTGTTTGGAGTCCCGCACGAGGAAATCCCTTTTAGCACAATCAATTTCACGGCCAAGGGTTGCCCCGAGAGTTTTATGTCCGTATAAACGCCTCCTCATATGGGGCTCTGGGGATGCAAAATTGGTATTCCCGCTTGCGATGGTGGCCGTCTTACAATGACGGTCGCGCGTTTTGTGCTGGCAACACTGTCGATGCACTTATGCGATATTGCGCCTTTCATCTTGCACACATTTCCCACGGATTCATGTCTATTAAAATAACTGGCAATAACCTTTACAAGATTTTTGGAGAAGACCCGGCTGAAGCTTTGGCGCTTCTCAATGAGGGCAAGGGGAAAGATCGGATTTTCGAACAGACCGGCCAGACTGTTGGCGTCAACGACGTCAATTTCAACGTCGCCGAAGGCGAGATATTCGTCGTCATGGGACTGTCCGGCTTCGGCAAATCCACCCTGGTTCGCATGATCAATGGGCTTATCAAGCCCAGCGCTGGAGAGATCCTGACCGATGGCGTCAATGTCACCTCCAGTTCTCCCGATGAACTGTCAGGCTATGGGCTTCGCGATCACGTGAACCCCATCAAGGCCAGCTACGCCGCCTCGATGGCCGACGCGGTCGCGGCCCACCAGCAGGGCACGCCGATCCTGTTCTACACCTGGACGTCCAACTGGACCGTCAACACGCTCAAGCCCGGCACGGACGTGATGTGGATCGAAGTTCCGAAGGTGGATCTGCCTGAGGACCAGAAGAACCTTGAGGCAGCGGCGACGCGTCCAGGGGTCCCCGGCTGTGTCGAGGATCCATGCAAGCTCGGCTTCCCCGCCAACGATATTCGTCCGGTCGCCAATTCGGCCTTCCTCAAGGACAATCCGGCGGCCAAGGCGCTGCTCGAGGAAGTATCGATCCCGATCGAGGACATCTTCGCCCAGAATGCCAAGATGAATGACGGCGAAGGCAAGACCGAAGACATCCAGCGCCACGCGAGCGAGTGGATCGAGACCCATGGCGATCTCGTCAGCGAATGGGTGGAGAAGGCAAAGACCGCCGCCAACTGACCGCGAACGCACTCCTGACGGCGGCATCCGCCGCCGTCAGCTTGCTCAGAACGGCAGACGGAAGCTAGCCGGTGAATAGCTTCATTTTCTCAAAAGGAGACCGGAATCATGACCCATCATCCGACAACCGACCTTTCCGCCGACACGCTGGGTGGACGGATATCACTTGCGCGCGAATTCACGGGGCTTTCTACCGCACAGGCGGCGCGGCGCCTTGGGGTCCTGACTTCAAGCTGGAGCGCGTGGGAGTGCGACCGCTCCGAGCCACGGAGCAATCGCCTGGCCATGATGGCGGGAGTTCTGGGTGTGAGCCCGACCTGGCTTTTTACCGGCATTGGAAGCGCACCACAGGAACGCACCAATGGCGAGTCTGCAAAACTCCTGCAGGAGCTTCACCGTACGTCCGAGAGCATCGCAACATTGAACAAGCGCGTGCAGCAGCTCATAACCGGCTTCGAGGAGTTGCAGACACCGGAGGACGGCCCCGTCGCCGCATGACATCGACCCGTGGAGGAGGGTAAGAACCCTCGGCACACCGAAACTGGATCGATCACACGATACTTTAGTCGCCGACGTTAATCGCGCCACCGGCTGTATTAGTTGACTTGGCAATTCTGATCTGACCTGCTTGTTGCTCCGCATCAGGAATACCATGCATTGGAATCGCTAGAGCGTTTTCCGAATAATTGCGGTTACGTATCATAGCCGGCATGTGCGAACATGTTTTCGCATTCCTGTGGTGCGAATTGCTCAATGGCCAGGGCCACAGCGTCCCACAACTTCGGGATAGACCGAGCAGCGACCTTTCGTAGAATGGCCTTGAGCTTGGCGAAGGCCATCTCTATGGGATTGAAATCGGGGGAATAGGGCGGAAGATAACGCAGGCACGCCC
>NZ_JBTMXB010000067.1:0-11526 GCF_054489405.1 Mesorhizobium sp. A623
GATGCTGCTGGGCGCTGATGGCGGTGATGTTCGTCGTCGGCACCATGAATTTGATCTGGATGGCGTTGCTGGCGGCCTTGGTGCTCTCTGAAAAGATCATACCGGCGCGCTGGCGCTTCGACTGGGTGGTAGGGGCCGGCCTGATCTTATGGGGCGGGGCGCTCGCCACGGCGAGTTACATATAGGTCGCAGGGAATCGGAGAGGCGGAATGCCCTACAGCGTGGCAGGCTCATATTATGAAGCGTGCAACTGCGAGGTATCCACCACATCGAGCCATCCCTGCATGCGGCCGCGGCGTTGGGTTCGCAATCCGGCAGGTTTCGATCTCATGTCGAACGTAGACATCCGTTTCGTGCTTGCCCGGAAGCGGACATTCATATTAACGCAGTACCGCCGGCTATGCGCCCTCTAACTAGTCTTCGCACAGTTCCCGGCCCGTCTCGAAAGCCGACGTTCATAATCAACGCAGCGAGATTAGTCATGTGCTACATGCTCGTCCGAGTTATTTGCCCCTGCTCCCTGCCATCCTTTAGCTTGCTTCCGGCGGAGCGGTGCGCAAACTGCAAGTGAGAGCTTCACCTCAAACTAAACCCAACACCGCAGCCGCCTGTGCAGGAGTTAGCAGGTCGGATGGTTGATAGGTCGCCGTCTGCTGACGGGGGGAGCGTGGTTTCTCTGGATTCTCCAGGAAATTGAGCGACAAGTCATAATCCCTGACCAGATGCTCAGTCAGAGAAAGGTAGGTCTGTTCGAGTGAAAGCTTACTTGTCCGGGGGGCGGCGTTCTTCGCCATAACCATATTCCTATCGCCTGCGGTTTCCTTGTCGCTTGCGATGGTGAATGGTCGGATCAATAAGCAGGAAGCCAACGTGATGATCGACCACATCCCCAACGCAAGCGGATTGCGTTGTTGAAGATGATCGAAGCACCAACTCCATCCTGATGACGCACCAGCAATGCATCACAAAGGGATGAAGCGCCGCACGACCTGCTCTTGAAGAGCATTTTACAGGCCGCATTCGCGCAGACCGGATCGCGAAGTCTGTATCGGGGGACAATAAAAATTGTAGCCCGACTCGTTGTACCTCTAGCAGAAACGCCGCTGAACTATGCGCCCTGATACCGAAGATATCGGGTGAAATGGGCGCGGTTGTCAACTAGCCGCAGCATAATTTCTTGCTCAAGAGGGTGGGCTGGCCAGCAAACATAAATATGCCAATTACACTGCTGACAGGAAGTCGAACTGGTGATTGAATTAGGCTCGAAGGCAATCACGTCACTGGCAGGCAGGCTGTATAAATCATGCCCTCTCCAGCAACTGGGAAAGGGCTCCCTCTCCGCCATTCACCCCCTTAAATAGCTGATAACGCTCAACTCCTTGGGCTGTAAGTATTCTTCAACAGTCGCAGTGGTACACAACGGCGGTACACATGGTTCTTTTAATGGCGCGGCCCTTCAAGCATCCGAAAACGGGAATTTATTGGTTTCGCAAGCGCGTCCCCAACACGCTGTGCGAACATGTGGGGACGCCTCATGCTTCGGGCATGCGGTGGGCGGGATCCGATTTCCAGTTGTTCAGTGGCGACAATTTCACGGCGGCGCGTGACGTGTTGTCGGGATGCCGTTATGCTCGTGGTGCTTTTTTCCTGGCTTTTGCCAATAAATAATAAATGAGGGGCGAAGTTGATGAGACGATTATTTGCTGGGGTGGCGGCTCTTTTGCTGTCTGGGGGAATGGCCACTGCGGCCGGAACGCACTGGGGATATGCGGGTGAAGCGGGGCCGACACACTGGGGGGCTTTGAACGCGGACTATGGTTTGTGCGAGCTGGGCCGGAATCAGTCGCCCGTTAATATAACCGGTGCGATCGGGGCGTCGCTGGAGCCATTGCAATTGCGCTATACCGAGAGCGGTGGGGCAATTGTAAATAACGGCCATACGATCCAGGTCGATTTTGAGCCGGGCAGCACGCTGGTTGTTGAGGGCGATAGTTTCGTATTGAAGCAGGTGCACTTCCATGCACCTAGCGAGAATGAGGTTGAGGGTAAAGCGTATCCGCTTGAAGCTCATTTGGTGCATGCGGATTCGAACGGTAATCTTGCCGTGGTTGGGGTTCTGTTCGAGCGCGGCGAGCCAAATGCGGCGTTAAGCGAACTTTGGGCGCAAATGCCAGTTGGGCAAAATGCTCAGACGGTGTTGAGGCCGGGCTTCAAGGCTGCCGGGCTATTACCGGGGGCATTGCAATATTATCGTTTTAACGGATCGCTCACGACGCCGCCCTGTTCTGAAGGCGTGCGCTGGTTTGTACTGAAGACGCCCCTTTCGGCATCGCAGGAGCAAATTGCTGTTTTTACCAAGGTGATGGGCAGCCATACCAATCGGCCGGTACAGCCGCTAAACGCCCGTATTATTGTTCAGTAGACGCCGTAGGTCAGCGGACCGCGTACGGTCTGCGCCCGGGCGGCGAAGATCCAGACGCCCCACATGCTGCCGTGCCAGAGGAAAATGGCGCTGGCGACCACGGCGAGGCCGGTAATCAGGTAGTAGAAGGAGCCGCCGAGGAGGAGGAGCTGCCCGCCGCCGACAGCGAGGAGGATGCCGACCAGGGCGAGGAGAACCGCGAGAAGCCGCGGCGCCAGCAGCCGCGCCAGCGTGACGCCTGATCCGTGATCTTTCGCGTAGGCTGTGTTGCTCGGCACCGAGTGAAGCGGGAGGTGGAGGGAGGGTTGGAGAGGACAGTCCCATGGACATCTCCGATCTAGCTCATCCTTACTGCCACGCCTCCGGCTCCCAGGTTCGTCGCACTTTATCAAACTTGTTTAGACGAATCCGGGACAACGGATGTACTGTTCTCCTGCTCATATGTGCGCGACGATGATATCGCGCCGGTCGAGCACGTCGTTGGCGACCGGGCAAATGCCCTCGTCCTGATTGTCCACTGTGGATGAGGCCCATCATGCGCCATCTTTTCAGTCCCACTACATTTCTGTCGCGGATGGCCGCGTTCGGCCTGGCCCTGCAGCTGACCCCCGCATTGGCCTTCGCGGTCTCCGTCGATCCGGCGACTCCTCCCTCCAGCGCGACGGTGATTCCTATTCCGCCCGGGCAGATAGAAGCGGCCGTCGCGAAGCTCGATGAGCTGGCTGCTGAGATCATGGAGCGGTCCGGCATTCCGGGCATGGCCGTCGCCGTGGTGAAGGACGGGGAAACCGTCTACGCTGAGGGTTTCGGCGTGCGCAAGGCAGGCGAGGGGGCGGCGGTCGACGCCGACACGGTGTTCCAGCTGGCCTCGGTGTCCAAGTCGATCGGGGCCACGGTGGTGGCGCGCCAGGTGAGCGCGGGCGTGATCGCGTGGAACACACCGGTATCCGTGCACCTGCCCTGGCTGGCTCTCTCGGACGAGTGGGTGACAGAGCACGTCACCGTCGGAGATCTCTATGCGCACCGCTCGGGGCTGCAGGATCACGTAGGCGACCAGCTCGAGGACCTCGGCTACGACCGCCGCGAAATCCTGGAGCGCCTTCAGTTTGCGCCACTGGGTCCGTTCCGCGACCAATACGCCTACACCAATTTTGGCATGACGCTGGGCGCGGAAGCCGTCGCTGCCGCCGCGCAGATCGACTGGGAGACGCTGTCGGAAGAGGCGTTGTACGAGCCCCTGGGCATGGGATCCACCAGTTCCCGGTTCGACGATTTCCTCGCGCGCGAGAACCGGGCATCGGGGCACGCCCTGGTCAATGGCACCTATACCGCGGCCTATCAACGGCAGCCCGATGCGCAATCGCCCGCCGGAGGCGTCAGTTCGTCAGTCAACGATCTGGCGAAGTGGATGGCCATGATTCTGCAGGACGGCGACCTCGACGGCGAAGTCTTCATTGCCGAGGAAGCGCTGCTCCCGGCGCTGTCGCCGCAGATCGTGTCCGCGCCACCGCGCTCTCCATCCGAAAGGGCCAGCTTTTATGGGCACGGTTTCAACGTCGCCGTGGCGCCGTCCGGCCGCACCACCCTGTCGCATTCCGGCGCCTTTCTGCTCGGCGCCGGCACCAGTTTCACGATGATTCCGTCCGCCGATGTCGGGATCGTGGTCCTGACCAATGCCGCGCCGGTCGGCGCCGCCGAAGCGGTGGCGGCCGCATTTGCCGATCTTGTCCAGTTCGGCGAGGTGACGCGGGACTGGTATGCAGCCTATTCGGGCCTGATGTCGGGCCTCTATACGCCGTTCGGATCGCTGGTTGGCCAAAACCCGCCCGCCAACGCGGCACCGGCCGCCGAACCGGGCGCCTATGTTGGGGTCTTCGCCAACAATTTCTACGGCGAAGCAACGATCGAGGAGACGGACGCCGGGCTGGCGATGCGGCTCGGACCGGGCGGCATGTCGTTCCCGCTAAAGCACTGGGACGCCGACGTGTTCACCTTCGAGTTGTTCAGCGAGAACGCCAGTCAGGGGTCGGTGTCGACCATTGCATTCAAGCCCAGTGCCGAGGGCTATGGCGAACTTCAGATCGAGTACTTCAGCGAGGACATCGACAATGGCGTCTTCGCGCGCCGGTAGCGTGGCCGCGCTCCGGTCGCACCGCCCCCACGAGCACTGGGATCACGTCTCTGGTTTCCTGACGGCCGCCGAACTGTTTGGGGATTTCTCGATCGGCGAAGTGTGGATGGCATGGACCGAAAACCCGACCGATCCCGACGCCGTCGCGCTCGACAGATTCAAGACTCAAGCCTTGTCAGCGCTGCAGGGCGTAAGCCGCAGGCTCGACGCCACGCACGGGTTGAGCACCTACATGTCTCCAATATTCGTTATGGGCTGCAAGCAGTCCTTGGCTTTCAGTTCGGAGCCAAGGGCGAGAACGTACGCGCGGCGCGCGATGCTGCCGCCAAGCTTTCGGCCAAACAACCACCAGCCTATTTCGGGCCCGACACACTGCCGTTTTCGATCCCCGGACTGCCGAACCTACGCATCTACGTGTTCGGTCCACCACGCGACAAGGCTGCTTTGCGCGAAGAGGAGAGAGCCAAAGCGCGGCCTTGACCTAATGGAGAGTGCCGATCTTTCAGCGTTCATCCCCACCAACCAGAAAGACGCACTGAAGGTTCGTTGGGGTGAAATACCTTATCATGCCATCCTGACGGCACTTGCGGGCAAGACGCAAGGTCGTGTCGTCCGCGCCGATGACGAGTGGATCGGAAGAAAGGACGGGAAACCCGGGTTCGTTTGGCCTTCCGGATCAATTCTGGCCGTGCGCAACGCTGCTCGCGATCCCACCCGCGGTGAGGGAGGCCTTTGGGTGGAACTCGATCTCGCTTGAGGCACAGGCCCAATGCCGATTTGGCGCAACTCCAGGCTTCATCAAAGGAACTTATGCGGATGCGCGCCTTGATCCCGCCGCGAACCGGCTGAGCCCCTGCCATTCCTGCATAGGGCCGGCGATGTTGCGGTTAGATCAACACGGGTGGGTTGATCTATGCCGATAACAGACGCTGAGCGTGAACGCGCTGCCCGCGCGTTATGTCGGAAGGCCGGCTATTCCGAAGATACTGTCTTCGATGGCCAGCCAGCATGGGCCTGGTATCTCGACCAAGTTGACACCGTGCTTGAAACGACGTTGTCGCCGGAGGAATTGGCTAGCTTGCGAGAGGCCGGGAAAGACGAATAGAGCTCCAAAAAGAAAGGGAGCGACCATCCGACAATCGATGAGCATCCGGATGATGCCACTAACGAAACGCCTATTTTTTGTAGCACGTGCGGTGGCTATTTAGGTGAGTGGGGAGTGCTGCAGGATGATCTCGCGACACAAATCAAGGCTGGCGATACGTTCGATCTGAATCACCGGAACATCGTCAAGCGATAGCTCGTGCTCCGATCCGTTAGAGCGGTCGCTTGAGGTTCCGAGCCTCACGAATGATCGATGCCCGATCCGGGCCGATAAGCTCGATGATCGCCCTGATCTGATCTTCAGTCGTACCTGTCTCCAAGGCAAGTGCCTTCACCCGCTCGGGCGACAGTCCCGGAGGCTGTGGGTCAAATATTTCCGCCATAAGTGTGCCAATCCAGGTCGCCGATTCGAGGATAATAAAATATTTCGATGCAAAAAGCCCGCCAAGACGCGGTCATATCTTGTTACGATCGGCGCGTAGAATATTGTAATTCATATCTTAATTCGAGGAATTACGCCTTCAATACGTATAATTCTCTGAAGGGAACGAATTATCATTTTTGATAGTTTCGAAATTCCCCGGAATCGACCTTGGCACTCCTATCATTCGAGTGCCAAAGAGCGTATACGGTTGGGGTGGTCGCCCTATGCACCGGCCACAGAAAGAACCTCCAATGAAATTCCGGCCCCTCCACGACCGCGTCGTCATTCGACGCGCGGAAGGCGATGTCAAATCCAAAGGCGGGATCATCATTCCCGACAACGCCAAGGAAAAGCCTCAGGAAGGCGAAGTGATCGCGGTCGGCCCCGGCTCGCGGGACGAAGGCGGCAAACTGATCCCGCTCGACGTGAAAGCCGGGGATCTCATCCTGTTTGGCAAATGGTCCGGCACCGAGGTCAAGATCGATGGCGAAGACCTTCTGATCATGAAGGAGGCGGACATCTTGGGCATCGTGGAAAAGGCCGGGGCGGCCAAGAAAGCCGCCTGATCGGCCAATTCCGCGACAGAAATTCAAACAGAACTGGATAACGACCATGTCTGCCAAGGAAATCAAGTTCTCCAATGATGCCCGCGACCGCATGCTGCGCGGTGTCGAAATCCTCAACAATGCCGTGAAGGCGACACTCGGCCCCAAGGGCCGTAACGTCGTCATCGACAGGGCCTATGGCGCGCCGCGCATTACCAAGGACGGAGTTACCGTCGCCAAGGAAATCGAGCTTTCCGACAAGTTCGAAAACATGGGTGCGCAGATGGTGCGCGAGGTGGCGTCGAAGACCAACGACCTCGCCGGCGACGGCACCACCACAGCGACCGTGCTTGCCGCTTCCATCCTGCGCGAAGGCGTGAAGCTCGTCTCGGCCGGCATGAACCCGATGGACCTCAAGCGCGGCATTGACCTCAGCGTCGCCGCCGTCGTCAAGGAAATCCAGGCGCGGTCGACAAAGGTCAAGTCTTCCGAGGAGATTGCCCAGGTCGGCACCATCGCCGCCAATGGCGACGCGACGGTCGGCGAGATGATCGCCAAGGCGATGAAAAAGGTCGGCAATGAGGGCGTCATTACCGTCGAAGAAGCCAAGACCGCCGATACCGAACTGGATGTCGTCGAAGGCATGCAGTTCGACCGCGGCTATCTCTCGCCATACTTCGTCACCAATCCCGAGAAGATGCGCGTTGAGTTGGAGGACCCCTACCTGCTGATCCACGAAAAGAAGCTCGGCAATCTCCAGGCGCTGCTGCCGATCCTCGAGGCGATCGTTCAGAGCGGCAAGCCGCTGCTGATCATCTCCGAGGATGTCGAAGGCGAGGCTTTGGCGACACTGGTCGTCAACAAGATCCGTGGCGGACTGAAGGTCGCGGCGGTCAAGGCCCCTGGGTTCGGCGACCGTCGCAAGGCGATGCTGGAAGACATAGCCGTTCTGACGGCAGGCCAGATGATCTCGGAAGATCTCGGCATCAAGTTGGAGAACGTCACCATTGACATGCTCGGACGGGCAAAGCGCGTGCTGATCGAGAAGGATACGACCACGATCATCGACGGCGCGGGCGAGAAAACCGTCATCGCGGCCCGCATCCAGACCATCAAGGCGCAGATCGAGGAAACGACCTCGGACTACGATAAGGAGAAATTGCAGGAGCGGCTAGCGAAACTCGCGGGCGGCGTTGCCGTCATCCGGGTTGGCGGCGCGACGGAAACCGAGGTCAAGGAAAAGAAGGACCGCATCGACGACGCGCTGAACGCCACGCGGGCAGCGGTTGAGGAAGGCATCGTGCCGGGCGGTGGCGTGGCGCTGCTGCGTGCCCGATCGGCGCTTGCCGGGATGACCGGCTCGACTGCCGACATCACGGCCGGAATCTCGATCGTGTTGAAGGCCCTCGAAGCGCCGATCCGGCAAATTGTGGAAAATGCCGGCGTCGAAGGTTCGATCGTTGTGGGAAAGCTCATGGAGAGCAAGGACCGCGCTCAGGGCTTCGATGCGCAGACGGAAACCTATGTCGACATGATCAAGGCCGGCATTGTCGATCCGGCAAAGGTCGTGCGAGCGGCCTTGCAGGCTGCCGGCT
Organism: Mesorhizobium sp. A623; assembly: GCF_054489405.1. Classification (NCBI taxonomy): domain Bacteria; kingdom Pseudomonadati; phylum Pseudomonadota; class Alphaproteobacteria; order Hyphomicrobiales; family Phyllobacteriaceae; genus Mesorhizobium; species Mesorhizobium sp. A623. The sequence continues at coordinate 8,222 of NZ_JBTMXB010000067.1, forward strand.
CTATCGCCGCACTCCTGATCACCGCAGAAGCGATGATCGCCGACATTCCGGCGAAAGATTCCGGCATATCGACTGCCAACGGCGGCATGGGTGGAATGGGGTACTGAGTAGCGTCCGAATCAACCCGGCCCAACCAATGGCGGGGTACTGGACGAGAGCCACTGAAGCGTTTGCCTTGTGCCCCGCCATCGGTCAAAGCAAGGAGCCTTACAAATGATTACGTTCGTTCAGTAAACGAATACTCTGCCTGAGACACCCGCCTCGCGCATCCCGTTCTCATCGAGCAGATACCACGATACGGAGCCTTCCTGGGTGCTACTTGGTCCAATGCCTCATCGTCGCCGAGCATGCCGAGGTCCGCCAACTTGGCAAACTGAACACTGCAGCCTGTGCAGATAGAGATGCTTGGCCTACTATTGCCGCAAGAAACCCGGACGTGGCCCATGGCTTCAGAACAGTGGGGGAGCATCAAGATCGAGGCTAGGAAGTGCAGCCCGCCCTTCCTGCGCCGCCATTTCTGTCATCCCGAATTAACTGGCCTGGTGGACCGGATTACCGGCTATCGCGAGAGCGGCCGCGCGCTTCATCATTCCGTCGAGATGGCCGCACTGGTGGTGCCGCTCGTCATCAGTTGGGGCGAGCCCTTCGAAATTGCGTTTGGACGCGCGCCGACGCGCGAGGATACCTATGCGAGCTTCACCTCTGGTCTCTATCCCGGCCATGTGCTGATCAATTCAACCGGCGGCGCAGAATGCGTGCAAATCGACTTCACACCGCTTGGCGCCTACCGCTTCTTCGGGTTGCCGATGCACGAGATCTCCGGGTGGATGGTCCCGCTCGATGACCTTGCCGACCGGGAAATCGCAGTGTTGCGCGAGAAGCTCGGCGATGAGCCCGATTGGGACAGGCGGCTTCACCTGACTGAAGCGTTCGTGCGCGAAAGGCTCCAGCGCGCCGCGCCTGTCAGCCCGGCCATCACCTGGGCCTACGAGCATATCCTCTGGGGCCAAGGCCCGGTGCGCGTCGGCGACATCGCCAAAAGGCTGGACTGGAGCCGCAAGCACCTTGCGGAACGCTTTCGCAAAGAGATCGGAATCGGCCCGAAAGCGGTCGCGCGCATGGTGCGGTTCAACCGGGCGCTTGCGCTCGCGCGGGCAACAAGTGGCCGCTGGGCCGAGATCGCGGCCCAATGCGGTTATGCCGACCAAGCCCATCTGGTGCGCGAGTTCCACGAATTCGCCGGAGAAAGCCCGGCCGCCTGGCAAAAGCGCGCGGCCTGATCGCCGCAGGTAACATTCCTTCAATACGCTGCGAGCCGATGGTGCCAACATGGCGTATCGGTTCGAACAGAGGAGGACAATCATGGCCGAAACGACGGAAGCTCCACGCATCTATCCAACCTTCCGCTACCACAACGCGGCGAAGATGGTCGACTGGCTGCAGCAGGCTTTTGGCTTCACGCTACGCGTCAGATATGGCGAGGGAGACGAGGTGCATCATGCCGAACTCGCGCTCGGCTCGTCTATTATCATGCTTGGCCAAGTGCGCGACGACCAATATGGCAGCATGGTGGGCGGTCCAGGTGAGAATGCTGGCAAGTCCGTCTATATTGCGGTGGATAATACGGACGCGCTCTATATTCGCGCGATGGCGGCTGGCGCGACAATACTTGAGGAACCGGTCGACCGTGATTATGGCAGCCGTGACTTCATCTGCCGCGACCCCGAGGGCAACGTCTGGTCCTTCGGCACCTACTGGCCGAAAGTTAACGAAAATCAGCCTTAGGATCGCGAAAGCCGATGCAGACGCCGGATAAACAAGGCCAATCGGTATCCAACCAGCGCGGAAGGCTCGTCGGCTTTCGTTGCGGCGGCATCCCGGTTGTTTTCCATGCGGCCCACCTACAATCCAGGCCGCAAGACCGGACTGTCCGGCGATCAGTTCAAAGCCCTCTTCGCCCGCCCGGGTTTCGATGATTTTCTGAGACGCGATGAAATGGGAGGAAAACGAGATCAGTACGCGCGAATGACGCCCACCACGTCGACGACCACCTCGAGCCCGTCGAAGATTTTCGGCAAGCTGATCGCCTGCGGTCTGCGGGAAACGGAGACATTGAGTGCGAGATCATCCTCGCGAGGATTCAGGCAGATGCCGACACCCAGAAGCCCTTCCCGATTACCGAACTGTTGTTCGAAGGCTTTCTGGATCTCGCGTGCCTGCTCCATCGAGTGCTTCGTGGCGGCCATGCGGTCCCTATATCAGCGTCACGCCGAGTTGTTCCGTAACCAATGATATAGGATTTGCCCCCGTAAATCCAAGGTTCCCGGCACCGCCGGACGCCGAACCGGCAAACAGCAGCCCGACCGGACGCCCCTCTTCATCAACGATGAGCGATCCGCTGTCCCCGGGTCTGCCGAAAGGCTGCGGCGCCATGTCGGTTTCGATGACGATCTGCCCGTCGAACCGGGCGACGCCCGGGCCGACATCGACGAGATAGTTGTTAACGTTCACCGCGCGCACCCGGCCGCGCGTATGACGCGTCGTCCGGCCAGTCTTGAACACCGTCATGCCCGGGGCCGCATCGACCAACGCGCCCGGCTGCAAGGTCATGGCGGGAGCGGGACCGTCGGAACTGTCGTAGAGTGTCGCACGTTCTTCGGCGCGGCCGTGGTCAGTAAGCGCGGCGGCAGCGGCGTCGATCCGGTTCGGAAAGCCGCCGAACTGGATCGGCACGAAACGGATCAACTCGGCGATGACATCCTTGTCCGGCTTGCCGCCGTCGCGCGCGCCGGGCTGCATGATCATCGTGCCGATGGCGATGTTGTTGACGTCGGCCAGAACATGATTGTTCGAGAGGATGGCATTCCGGCCGCTCAGATTGTCACGGCAGAAGCAGCCGAGCGTGCCCGCATAAGCAACGGTGGTCGGCGAAATGCTCACGCCGAGCCTGACGGGATCGTTACGCGTCGTGGTCCAGAGCGGCTTCTGGCGGCCAATATAAAGTACCTCGGCCTCGCCTCTGGCGATGCCGACGATCTCCTCCACCACCGCACTTTGGACCTTGTTGCGGTTCTGCACGAGCACGGCGAGCCTAGCATCGCCGTTGACGCCTTCGGTGACGCCGAGCGCAATGTCGTTGGCACGGCGACGGGATGGTTTCCTCGGCCGCCCTGATTTAGTCTCGAGAAGCACCGGATCCAGGAAAAGGTTCGCCCCGGCCTGGTCCATGCCGGCAACCGCCGGCAGTTCGATGAAGTTGAAAATCTGGGCAAAAATTAGTGCTTGCAGTTCCAGCGCGGATTCGA
>NZ_JBTMXB010000068.1:0-10152 GCF_054489405.1 Mesorhizobium sp. A623
CACGAGAGCCGCCAGTTCCACCTTCTGCTCGGGCGACAGCCGCGATGACGGCCCCGGCGACCAGCGATTGAGAAGTCTGTCGGGGCCGGCTGTGTTGAACCGATGTACCCAGTCGCGTAGCGTCTGGCGGTCCATGCCTCCGACCCGCACCGGATCGGATCGGATCGGATCGGATTGGATCGGATCGGATCGGATCGGATCATCCCCTCAAGCAAAGCCGCAAGCGATAATAGTCGCCGGCTTTGGTTGGTGTTTTTCGAACTCTTCGCAACCCGCCGAAGCTCAGCCGCCGAGTAGTCCGTTCGTATCTTCACCGCAGATCCCATCGCCGAATCTCCTTTGGCAACAGGGAATCATGGTTCCGCAACCCGCCAAAAGCACGAAAGAGTCAGCAATCGGCGCCGTTGGTATTACGATCCCGGCAACACAGCCATTCACCATCAGATTCCGTCGAAAGATTTTATAGCAGGCACTGCCAAGGGAACAGCCGCGATCATCCTGATTAAATTGTATCTGTAGAGGCGGCCTATAATATCGAGATTTTGCGTCATCTCGGAAAGGGCATCGATATGAACCTTTCGGTGGCGATCTGCCCGTGGAAAGACCGTTATCGTTCGGTGAAGGCCCGCGACATGCTTTCGCGGATCGGCTTGGTCAGATAGTCGAGGAAAGTCCGTTCCGCCGTCTCGATCATCACGTCGACAGGCATGCCCGGCGTCGCGACAAAGCCCGGAATACGGGCGAGTTCGCTGGGCGACAGGCGCACGCGGGCCAGGTACACTTCCTGGTTGGGAATGGTCGCGTCGGACAGCGCGTCGGCCGAGACATAGTAGACCTCGCCATCCAGCACCGGCGTCGTGCGCCGGTTGAGCGCCACCAGCCGGACCGTCGCTTTCTGGCCAGGCTTTACCGCATCAATGTCCTTGCGCTGGATCTGGGTCTCGATGATCAGCGGCACGTTCGAGGGCAGGATTTCCAGGATCTTCTTTCCGCTTTCGATGACGCCGCCCGACGTATGATAGTACATCCGCACGACGGTGCCCGAGACTGGCGCGTTGATCGTCGAGCGTTGCGTGACGTTCTTCGCCTGCCGCGCTTCCTGACGGATCGCGTCGAGGTCGCCCTGACTGGTCTGGAGTTCGTCAAGCGCCTTCTGTTGCAGTTCCGTCACCGTCTGGTTGATCTGCTGATGAAACTTCTCGATCTGGGAATTGGTTTCCGACACTTCCGCATCCAGCCGGCCGACCTGGCCTTCGGCGTCGGCGATGGCGCGCTGGATGGCGTTGACCTCCGGCCTGCGGATCAGGCCCTGCTTGAGAAGCTGCAGCTTGCCGGCATATTCCTGCCTGAGATAGTCGAGTTGCTCCGTCATCGATGTGCTTTGCCGCTGAAAGCCCTCGGTCCGGAATTTCAGTGATTCCATGTTCAGCTTGAGCAGCCCCGTCTCGCTGTCGATGCGGTTGCGGGCGGAGCGGAAACTGGCCAACTGCCCGTCGACAATCCCCTTGATGTCACTGTCACTCGTATTGTCGGTGATGATCGCCGGGAAGCCGATTTCCCGCCTGTCGGCGACCTGGGTCTCCAGCCGCGCCACGTTCGCTTCCAGCCGCGCCTGGCGCAGGAACAGCTGCCGCTGCTTCACCTGGGCTGCGATGCCGTCCAACCGGATCAGCGGTTGGCCGTCGGTGACATGGTCGCCCTCGCTGACGAGAATGTCCTGGATGATGCCGCCTTCGAGATGCTGGACCACCTTGTTTTCGCCCGTCGCCACGAAACTGCCGGCGGTAACCACGGCCGCGGCCAATGGCGCGGTTGCGGCCCATGTGCCGAAGCCCCCGAACGCCGCCACCACCAGAACCATGCCGACAAGCGCGTGCTTGTGGATCGAGCGCGGCACCTGGCTGTACCATTCGATGTCGTGGACGTCGGCGATGCTGGTTTTCACGATACTGCCTGTGCTGGTTGATGGCCGACAACATTGCGCGCATTGGCGGCGTTCAAGGGGGCAAGTGCCTTGAGGACTTCCTGCCGAACGCCGAACATTGATACCGTGCCGTTGGCGAGTAACAGGATCTTGTCGACGCAGTTGAGCAGCGACGGCCGCTGAGTGATGGTGATGACGGTGATCTTCTCTTGCTTGGCATGGTCGAGCGCGCGCAACAGGGCTGCATCGCCGGTGCCGTCGAGATTGGAGTTGGGTTCGTCGAGCACGACCAGCCGCGGGTTGCCAAAGAAGGCGCGCGCCAGCGCGATACGCTGTTTCTGGCCGCCCGACAGCGGCGAACCGTCGCCGGCGACGATGGTTTCATAACCTTGCGCGAAGGTCGAGATCAGCTCGTGCACGTCGGCCAGCATGGCCGCCTTGTAGATGTCATCGTCGCTGGCGTCGTCGCGCATGCGGCCGATATTGGCCTTGATGGTGCCGGGAAAAAGCTGCACGTCCTGCGGCAGGTAGCCAATGTTTTCGCCGAACTGGCGCTGGTCCCAGTTGCGCAAATCCATCAGGTCGAGGCGCACATTGCCCGAGGTCGGCAGGATCGAGCCGACCAGCATCTTGCCGAGCGTGGTCTTGCCGGCTCCACTATCGCCGATGATCGCCAGCGATTCGCCGGGCGACAGCGTGAAGGTTATGCCGTTCAGCACCACGCGCTTGGTTCCCTGCGGCACGAACAAAAGCCGCTCCACGTCGAGCCTGCCTTGTGGGCGCGGCAATTTCAGCCGCTCGAAATTCAACGGCGACGCCCGCAACAGGGCGGCGATGCGCTGATAGGCCGAACGGGTGTTGATGAACTGGTGCCAGCCTTCGATAGCGCCTTCGACAGGGGCCAGCGCGCGCCCGGCGATGATGGAAGCGGCGATCACCATGCCGCCGGTCAACTGGCCTTCCAGCGACAGATAGGCGCCCCAGCCCAGCATGGCGACCTGCGCCAGCATCCGCACCGCCTTGGACACGGAAGCGGCGATCACGTTGCGGTCCTGCGCCACCACCTGCGCCTTGAGAGCGCCGGCGGTGTCGCGGCCCCATATCTTGACGGCTTCCGGGATCATCGCCAGCGCGTTGATGATCTGGGAATTGCGCGCCATGGAGTCGAGGTGAAGGTTGGCCTTGCTCTGGAAATTGCCAGCCTCGTGGAACGGCGCCTCTGTCGCCCGCTGGTTGAAGAAGGCAATGACCAGCAACAGCAGCGCGGCCAGCACGACGATGTAGCCAAGGTCGGGATGCACCAGGAAAACCGCCAGCATGAACAGCGGTGTCAGCGGCGCATCGAGGAACGACAAAAGCGTGCCCGACACCAGGAAGGCGCGCAATTGCTGGAGGTCGCCGAGCGTCTGGTACTCGCGCCCGTTGCTGTTGAGCGAAGCCCGCGCCGCGGCCCCGAGGATGGGTGCGCCAAGCTGGGCGGCGACCTCGACGGCCGTGCGCATCAGGATGAAGCGGCGGATGGCGTCGAGCACGGCGTTTAGGATGACAGCGCCGGCGATCAGGATCGTCAGCATGATCAGCGTGTCGGTCGAGCGGCTGGTCAGCACCCGGTCGGATATCTGGAACAGATAGACAGGGATCGCCAGCACAAGGACGTTGGTGGCGAGCGTAAAGCCCATAACGACAAGAAGATTGCGCCGTACCGCATGGATGCCCGCGTTCAGATTGTCGGCGAGGTTGACTGCGCCAAGGCGGCGATGGAAAACGTCGCCGCCGCCGGCAGCCATTTCCTTGCCCTGTTCACGGTCCTTCGGTATCGCGCGCCTGGCCTCGATCGGTCCGCTGTCGCCTTCGATCGATTTGAGGGTCCCCGCTGGAATTTCCTTGCCTGGCCGTCCGCTGTCCGGCCTGTCCACCACTTCGACCTCGGCGGCGGGCGTGGATCCGTCGGGCGCATCCGGGTCAGCATCGAGCGGCCGGAAGAAGAGCGGCCTTGCCGTTCGCCTCAGTTCGGCTGCGGCCTCATCAATCTCAGCCATGAATGAAGCGAACCGTCCGTCGATATCCTTCAGGTCCGCCGCGGCCTTCGGTGCCGTGCTGTCGGCCGCCGATTGCGAGGCCTCATCCGCGCCCGTCGCCGGCGGCATATGGGGAGTAGAGTTCACATGTCTGTTCATTGCAGTCCCGGCATATGGGTCGTCAGGAAACGACGGATTGCATGATGTCGCTGTGGGCGGAGTGGACGCCGACATCATCCCTGAGATGCGAGAACGAGTCGTCGAAAGTGGTCTTGATCATGTCGTCGCTGAGAAAGACCACGGCCTCGTTGACCAGATGGTCGGCGTCCCTGGTTAGCAGCCCGTGGTCGGTGCGGATGACATCGGTCTGCACCAGCAGTTCGTCCGAGTAGTGGTTGCCGCCGAAATAGGTCTTGCCGGACGGATCGACGTCCACGATCTGCGCCGAATTGACCAGGGCGCTGGAGCCGGTGGTGATCGTCCAATCAGCATTCAAATCCGCCTGCGCCGCCGAATTCATCGCCAGCGCGACATGGTCGGCGTCGCCTAGCACATTGGTCTGGCTCACATATTGCAGATCGTAGATGCTGCCTGAAATGTAGAGCACCCGCAGCCCCTCGAGCCCCTGAAAGGCGCTGTCCTGAAGCACGCTCGCCGGCAACATCTTGCCGCCGGCTGCGAAATCATGCAGCGCGTCGTAGAAGCCGCTTGGCAACGCGCCCGTCATGTCTTGGCCGATGCTGGTGATTTTCGCATCGTTCCACAGGAGGTTGTCACTGGCCGACACCGAACCCTGGCCGGAGGTGTGGAAGCCGGCAAGCGCCCCCACCACGTCGTCGTCGAGCAGCACGTTGGTCTGGGTGATGATGTTGGCGTCGTAGTAATTTCCGCCGACCAGAATGAGGTCGTAATATTTGCCCAGATCGGCAAGCGACAGGTCGTTGAAACCCTGATTTTCGCCCATGCCGACTTTCGTCGTCACGCCGGACGAGGAGGCGACGACGCTGGTGTCGTTGTCGAGCACGAAATTGAGTTGCTGGACCCAGTTCAGCGAAACGAAGTCGCCGTGGATTTCAGTGATCGCCCACGCCTTGGGAAAACCCAACTGCGCCGGATCGTTCGACGCGTCGGCACCGCTTTCGGTTTCGATATGCTGCATCTGGGCGATGTTGAACGCCGCCGTGGCGGCGCTCTGCGCAGCATTGCCCCAGCCGCTCAGGCTTGCGCCGATGGAATCGGAATCGCTCCAGGCGTTGACCTGGATGATGGCGTTCAGCGCAAAGTGGTTACCGGCCACCGCAAAGACATTGCCTTCCAGCGCGTCGTTGACCAGCATCGCTGAATTCAACAGCGCGTTACTGCCGGCGGCGATCTCGACCAAGGTGGGGCCGGAGATTTCGCCCTGCCCGCGAACCGTCTCGCCGGTTGCGGTCGAACCCACACCCTGTATCTGGTGATTGCCGCCCGGCAGCGGTTCGGCGGGCATATCCGCAGCGTCCTTGACGAGCGGCGATGCGGCCGGAAGCACATCGTCCAACTTCGGAGCCTCGTCGAATATCCCGCCGTTGATGTAGATCGCGTCGGCTTCCGGCTCGCCAATGAGCGAAACATCCGCATGAACGGAAATGCCATCGGCGGAACTGAAGGGAGAAAAAGGACCGTCGGCATTTTGTGCCTGTGCTACCTCTATGCCGGCGGCAAATGCGTTCAGCGATGCGGCAGCATCGCTAATGAACGTGCCGATGTCTTCCTCCGCCCCGAAGGTGGCGGCACCGATGGGGTTGAATTGCGAGGCGTCGTCCAGCAAGGCGTCGAGCGCGAGGGTAGGCGTGCCGATTGCATGGAAGGCCACGGCGTTCGTGCCGACATTGACGAAATCATTGTCGGAAAGATTGTTGATTTGCGAGATGTGCACGGCAACTGAGCCCGGCGGCGTCAGTTCGACGATCCGCATGCCCGACTGGAAATCCCGCAGCAACGGCGGCGCTGCATATTGCGGATAAATCACCGGCGGCGTCGCGCCTGCCACAGGGATTTCCGGCGTCGCGTAGGCCACGCTGGTGATGACTCCCAGCGGCACGATCGCGGGTGCGGCGGGCACATAGTGCAGGCCAGGGTCCGGATCGTTGAAATCATAAGGCGATTGAAAAGTGACTTGGGTCTGGTCGTGCTGATCCGGGGGCGCTTCCAGCGCCTGCAAAGCCTTGAATTCAAGGTAGTCGTTGCGCAGTCGCGCCTGCTCCGTCTCTATCTGGAACAACCCGATGAAGTGGGCGATCGCCTCGGTGATCTTGTCCAAATGCACGGAACCGTTCTCCGATTGCTGCGGCATTTTCCGACGAATGGGGCATTATCGATCAGTATGGGCTACGCGGGATTTCCCGCGTAGCCCGGTTCTCAGGCTCCGCTTGCGCGGAACGTTCGCTCAGGAACCGCTATGGTCCATCTGGTCGTAGTTGCCGCCCACCACTGTCTGGCTGAGCAGGTTTTCCATCATGTTGGCGCCCATCACGATGCTCTGGTTGAAGGCGCTGGTGTCGACGATGGCGTCCGCGTGGGCTTCCGACAGGCCGTTGACGTAGCTGTCATGACCGTTGTTGGAACCCCATGTTCCGCCATCGCCGCCGTAGCCGCCATCGCCGTTGGTGATGATGCCGCCTGCGCCGCCGTCACCGCCGTTGCCGCCCATGGATGCGCCGCCGGTTCCGTCGCCCGCGACCGGTACGACGATGGTATCGCCGCTCCAGGCAAAGCCGCCCTGGCCACCCGCGCCGCCGACGCCCGCACCGGTTCCTTCGCCGATGCCCGTGCCGATGCCGAGACCCAGCGCAGCGCCGCCCGCGCCTGCCATGCCGCCGGCACCGCCGTCACCGACATCGCCGCCGCGCCCAAGGCCGAGGCCGAGGGACAGCGCGTCGCCGGCATCGCCGGAATTGGCGTTACCGCTGTCGCCGCCCTGGCCGTTGCCGAGGCCGAGGCCATTAGCGTAGCCGCTGTCGCCGCCATTCGCATTGCCGCTGTCGCCGCCGGTGCCCGCGCCGTTGCCGGCGCCCGAACCCGAACCATTGCCACCGGCACCGCCGGTTGCCTGCCCGGCGTCGCCAACCACGCCGACGCCGACACCGATCAGGCCAAGACCGAGACCGAGCGCACCGCCGCCATCGGCACTGGCGTTGCCGCCGTCGCCGCCTTCACCGTTTCCGGCGCCGAAGCCGATACCGGCCGCATCGCCACCATTGCCGCTGTCGCCGTTGCCGGCGTCGCCGCTGCCTGCCGCGCCGAGGCCGATGCCGGCCGCGTCGCCGCCATTGCCGCTGTCGGCATCGCCGCTATTGCCGCCGTCGGCACCCGAAAGCCCGGCACCGAAACCGTTGCCGCCATCGCCGTTCTGGTCGCCGCCATTGGCATTGCCGCCGTTACCGCCGGTGGCACCACCTTCGCCAAGTCCGAGACCGAGGCCGAGACCGAGGCCGGTTCCGGCTCCACCGGCAGCACCTGTGCCACCGGTTGAATCGCCGCCGCGTGCGGCACCGAGCGCGCTGCCGCCGATGCCGATGCCGCCCAAGCTGTGGCCTTCGCCGCCTTGACCGCCATTGGCCGTGCCATTGCCGCCGCCGCCGCCGCCATCAGCGCCGGCGGTGATGCCGGGACCGGCTGTCGCATAGCCGCCATTGGCATCGCCGTTCTGCTCGAAGGTTCCGTCATTCGACACGTTCGCGCTGCCGAGATGGTCGTTGTCGTCCAGATTGTTCACCTGGGCCACCGACAGGGCGGAATCGTTGCCTTCGCCGTTCAGCGAGCCATTCAGGAAATCGTTGAACGACGCGCCGTCGCCGGGGTTGTAGAAGATCTGGCCGTCATGATTGACCAGCAGCTTGTCGATTTGCGAGCCCCCGTCAAGCCTAACATCGGTCACGTCGCGGTTGCTTGGCGCGTAGCCGGAAAGGTCGAGCCCGACATCGACGTTCACATGCGTGTCCGACGTGTTGGTGTTCGAGTTCGTATTGCTGCTCGTGTTGTTGTTGGTGTTAGTGCTCTCGTTGATCGCCTTGTTCAGATTGGCGTTCAGATTACCATTGGCATTCAGACTGGCATTGCCGTTGAGGTTGAGATTGCCATTGCCGTTACCGTTACCGTTACCGTTGGCGTTTTCATTGTCGGAATGGCTGGATTGGTATTGGCCCTGAGCTTGCCCTTGGGCCTGAAGTTCAGCCTGCAACTGGGCCTGGGCCTCAGCCTGGCCTTGATCCTGACTCGGATCGAATTGGTAGCTTGAGTTGTGCGAATCTCTGGGGGACATTGTCGTAACCTCATGTTGAAGCCGTTCCAGCATGACCCCGTTCATCTGTCAGAGGGCCTTGAGCCGGGCGGGCGGTTGCACAAACGAGGGAGAACGAGGCTTGCCGCATGCATGACAAATCGGCAGGCACCGAGCCCAAAAGCTCGATCAAGTCGAATCCTCCCCAGTGAAAAACGGCCATCACCGCGTTCAGCGTGTTCAGACACCCGACCGGGCAAGCCGGGCCGGGAATGGAAGGCACTGAAATCAGATGCATGTCCGTGTCCCGGATCACCCGAGACGGTCGCAGTGTGGGCTGGGAGGCGGCGCGCGCCTAGCTGCACATTCTAGCTAGAGCGCTGACGACAAGGCGTGGAAGCCTACGCCTGTTGGCAAAAACTTGAGCGGGTCTCCTACGTCGAACGATGCACGCCGCCCGTAAGGACGTGCGCGGCGGCCCCGAACCATATTGCCGCCATCCCTGTTTTCTGGATAGGATCGGCCCCGGTCACGAATGGCACGCGGCCCGCCAAGTTCATTCGTCGCCAAGGTCCACGCCCCGCTAAGGTCCACGCAATGCAGAGCTTTCAGCAGATACTGCTTCTGATCGGGCGCCTGAACTATACCTGGACCAACACGGAGAGCCTGCTCATTCATCTGATCGCGGGCCTGGCCCGGGTCGACAAGGAAACCGCTATCGTCATCTTCCTGACGCTCAACACGACGCGGGCGCGGATCGACCTGGTGGAAAGGCTCGCCAAACTGGCCAAGACACCCGAACAATGTCGGACGGATGTTCTCGCGCTGCTTGAACGCTTGAACCAGCAATCGAAACTGCGGAATAAATACAATCATTGCATTTATTCCTTCGACGACAAGGGTGATATTTCCCACACACAGCTTATGCGCATATTCGACGGGAAGGACTCGATAAAGTACGGCAAGATCGAGGCTCTGGACGGTGCTGAGGTTACGCGTATTTCCGAGTGCATCGAGGATATCGCCGACGTGAACAGAAAGATCTGGGGCGTCGTGCACGAGAACGGATTTCCACAGTAGGTAGCGTTTCTGGTGTCGCCGCTATACTATTTCTGCCTGCCATGATCGTAGGTTCCGCGTTGGACCAGCGAAGCGTCTAGCCCTCCTCGCCTCGAATCCGCTTTAGCTAATGCCCTGGTTGCCCATGACAAGGTGTCGGAGGCGGCGGTCGTCGGCTACCCGCACGACATCAAGGGCCAGGGCATCTACTGCTACGTCACGCAGGTTGAAGGCGAGCAATCGAGCGAAGCGTTGCGCAAGGAACTGATCCAGCACGTACGCAAGGAGATCGGCGCCTTTGCCACGCCCGACAAGATCCAGTTCGCGCCAGCCTTGCCCAAGATGCGTTCGGCCACGATCATGCGCCGTATCCTGCGCAAGATCGCCGAGGACGAATTCAGCGCGCTGGGCGATACCTCGACGCTGGCCGACCCGAGCGTCGTCGTCGACCTGATCGCCAACCGCCAGAACAAGCGGGCGTGAGGCGGCAGGGTAGAGCGTGTTAACCCACGGATTTAACCGCAATGGTCATCGTTAAATATGCGAGAGACGGAGTGGCCGGCTCGTTCCCCATTCCGAACACCGACGTACGAAAAGCGAAACCAATTTTGGGAAAATCAGGCCTTAACATCGATAAGGCCTCTGGTCGTAGTCACTGCAGGTCGCCCAGACACATTCTATCCACCGCCGGCGGTGCGGCTGATCGTGTCTGAGTGGCCAGATGAGGGGGCGATCCTGGCTTTAACGTCTACAAAGAGGTCTCACCGGAATGACTGCTTATCGGTAACTTCGCCCCGAAAGCTGCCATTCCGCTTTCGTGAAGATCCTATGGGGATGGAAAGCGACCAACGCTCTGCCAGAGTAAGGTCGCCAAACATCACATGGAGGTCAGC
>NZ_JBTMXB010000069.1:0-8785 GCF_054489405.1 Mesorhizobium sp. A623
TCTCAGCAAGCGTGATGTCCCGATCATCGGTATCCACCAAGTCGAGAATAAACGTCTCGTGCGCGTCCAGCTTCGAGATTCTCGGCTTTCCCTGCCGGCCAGGTTCCAGGCTGCCGCTCGAACACCAAGTCCGATACCACGCGCCAGACGTCGAAATCCCAATCGAGAACCGGCGCGCGGCCTCCCGCGTCGACAGACCGGCCTCTATCGCTTCGACCACGCGCTTTCGTAAATCCAGACTGTAGGATCGCGCCATTCCAATGCTCCTTCCCCAAATCACTGCGATCAGGGAATCAGAACAAGCCGGTCAATGCAAACCCGCGACTCCGATTAAGGAAAAACCGCTCTAGGCTGGTGACGCCGGGATCAGGCTGCGAGTTCGAAGAGCTTCTTTGCCTTACCCTCCATGTCGAGCCGTACATCCTGGTGCTGCTTATCGCGCGCAACCCGTGTGATCCCTTGCACGAAATCGAAGATCGATTCAGGCGGCCGGCCTTCTTCCATCAGCACCGTGTCGATGATCTTGCCGGTCTCAGCCTTCGAAAAGCCGCGCTTGCGCAGGAATGCTGTTCGGTCTTCATCGTCGCGGGCAACGATACGCTCTCGCGCCGCCTTGATGCCGTTGACGAAGGGCGTGGGAGAGGAATCGGCGAACTGGATCAGGGCAGGCTCCGCCTCATAGGCGAAGCGCTGGGCCGCGAACTTGCTGTGCCGAATGGTGATCTCCTGAAAATCTTCGACGCCCCACAAATTTCTGTTTTGACATACGGCGCGCAGATAAAAGCTGGCGATGCCAAGCGTGCGGGCGCCGACCTCCGAGTTCCAACAATAAAACCCGCGGAAGAAGAGGTCCGGTTCACCATTCGGCAGCTTGCCGGCTTCTATCGGGTTCAGGTCGTCGACCAGGAAGAGAAAGACGTCGCGGTCCGACGCGTAGAGCGTTGTCGTGTCCTTCGAGACATCGACATTCGGGTTGTAAATGCCCGTCGACCAGTCGAGCACACCGGGCACCTTCCAGCGTGTATCGCCGGTGCCGTTGCCGGCGAGCTTCTGCACGGCCTCGACGAGTTCGTGGTCGAAGATACGCCCATAGTCAGGGCCGGTCACGGCACGCAGTTCGGTGCGGCCGTTTTCGAATTCAAACGTTTTGACCTGCTCGGCCCGGTGTGAGGTCAATCCGTATTGCAGATTAATGCCGGCGAGCGATGCCGGGAGCTGCCGCAGATAGGCGGCCGGCGCGCCGACCAGGCTGGCGAGTTGTCCGAATGACCAATGGGTCGGGGCGACTGGCCTGTCCGAGCCGGGGACCATCAGCGTCAGCCGTTCGGCATTTTCGCGGCTCGCTTCGACGCGGATGGCTTCACTCTCGACAATACGCGTCCGGCTGCGTTGCGACCGAGTCTTCACCGAATTATGCAGATCGGTGAGCGACAGGTATCGCTCATCGGCCGGCCTGTTGAACCATTCCGACGATACGCGGCCGATACGCTCACCGCGGCTGACGTCAATCTTGTAGCCGGCACGTGCGTTGCGCGCAGGCGATTGAATTTCGATCTGGGTCATGGGTTTGCTCCGTAGCGGACGCCAGAAGCCTCTCTCCCGGCCATTAGCCCGCCCCCGGAAAACCATCCGCCTCTCCCTCTGTCGGCACCAAGCGCCGCCGAATGGGGCGCCAACACCGCGGCAGGGACGCGCCCGAAGCTGACGATCGGCCGCCTCGTGGCGGGCCAGGCCGAGCGAAGGCCGTTGTCATTGGCGGCTCCTGCCTCTCAGGATCAGTGCTGCCAGGAGCCTGAGGCGAGTTTACATCCGCTACACGTCCCGCGATAGTGAAGCGTCATCCGACGACAAGGTGCTGGCGAGTAGAGGGGACCTATGGACGCAATCGAGCCTGCTTACGGGACCGTCACGCTTCTGCTGATCGCAGTGGCCGCGGTCCTTTTCCTGCTGGCGCTGATCCTGCACTATAAGTTGCACGCCTTCGTGGCGCTGGTACTCGTCAGTCTCATCACCGCCCTCGTCACCCGCATTCCCTTCGCGGACGTGGTGCCCACACTCCTCTCGGGCTTCGGCAGCACGCTCGCCACGGTCGCGCTGCTCGTCGGTTTTGGCGCGATGATTGGCCGACTGCTTGAAGTGACAGGCGGCGCTCAGGTGCTGGCGGACCGACTGATCGATCGCTTCGGCGAAGATCGCGCGCCCTTCGCACTCGGCATCGCCTCGCTCCTCTTCGGCTTCCCGATCTTCTTCGACGCGGGCCTCGTCGTGATGTTGCCGATTATCTTCTCTGTCGCCGCGCGCCTCGGCGGATCCGTGCTCACTTACGCCCTACCGGCTGCGGGTGCCTTCGCGGTCATGCACGCCTTCGTGCCCCCACACCCCGGACCGGTCGCTGCCGGCGAGCTGCTCGGGGCGGACATCGGCCTTCTCGTGCTGGTCGCGCTCGTGATCGGCCTGCCGACTTGGTATCTTGGCAGCTACCTCTACGGCCTCTGGGCGGGACGACGCTTCGTCCTGCCGGTGCCGAGCCTGCTCCTCGTCGAGCGCAAGCCGGATGCCGGACCGCCGCCCGAGTTTAGAACCGTGATGTTCGTTCTCCTCCTGCCGCTCGTTCTCATCTTTTTCAACACCGGGCTTGGCACGCTGACGACGACCGGTGCGATCGATGGAAGCACGACGTGGGTCAACCTCCTGAGGATGATTGGTCAGACGCCAGTGGCGCTGCTGATCACCGTCATCGTCGCGATGTGGCTGCTGCGCGGCGAGCATACCGGCAGCACAATCGAGGGGATCATGGACGGCGCCCTTGGCCCGGTCTGCGCCATCATCCTCGTCACCGGCGCGGGCGGCATGTTCGGGGGTGTCCTTCGGGCGAGCGGAATCGGCCAGGCGTTGGCCGACAGTCTCGACGCGCTCGGCTTGCCGCTGATCATCGCGGCCTTCGTCATCGCTACCGCGCTCCGGGTGGCGCAGGGCTCGGCGACTGTCGCCCTTACCACCACAGCCGGCCTGCTCGCCCCGACGGTCGCGGCTACGACGGGGCTGACCGCGCTCGACCTCTGCTTCCTCGTCATCGCCATCGCCTGCGGCTCGACCGTCCTGAGCCACGTCAACGACTCGGGGTTCTGGCTGGTCGGGCGTTTCCTCGAGATGGACGAGAAGACCACCCTCAAGACCTGGACCGTCATGGAAACGCTGCTCGGCTGTATCGGCTTCGCGTTCGCGCTCATCGGATGGTGGCTACTGTGAGCGTCGCGGACCTCCAGCACATCGTCGTCATGGGCGTCTCCGGTTGCGGCAAGAGCACAATCGGCACCGATATCGCAACGCGGCTCGGCTGGCCGTTCGACGAAGGTGATCGTTTCCATCTGCCCGCGAGCATTGAGAAGATGTCGGCGGGCATCCCGCTCGAGGACGCGGATCGCTGGCCGTGGCTTGAGAAGCTCGCGGGCTTCATAGGCGAGCACCAGTCGGCCGGTCGCTCGTCAATTCTCGCCTGCTCGTCGCTGAAGCGCGCCTACCGCGACCTCCTGCGTACCGGTGCGCCGCGGGTCCGTTTCCTCCACCTCGACGGCGACCGTGCGGTGCTCCAGGCGCGGCTCGATGCGCGCAAGGGTCACTTCTTCCCGCCCGACCTCCTCGCCTCACAGTACGCTACCCTTGAACCCCTCGGTCCGGACGAGGACGGAATTGTCGTCGATGTCGACCAGACGGTCGAGGCTCAGGTCGAAACTGCAATCCGCGAGCTGGGCATCGGGCCGCGTTGAACCTCCCACCCGGTCAGGAGGTCCGAAGACAAATCAGGCGGGCGCTGAGGAGAGAGGCGGTTAGAGTGTCAATCGGCAGCGAGTGGCGAGCTTGTCAAAGAGGATTGTGAGATTTGTGGAAGCCCACAGACCGACGCCCATCATGACGATTACAGTGAGCCGCTAAACGTACTCTGGCTTTCTCGGCAGCATCACATCCGACTGCATAACGGCGGTGAAGACCTGTTTTCAGGCATATTCCGCGATTACGATTGATCCCAAGGCCGGGCCGGCCCATTTCTGTTTGACCCCCGGATCCGAATCCCTCACGATCCCTCGCGCGGCGGACCGTCATGGGCGAACCGTCGGCCGGTGCGGGTCTCGGCAACGCCCAATCAACGGGTTCGCACCGGCCATCGGCTACCTCGCTGTCCAAGCATGACTGCCGCACGCCGACTGCTAGATTGACAAGAATAGACCTAACCCCATGCCCTCCAAACCCACCCTCATCTACAAATTGACGCCTGCCCAGATATCCTTCGTCGACCGTCTCGCGGCCTCGGAGGATGGAGCGTGCATGGACGCGCTGGATTATCGAGAAATCATGGCCTACCGGGAACTCCAAAAGCTAGGCATGGCAGACATGCAGGTTGGTTCGCGTCGCCGCGTAGCTATTATGCTGACCTATCTCGGACGGCAGGTCCGCGCCAATGGCTACGTCTCAAAGAAGCCAGTTGTCCGACTAACGGAGCCGCAGGTTGCTGCGCTCCGGTTCCTTGTAGGCGGACACAGACATTACAACGAGATCCCCGCGCACATGATCGACGTATGTCGCCGCATGGGGCTCCGCGGATGGGCGGAATGGGAGGAAGACGCCGGCGGCGGGTATCGGGTGAGGATCACGACCGAAGGGTGGCAGATTCTGAAGCTGGTGGATGTTCCTGTTAACACGAGAGTCGATTGACTCCCCTTTTTGCCCTGCCAAGATGGCGATGGGTTTAATGGGAGGGTGAAATAATGCCGAATTATCTAGTAAACAAAGAGGCTCAACTGACAGGTGAGCACGAAGTTCATGACACGACTTGTAATTATTTGCCGCTTTCGTGGAACAGGCAAGACCTTGGCTGGCATTCCGATTGCCACTCCGCCGTACGCGCGGCCAAGAATTTTTACACAAACGTAGACGGTTGTTATTGGTGTTCCAAGGCGTGCCACACTAGGTAGCTGCCCACCTTCGTTGGGTGACTGGCGCGGCCCTTCTTGACTCATCAACAGCCCGCCTTTCTAAATGGCGATGGTGTGGCGAGAGCCATCGTGCCCAGCCTACTCATCGATAAAGTCTTCAAAATAGCAGGGAATGAACGATGCATAAGTTTGAAATCTATAAAGACAAGGCCGGCGAGTACCGGGTCCGCTTCAAATACAACAGCGAAATTATGTTCTCGACGGAGGGCTATTCGAGCAAGGCAAGCGCGCAGAACGCCATTGATTCCATCAAGAAGAACGGTCCCGGTGCGCCGGTTGAGGACAATAGCTAACCTCAACTCATTTTCAGGCAAGTCCCAGTATAAGCTGGGGCCTTTTCGTATTGAAACGCAAAAAAGCCCGCGCATCCATTAGGACACGCGGGCGATCTATATTTTCAGATGGTTGTAGATCGGCGCACTATCCACTTGGGTATCTTGAGCGCCGATGCTGCTTTCGCCGCGGCCCTAACCCCCGAGGAAATGCAACAATTGTGCAGGACGCGGGTGACGACGGCTAGTCCCCATTAGGGCTAAATGCTGATCCCGCAGCCGGTTAAGGCTATGGGGCGACCATATTGTTGCGTCGGGAAGATGGTCAGGGAGGGCTGGTTGCGGATACTGGCGAAAGGCGGTTGCAACGCCCTCCTTGAATAGGAGAGACAATGTCGACAATCGTTGAGGACCTGCGCGCCGTTGCCGCTAACCCAGCCAGCCGGACAAAAGCCGAAGTGGTGGAAATCCTGCTTGCCGCTGCCGACCGGATCGAGTCGAAGCGTATCGTGATGGCAAGAATGAAACATGATTGCGAGAGCACCAGGCGAGCCGGCTAGGTCGACGTGACAGATGATCCGCGCATAGACACCATTGCCGCCAGCGACCTTTCATCGGCCGCAATCCTAGCCTCGCTCATCGGAATGCTGGGCGCAAAGGGCGTCATCTCCGACGAAGAAGTCCGCGAGGTCTACAAACAGGCGCTGTATCTGCTTGAGCAGCACCAGGCAACGGCGGCCCCCGAACTCGACAGGATCTACGCTGCGGCGCGGGAAGTGATTGAAGCGCAGCTGCGGTAGGATCGGCTTTCCGGCTCACGCGCAACACGTCGTCATTAGCCGAATCGCTCTGCCCTATGCGATCCAAGGCATAGCGGCGAACCGTATAGGCTAGCTACGCGGGTTGGCATCTCGGCAATGCTCCTTCGGGAGCGCCGGCCTACCTATTGTGACCAAGCGGCACGCTGCCTTTGTTTCTGCCGAGAGTTGTACGCACGACACGCGAAATGGAAAGCGATCAGATTATCGCCGCCACCATTGAATGTAGGAGACAGCAACAACGGAGGTAGCCGTGTAGAAGCCAATCTAATTCGTCTAACATACGTGTCGACGTTCTATCCGTTTGTGACCGACGACACGATTTCAGATCTCGTCGTCAAAGCGGCAGAGTTCAATCGAGAACACCACATCACCGGCGTTTTAGCCGTTGAAGATGCCCGGGTGTGCCAAATACTGGAAGGCCCTACCGAAGCCGTTGATGCATTCATCGCTTTGATCCAAAGAGATGATCGGCATCATACCGTGGTGCAGATCGAGCAGAGTTATCAGTAAATCCTAGTTCGAAGACTGGGGGATGGTGCGAAGGCAGATGGTCGATATGGTAACCTTCACGCTGACGAACTAATTTATCACGGACCTTGATCACCCGATCAGGCCAAAGCCGAGTTGAAAACACAAAAGCCCGCCGCCTCAATCAAGAGACAGCGGGCCTTATCTTATCGCGGGGGGGCATCTCGAATGAACGGTCCAGCCGCTCGGTCAGGCCGTCAATCCGATTGCCGGCACCTTCAATGGCGCGCATGACTTGAGCGGTCTACTCCGCCATACCGGCCTTCGAATGCGGCCTGTGCGCACCTATCTTCGATTCAATCGGGAGCAACACCTCCGACAAGACATGTCCCACTTGGACTGTGAACCATCAGCCGCTACTAGTTCGACATGGATCGGCTTGAATGCGTCAGAATGTTTGTCGCGGTGATGGAGGCGGGCAGCTTCGCCCGTGCCGCCGAACGATTGAGAACGAGCCCCGGACAAGCTTCAAAGCTTGTTTCGCGGCTGGAAGCGGAGCTCGGGGTGCGCTTGCTCAACCGAACCACCCGCGCACTTGCGGCAACCGAAGCGGGGCAGGCCTATTTCGAGCGCATGAGGGCTTTGCTCGCTGATTTCGACGCCGTCGAGGATGCCGTGCGCAACGTCTCCGGCACTCCGAGGGGACGATTGCGGATTACCGCGCCCATCTCCTTCGGTGCGACGCAACTGGCCCCGGTCCTGGTCGATTTCGCGCGGCAGTTCCCGCAGATCGAGATCGATGTCAGTTTCTCGGACCGGGTCGTCAGCCTAGTGGACGAAGGCTTCGATGTCGCAATCCGCATTGGCAACCCTGCCGATTCCAGCCTCATAGCCCGCCACCTATGTGAGGCGCGGATTGTGGTTTGTGCATCCGAGGCCTATTTGCGGGAACATCAGGAACCTGATGTGCCTGCCGATCTGGCTTCCCACGATTGCATCATCGACACGAATTTCCGCGAGCCGAGATTTTGGACCTTTCGCGAGCAAAACGGCAGCGAGACAGTCATCGAGATATCCGGCCGATTGCATTTCTCCAATGCCGACGTTGCGCTGACAGCCGCCGAAGCTGGGCTCGGCATTGCCCGAGCGCCAAGCTTTATAGCCGGCCCCCGCTTCCGTGACGGACGGCTCGTGCCGCTGCTGCGCGAATTCGAACCTAAGCCGCTCGCCATCTATGCCCTCTACCCGCCCGGCCGGCATCTGGCCATCAAGGTCAGGGTCTTCGTAGACTTCCTGATTGCCCACTACCGCAACGGACCGGAATGGGACAAAGGCTGGTAGCTCACCATTCATTCCAATATGGAATCAAACAACTGCTGTCTGTCAGGATAATATCTGAACAGGAAACCGACTATCTCCTTGCCATCGGCGCTGATCAATCGCGTCGCCCAAGGAGAGATCATCATGACCATTGCGATCATCGGAACCGGCAACATGGCCAAAGGCCTTGCCAGTGTATTTTCAAAGGCCGGCTATTTGGTCACGTTCGGTTCGCGCGATGCAGCCAAGGCCAGTGAAGCCGCTCGTGAACTGGGCGGCAATGTTTCTGGCGCTGACGTCGCGTCGGCAACCGACAATGCTGACATTGTCATTCTCGCTGTGCCGTTCGACGCAGCCGGCGATGCAATCACGGCGGCAGGCGGTCTTGAAGGCAAGATTGTCATCGACATCACCAACCCGTTGACTGCCGATTATTCGGGGTTGACCATCGGACATTCGACCAGCGCTGGCGAGGAAATCCAGAAGCTTGCGCCCAAGGCCAAGGTGGTCAAGGCGTTCAACACCATCTTCGCCTCGGTGCTGCAGGCGGGCGGCAAGGTTGGCGGCAAGCCCACCACCGTCTTCATCGCCGGCGATGATGAAGCCGCAACGCAAGCGGTCGAGGCGATCGTTGCCAAGTCCGGCTTCGTTCCGGTTCAGGTCGGCGGACTGAGTGTCGCGCGTTATCTGGAGCCGGTCGCCGGTCTCAACATCCAATTGGGTTACATGCGCGGGCTCGGCACCGACATCGCCCCTACCTGGCAGACTGCAGCAGCCTAACGTCCCAAATACAACCATCAGGAGTCACGAGCATGAACAACACCAACAACGCCAATCTAGTGCGTTTTCCGAATAATTTCGGTTACGTATCATAGCCAGCATGTGCGAACATGTTTTCGCATTCCTTTGGTGT
>NZ_JBTMXB010000007.1:0-221041 GCF_054489405.1 Mesorhizobium sp. A623
ATTGCCAGCCTCCATCAAAGCTGGCTCCCCATGAATCACGCATTCAGCGCCATGGGAATCCCAAAAATCACGATTCTACCAAAGTAGTGATAGGGTCAATCGACATTCATGATTCCCAAATCGGCTGCTGTCTGATTCATGAGGTTCCATGTTGAAGCATGGAGCGGGCGACGGGGATCAAGCGGTACGAATTGGACGAGGCGCAATGGCTTCGGATCGCGCTGCTTCTACCCCGGCAAGGTGCGTGATCCAGGCCGCAGTGGCTCGGATAACCGTTTGTTCGTGAACGGTTGTTTGTGGGTTCTTCGATCGGGGGCGCACTGGCGCGACTTGCCCGAGCGTTATGGCAAGTGGAAGACGGTGCATCGGCGTTTCAGCCGGTGGTGCCACGCCGGCGTGTGGGAACGTGTGTTCGATACGCTGACTGCGGACCGCGACAACAAATACCTGATGCTCGACAGTACCATTGTTCGCGCCCACCAGCAGGCAGCGAACGGAAAAGGGGGGCCAAGGATCAGGCGTTGGGGCGTTCCCGAGGTGGATTGACCACCAAGATCCACATGCTCTGCGATACGATGGGTCGCCCTTTGCGGTTTCTGATCACGCCGGGCCAAGCCAGCGACATCACCGCCGCTCCCCACCTTCTCGAGGGCCAGGAGGCTGGTGCCGTGCTCGCCGACAAAGCCTATGACAGCAACGACTTACGACAGCGCATCGCCGACATGAAGGCAGAGGCGGTGATCCCCTCCAAGCGCAACCGCAAGGTCGTCATCCCGCACGATACCGACATCTACAAGCACCGCAACCGCCTCAAGCACTTTCGTCGTTTCTCCACGCGCTATGATCGACGCACAATCCACTTCTCCGGCTTCGTCCACCTCGCTGCCGCCATGATCTGGCTGCGCTGAATGTCGATCGGCCCTAGAGCACGACCGAACCAATCGCCTGTCCTGACTGGCAGTTATGTTGCGGGTCTCGTAAGATCAGGCCAAAGCCGCCTTCCGGCGCGAAACACCAGATACAGGACGCGAAAAAGACATGAGCGATGTGATCGTACGGGATAGCAATGGCAGTCAGCTCAGCGACGGCGATTCCGTGACCGTGATCAAGGATTTGAAGGTCAAAGGCACCTCCGAAACCATCAAGCGCGGAACGCTGGTCAAGGGTATTCGCCTGACCGGAAACCCCGGCGAGGTCGAGTGCAACACCAAGCAGGTCAAGGGACTGGTGCTGAAGACCGAGTTCCTCAAGAAGGCCTGATCTTTCAGGCGTACGCCGCCGGTTCAGTGCTTTCGCGACAATTGTTTTGTCGCGGCCTCGAGACCGGCGAGCGTCAGGCCGAACATGCGGCCATCGAAAATCTGGTGGATCATGCCGGTAGAGTGGGTGTAGCCCCAGTGCTTTTCGGCCACCGGGTTGAGCCACACCGAACTCGGCCATTGCTGCAGCAGGCGTGATAGCCAGACGCTGCCGGCCTCCTTGTTCCAGTGCTCCACGGAGCCGCCCGGCTGGATGATCTCGTAAGGGCTCATGGCGGCGTCGCCGACGAACACGACCTTGTAGTCCGGGCCGTATTTGTGGATGAGATCGAAGGTGGGAATGGTTTCCGTCCGGCGGCGATTGTCCTTCCAAACGCTCTCATAGACGCAATTGTGGAAGTAGAAGAAGTCGAGCTGGCGAAATTCGGCGCGCGCCGCCGAAAACAGCTCCTCCACGCCGCGGATGTGATCGTCCATCGAGCCGCCGACATCGAAGAACATCAACAGCTTCACCGCGTTGCGCCGTTCGGGGCGGGTGCGCACGTCGAGATAGCCGTGCTCGGCGGTGGCGTGGATGGTGCCGGGCAGGTCGAATTCCTCCTCCGCACCCTCGCGCACCCAGCGGCGCAGCCGTTTCAGCGCGATCTTGATGTTGCGGGTGCCAAGCTCGACGCTATCGTCGAAATTGCGGAACTCGCGCTTGTCCCAGACCTTTACCGCGCGGCGGTGGCGGCTTTCATGCTGGCCGATACGTACGCCTTCGGGGTTGTAGCCATAGGCGCCGAAGGGCGAAGTGCCGGCGGTGCCGATCCATTTCGAGCCGCCCTGATGCCGCTTCTTCTGCTCCTCCAAGCGCTGCTTCAGCGTCTCCATGAGCTTGTCGAAGCCGCCGAGCGCCTCGACCAGCTTTTTCTCTTCGTCGGACAGGTGCTTTTCCGCCAGTCGCCGCAGCCAGTCTTCCGGCAGGTTCGCAACATCGATGGCATCTTCGCCGGCAAGCGCCTCGATACCCTTGAAGACATGCGAAAAGACCCGGTCGAAGCGGTCGATATGGCGCTCGTCCTTCACCAAAGCGGCGCGGGCGAGATAATAAAAACCTTCGACGTCATAGTCGACCAGCCCCGCCTCAAGCCCTTCCAGCAGCGACAGATATTCCCTCAGCGAAACCGGAATTCTCGCGGCCTTCAATTCAAGAAAGAAAGGGATGAACATGGTCTACAGCAGATCGTACTCGATGAACCCCGTGCGCCGTGCCACGCGGTCGTAGAGTTTGCGCGCGGTGGCGTTGGCCTCATTGGTCATCCAGTAGACGTTGGTGACCCCGATCTTGGCCGCCTCCTGCTTGACCGCCTCGATAAGTGCTGCGCCGACGCCCTTGCCGCGCGCTGCGGGGTCGGCGAACAGGTCCTGCAGATAGCAGTTGTTGACCAGCGACCAGCCGTTGCGGTGGTAGAGATAATGCGTCAGACCGACGGCCTTGCCGTCGAGATGCGCGATAAAGCCGTTCGGCTCGTATTCGCCGTCGTTGAACAGGCGCTGCCACGTGCTGGCATAGACCGCTTCCGGCAGCTTCGTTTCGTAGAAATCGAGATAGGCGGTCCACAGGCGCCGCCAATCGGCGTGGTCGGCTTGTTCGAGAGAACGGATGGTGATGTCGGTCATTGTGTTTGCTCCTTGATACGCGGCATACCCAGTCCTTCGCTATGGCTCCGGGCGTTCGTCACTCGAAAAGCCAAATCATTGGCTTTTCGTCCGCTATGCGGATCGTTCCTCACCCCTGCCGGCGCGCCATGAAGGCGAGGCGCTCGAACAGGTGCACGTCCTGCTCGTTCTTGAGCAACGCGCCGTGCAGTTTCGGTAGCGCGTTCTTCGGGTCGGCGCGCAGATCTTCCGGCGAAATGTCGTCGGCGACCAAAAGCCTGATCCAGTCGAGCGCTTCCGAGGTCGAGGGCTTTTTCTTCAGGCCGGGCACGTCGCGGATTTCGTAGAACTGGGTGAGGGCCGCCCGCACCAGGTTCTGCTTGATGCCCGGATAATGCACCTCGACGATGCGGTGCAGCGTCTCGACGTCGGGGAAGCGGATATAGTGGAAGAAGCAGCGGCGCAAAAACGCGTCCGGCAGTTCCTTCTCGTTGTTGGAGGTGATGATGACGATGGGGCGGACCTCAGCGCGAACCGTCTCGCCGGTCTCGTAGACGAAGAACTCCATTTTATCGAGTTCCTGCAGCAGATCGTTGGGAAACTCGATGTCGGCCTTGTCGATCTCGTCGATCAACAAAACGATCTTCCTGCCCGCCGCGAAGGCGTCCCATAATTTGCCGCGCCTGATGTAGTTCTTGATGTCGTTGAAGCGGGCGTCGCCGAGCTGGCTGTCGCGCAGCCGCGAAACGGCGTCATATTCGTAGAGGCCCTGCTGCGCGCGCGTCGTAGACTTGACGTTCCATTCGATCAGGTCGAGCCCGAGTGCTGCCGCCACCTGCTTGGCGAGTTCGGTCTTGCCGGTGCCGGGTTCGCCCTTGACCAGCAGCGGCCGTTCCAGTGCGATTGCCGCGTTTACGGCCACCATCAGATCCTTGTCGGCGACATAGGCCGCCGTGCCTTCGAAGCGCATTTTTTGTGTTCCTTTTGTTGGCCAGAACCTACGGAGCCGGCTCCGCGGGTGCAAGAGCGGCAGGCGTCGAATAACGCAATGGGCGTCTGGCTAAGCGAGGCCAAGAAGCCTATATTGGGCGTGACGATCTGTGCTTCCCGGCAGGAGAACATTTTCCCCGGGGCCTTAATGATCCCCAGGGAGCTGTCCCTGTCCCGACCCGTGGGTTTGGACACACGGCGCCCACCTACTTTGTAGGTTCCCGGGATCGCTCTCTCCACCGGTTGTGTGGATCGTCACTTGACCTGCCCCACAAGTTGCGATTGTTCTGCGGCTCTGCAACGGGCCGCGCCATGATTTCTCCCAAGGAATTGAAAAAACACCTGCGCCTTGAAGCGCTGGCCCGCCGCGATGCGCTCGATCCGGTCTGGCGGGTGGAAGCGGCGCTCGACATGGCCGAGACGGCGCGCAAGGAAATCACCGTCGAGCCGGGGCAGGTCGTTTCCGGCTTCTGGCCGATGCGCTCGGAGGTCGATGTGCGGCCGCTGATGTTTGCCTTGGCTGAAAAAGGCGCGCGGCTTTGCCTGCCGGCCATTTTGGACAAGACCACCATCGTCTTTCGCGAACTGGTGCGCGGCGCCCCGATGGTCGAGATGGGGTTCGGCACCGTCGGCCCGCATGAGGAGGCGCAAGTGCTTGACCCCGCCATCATGCTGGTGCCGATGGCGGCCTTCGACGAGCGCGGCCACCGCATCGGCTATGGCGGCGGCTATTACGACCGGGCCATCGAGCGACTGCACAAGGCCGGTAACCCGCCGCACCTGATTGGCGTCGCCTTCGACTGCCAGCAGGTCGAGCGCGTGCCCGAAGAGAAGCACGACGTGGTTCTGGCCGAAATACTGACCGAAAGCGGCTTGCGCCGCTTTGGCGCTAGTGGCTAGAACAGTTTTCGTCCATCGCGCATGTTTTTTCAAAAAACCGTGCCGCTTTTCAAGGTTATTTCTGGTGAGACTGCTTTTCCTCGGCGACATGGTTGGTAAATCCGGACGCACGGCGGTTTGGGACCAGCTTCCCGGCCTGATTTCCGATTTCAAACTCGATTTCGTCATCGTCAACGGCGAAAACGCCGCCGGCGGCTTCGGCATCACCGAGGAGATCTTTCGCTCGACGCTCGCGGCCGGGGCCGATGTCGTTACCACCGGCAACCATGTCTGGGACCAGCGCGACGCGCTGGCCTTTGCGCCGCGCGAACCGCGTTTCCTGCGGCCCTCCAATTTTCCGAAAGGCACGCCGGGCAAGGGCTCGGGTGTCTTCATGGCCAAAAACGGCGCGCGCGTGCTGGTCGCCAACATCATGGGGCGCGTCTTCATGCATCCCGAACTGGACGATCCGTTCCAGGCCGGCGAGCGCGAGCTTTCCGCCTGTCCGCTCGGCGAGCAGGCCGATGCGGTCGTCATCGATTTCCATGCCGAGGCGACTTCGGAAAAGATGTGCTTTGGGCATTTCGTCGATGGCCGGGTCTCGCTGGTCGTCGGCACGCATACGCATCAGCCGACCGCCGACCACCAGATTCTCAATGGCGGCACCGCCTATATTTCGGACGCCGGCATGTGCGGCGATTACGATTCCTCGCTCGGCATGGACAAGGAAGAGCCACTCAACCGATTTCTCTCGAAAGTTCCGAAAGGGCGCTTCGAGGCCGCCAACGGCCCCGCCACGCTCTGCGGCGTCGGCCTCGATATTTCCGACCGCACCGGGCTGGCCGAAAAGATCGCGCCGTTCCGGCGTGGCCCTCGTCTGGAAGAGACTGCGCCCTCCTTCTGGTAAGAGACCGTTTGATTTTTGCGGGCTGGTGCTTGAAGCTGTGAAAGCCGCGCCCTATTTGGGCTGAAATATTTTCAACTGTTGCAGCGAGCAAGCCGCCATGATGCCGATCGTCGACTTCCTGGCGCCTCACTTTACCTTTGTCAGCGATCCGACCGCCTGGGTGGCGCTGATTACGCTGATCGTGCTCGAGATCGTGCTCGGCATCGACAATCTGATCTTCATCTCCATCCTGACCAACAAGCTGCCCGAAGCGCAGCGCGCGCGTGCCCGCCGTCTCGGCATTTCGGCGGCGCTGATCATGCGGCTGGTGCTGCTCGCCACCATTTCCTTTATCGTGCAATTGACCGAGCCGGTGTTTTCGGCCCTTGGCCACGGCTTTTCGTGGCGCGACCTGATCCTGATCGCCGGCGGCCTGTTCCTAGTGTGGAAGGCCACCACCGAAATCCATCATACCGTCGACAAGGACGAGGGCGAGGCAGGGGCGGCGCTAGGCGGCACGCTAAAACTGTCGATGGGTGCGGCGATCTTCCAGATCTTGCTGCTCGACCTGGTGTTCTCGATCGATTCCATCATCACCGCCGTCGGCATGACCGACGAAATCGCCATCATGTATATCGCCGTCATCGTCGCGGTGACGGCCATGATGCTGGCCGCCGGGCCGCTGGCCGACTTCATCGCCAAGAACCCGAGCATCGTCATGTTGGCGCTGGGCTTCCTTTTGATGATCGGCATGACGCTGATCGCCGACGGCATGGGCTACCATGTGCCCAAGGGCTACATCTACGCCGCCATGGGCTTTTCCGCGCTGGTCGAAGGCCTCAACATGCTGACGCGGCGGCGCAAGAAGGCGCGGCCGGGCGGCCACTGACCACGTCCGCCGCGCGCAGTCTATTTGCTCTCCGGCGTCGGTAGTTCGCCCTTCATCTCGCTTGGATAGAATCCCTCGCGCAGGTTGATGCCGTATTCGACATAGGCCTTCATGCAAGACAGCATCTGCGACCAGCCCTCGCAGTTGCCGTAGGAATATTTCCGGCCGGCATCGTCCTCGGTCCAGCCGGATTCGGCGATGGTAACGAAGGTGCCGCCGTCGTCCAGTTGTTCGAAACCCATCTCGATCTTCGTCTTGTAGGCGGCTTGGCCCTTGGCGGCGGCGCCGTCCCAGCGCAGCACGATGCACTTGTTTTCCACCACCTCGTCGACTTCCACCGGCACCGTCTTCCACCATGTGACGGTGGTGCCGGCAACCAGCGGCGCGCTGGCGCCGCCCAGCGTCGTGAAATAGCCGCTCAACTTCTTCGGATTGACCACGGCATCGAAAACCTCGGCCACCGGCTTGCCGATGCGGCCGGAAACACGGAATCCAACGGACATGTCCACAACTCCCTGGCTTGCATTTCTTGAAGTCCGTAAAATATGTTATATAAACATAACATGTCAAGCGAAACCAGAGACGATGCCGTATTCAAGGCGCTGGCGCATCCGCGCCGCCGCCTGCTGCTGGACGAGCTGAAGGACGGGCCGCGCACCACGGGCATGCTGTGCGAGGCCTTCGCCGACCTGGACCGCTGCACGGTGATGCTGCATCTGAAAGTGCTGGAGGAGGCGGGCCTGGTGGTGGCCAAGCGCAAGGGGCGCGAGCGATGGAACCATCTCGACGCGCTGCCGATCAAGCGCATTCATGACCGCTGGATCAGCGAATACGCCACGCACGCGCTCAGCATTATCGACCGGCTGCAGGCGGATATGGAGGGCTGACGCCGGATCGCGGCCGGCATGACAGCTTCGCCGTCGACTTTTCCTCGGCCGGCTGGACGAATTGAGCCGATTTATCTATAAGCCGGCCATTATCGAAAAATGTTGGACTGTCCCCGGCGCGGCCCGTGCGAGCGTCAGACGGCCCGACCGCCGCGAAGACGACAGGAACCCCATGGCCGGCCATTCACAATTCAAGAACATCATGCACCGCAAGGGCCGCCAGGACGCGGTCCGCTCGAAAATGTTTTCCAAGCTGGCGCGCGAAATCACCGTCGCCGCCAAGACCGGCGCGCCCGACGTGTCGATGAACCCGCGCCTTCGCCTTGCGGTTCAGAACGCCAAGGCCGTGTCGATGCCGAAGGACAACATCCAGCGCGCCATCAACAAGGCCTCGATGGGCGATGCGGAAAACTATGAGGAAGTGCGCTATGAGGGCTATGGCCCCGGCGGCATCGCCCTCATCGTCGAGGCGCTGACCGACAACCGCAACCGCTCGGCCTCCAATGTGCGGGCCGCTTTCACCAAGGCCGGTGGCGCCATGGGCGAAACCGGCTCGGTGTCGTTCATGTGGGACCGCGTCGGCGAAATCTTTTATCCCGCCTCCGCCGGCAACGCCGAAAAAGTCATGGACGCGGCGATCGAGGCCGGCGCCGACGACGTGCAGTCGGACGAGGACGGCCACACCATCCTGTGCGCCTTCGAGGGCCTCGGCGACGTGTCAAAGGCGCTGGAAGGCGCACTTGGCGAGGCGGAATCGGTAAAAATCATCTGGAAGCCGCAAAGCAGCATCCCGGTCGACGAGGAACGCGCGCAATCGCTGATGAAGCTGGTCGCCACGCTCGAAGACGACGACGACGTGCAGAACGTCTATGCCAATTTCGAGGTCGACGACGAGACCCTGGCCAAACTCAGCGCCGCTTGAGTTTTTTTTACGCCCTGGTCTTGCCGGGGCGTTTTTCTTTGGTGCGTGGTGCGTCCTTCGAGGCCGCTCCGCGGCACCTCAGGATGAGGACCGTAGAGCACCACGGCATCTTAGGATGGGGACGGTAGGGCTACTGACTTCAGAATAAGAATGGCAGCCTACCGCACCTCTGATTTGGGTACTGTAGCACCACGGTCCTCATCCTGAGGTGCGAGCCATGGGCGAGCCTCGAAGGACGCACTCCCGTCCCGGAGCGCAAGAAAAGGCGGATCAGTGATCTGCCGGCCGGCTGACCTCGAACGCAGCCTTCTTGGCATCCGAGGCTTCGGTCTGGTGCTGCTTCTGCCAGTCGACATAGGGCATGCCGTAAACAATTTCCCGCGATTCTTCCTTGGACAGGGCAACGCCCTGCTCCTCGGCGGCCTCGCGATACCAGTTGGACAGGCAGTTGCGGCAAAAGCCGGCCAGGTTCATCAGGTCGATGTTCTGGACGTCGCTGCGCTCGCGCAGATGGCCGAGCAGCCGGCGGAAGGCGGCGGCCTCGAAATCGCGTTTCTGTTCGTCGCTCAATGGGGTCATGGTCGCCTCCGTCACCTGTTTCTCACAGCGGCCCGGTTCGCGAGCCGAACTGCTTCACCTGATGTATATCGGGCCTGCGGTTGATTTCTTCAACGATCGGAGCCAGCCGCTCGGCCCAGGCGACAGCACCCTCAGGGTCGGCGATCAGGTCCTGCCGTATCTCGATCAGCGCGTGCGCGAAGCCGTTGACGACGGCGTGCTTGAACATCGTGTCGCCGCGCAGCGCCCCGTCATAGGGTTCGTTGTCGCCGATGCTCAGCTTCTCGTCCGCCGCCAGCATCTCCATCAGGGGCCGGGCGACGCGGTCGTCCAGGTCCCACAGCAGGCCCACATGCCATGGCCTTGCCCTTCCGTGCATGGACGGCGTGAAGGAATGCACCGACAGGATGAAGGGCGCCTTGCCGGACGCCTGCGCGACCGAGGCGACCATGGCCCCGACCGCATCGTGATAGGGCCGATAGAAGGTTTCCAGCCGTCTTTCGCGTTCCTCGGCGAGCATCGGATAATTCGCCGGGATGACGGTGCCGTCGTAAAGCTGGCGGATCAGCGTCGGGTCGTCCTCGCCGCGGTTCGGATCGATCAGCAGGCGTGAAAAGGTCGCGATGACGGCCGGCGCGCCGAGAAGGGCGGCCAGCTCGCGCGTCACCGCCTCGACGCCGATGTCGTAGGCGATGTGGCGGTCGAATTCCGCTGCCGGCAGGCCCAGATTGCCATATTCTTCCGGCAGGTCGCGCCGCGCATGGTCGGCAACAAGGACAATGCCGCGCCTGCGATCACCCTCGATGATGTCGAAGGGCGCGAAAACTGTGGATCGGGTCATGGGGAGCCAAAAGGATCCATTTATCGTCAAAGGAGCAGTGGTAGCGTCATTCCACGAACAGGGAACGGGCGCAATGCCGTTGTTTGAACAAGGTTTTTGCAGAAATCTGGTGTAAGGCCGCGCACGGCCGTGCCCGGCAGCATCTAAATCGATTGGATTTAGGCGATCCGGCGCGTTGACTTGCGCGCGGAGTTTTCCGAAAAGGGACGTGAGAGCCATATGACTGCGTCGTTGTTGAGGGTTTTGAGCATGATTTCCGCTGGCAGGCCGCTTCGGCGCGCTGCCTTTTTGCCGTTTGCAATCGCCGCCGCGTCGCTGATGACGCTGGTTGCGGCCACGCCGGCGCGGGCCGACTTTCGCGTCTGCAACGCGACGCAGAACCTGATCGGCGTCGGCATCGGCTACCGCGCCAAGGCGGGCTGGATCACCGAGGGCTGGTGGCACATTGACGGGTCGAGCTGCAAGACGCTGATCGAAGGGCCGCTGTCATCGCGCTTCTACTACCTCTACGCGGAAGACGCCGAGCGCGGCGGGCGCTGGGACGGCCCCATCAACATGTGCGTGGCCGAAAAAGAGTTCAAGATAGCCGGCGTCAGCGACTGCATCGCGCGCGGCTTCCAGCGCGCCGGCTTCCAGGAATACGACACGGGCGAACAGGCAAGCTGGATGGTCCAGCTCACCGATCAGCCCGCAACGGACGGCGCTGCTGCCGCCCCCGAAAGCAAGAGTCCATGAGACGCAACCGCAAGGTTAAGATACTCGCCACCATCGGTCCCGCCTCCTCGTCCGAGGAAATGCTGAAAAAGCTGTTCGAAGCGGGCGCGGACGTTTTCCGCATCAATATGAGCCATACCGATCACGAACTGATGCGCACGCTGATCGGCCGCATCCGCGCTGTCGAGGAAAAGGTCGGCCGCCCCATCGGCATCCTCGCCGACCTGCAGGGACCGAAGCTTCGCGTCGGCAAATTCGCCAATGGCAAGGAAACCTTGACCGCCGGCCAGACTTTCACGCTGGATGACAATCCCGAGCCCGGCACCGCATCGCGCGTCTATCTTCCGCACCCGGAAATCCTCAGCTCCGTGCAGGCCGGCCACCGCCTGCTGATCGATGACGGCAGGCTGGAACTGACGGCGCTCAAGAGCGACGGCAAGCAGATTGTCTGCACGGTCGTTGCCGGCACCAACATCTCCGACCGCAAGGGCGTCAGCCTGCCGGACACCGACCTGCCTGTCGGCGCGCTGACCGAGAAGGACCGCAGGGACCTCGACGCGGCGCTGGACGCGGGCGTCGACTGGATCGCGCTGTCCTTCATCCAGCGTCCCGAAGACCTGGCCGAGGCGCGCAAGATCGCGCGCGGGCGCGCGCTCATCATGTCCAAGATCGAGAAGCCGCAGGCCGTCGCCAGGCTGGCCGAGATCATGGAGCTTTCCGACGCCATCATGGTCGCGCGCGGCGATCTCGGCGTGGAAATGCCGCTCGAGGCCGTACCCGGCATCCAGAAGCAGATCACCCGCAAGGCGCGCAGCGCCGGCAAGCCGGTCGTCGTCGCCACCCAGATGCTGGAATCGATGATCGAGGCCCCGGTTCCCACCCGCGCGGAAGTGTCCGACGTCGCCACGGCGGTGTTCGAGGGCGCGGATGCGGTGATGCTGTCGGCGGAATCGGCTGCGGGCGCCTATCCGGTCGAGGCGGTGGCGACCATGAACCGCATCGCCCAGAAGGTCGAACAGGACCCGACCTATGCTGCCGTCATCAATGGCCAGCGCGCGGCCCCGGAAAAGACCGGCGCGGACGCCATCTCGTTTGCGGCGCGCGAAATCGCCGAGACGCTGAACCTGTCCGCCATCGTCACCTACACGGCGTCGGGAACCACCGGCCTGCGCGCCGCGCGCGAGCGCCCGCAAGTGCCGATCATCGCGCTAACGCCGATCCTCAACACGGCGCGGCGGCTGTCGCTGGTATGGGGCACGCACTGCGTCGTCTCGCCGGACGCCAGCGACCTGGACGACATGGTCACGCGCGCCTGCCGCATCGCGCTGGAGGAGGGGTTCGGCCAGCGTGGCGACCGTATCATCATCACCGCCGGCGTGCCGCTGAGGACGCCCGGCTCGACCAATATGCTGCGCATCGCCTATGTCGGCTCGGAAGACGGCGGCCGCTGACCCGCCGGAACCGCGACCCCGATCGCGTGGATCAGATGCGTTCGCCGGCCAGTTCCTCGGACAGGGTCGAAACCTGTTCCTGGGCGCTGCGCATCATCGGGTAGATGGCAAGCACGCGCTGCCAGGCATCCAGCGCCGCCTGCTTGTGGTCGGTGTCCGCCATGATCTGCGCCAGGCCCGACAGTGCGCCGAAATGGCGTGGCTCCAGCCGCAAGGTCCGGTCGATGTCGGCCATCGACTTGCCATAGCTCTTCATCATGTAGTGAACGGTGGCGCGACGGTTCCAGCCTTCGGCATAGGTCGGGTCGAGCGTCACCACCTGATCGAGAAAATCGAGCGCGACGCCGAATTTTTGCGTTTCCATGGCCTTTTGCGACCACTGCATCATCAGATTGATGCTGGCGCTGCCGGAATCCGTCCATTCCCGCCAGATATTGCCGGCAATGCGCTCGGCCGCCTTGTCGTTGCGCTCGCGCTTGAGATCGGCAAACAGCTTGTCGAGCCGGGCTTTCTGGGCGGTCGCGGCAGAAGGCGTCGCCGGAGCGCCCGCCAATGCCGGCGGCGCAACGCCCAGCAGCAAAAGAACGGCCAGAAACGCAAAGACATTCCGCATGGCGGGGAGTCTATCCTCGGCCAGGGGAACGTCAAACTGAATTTAGCGTGACAGCCGGCGAACCGGCCGTGGCGTCAGGCGACGGAGGCGCGGCCTCCGTCACGACAACTCAACCCTGGCGCGCCTTGAAGCGCGGAGCGGTCTTGTTGATGATATAGACGCGGCCCTTGCGGCGGACGAGCTGGTTGTCGCGGTGACGCGCGCGCAGCGACTTGAGCGAATTCTTGATCTTCATGGTCTTGCCTGTCGGTCTATGCCCTGTGCGGGCCAAAATCTGAAGGCACGCCCGAAGACACGCCATTTCCTGTGCCCGGCTCATAAACGAGGAGTCTTGTCCGTGTCAACCGCGACAGGCTCTCGGCACCACGGATTCACCTGCAGCGGGCCGCGTTCTCAGCGATTGCGCAGGACGCGTGTGAAATGGCCCATCTTGCGGCCGGGGCGGGCTTCGGCCTTGCCGTAGAGATGCAGCATCACATCGGCTTGGCCAAGCAATTCGTCCGTGCGCAAAACATCGTCGCCGATGAGGTTTTCCATGACGCAGTTCGAGTGGCGGCGAGGCTGCCCGAGCGGCAGGCCGGCAACGGCGCGGATATGCTGCTCGAACTGCGAGACGGTGCAGGCGGCTTCCGTCCAGTGGCCGGAATTGTGGACACGCGGCGCAATCTCGTTGGCGAGCAGCGAGCCGTCTTCCAGAACGAAGAATTCGACGCCGATGACGCCGACATAGTCGAGCGCGGTCAGGATTGTTTTCGCCGCAGCCTGTGCCGCGATGGCCGTCTGCGCCGAAATCGCGGCAGGGACGGTCGAACTGTGCAGGATGCCGGCGCGATGCACGTTCTCGGCGGGATCGTAGGCGGCGATCGAGCCATCGATGCCGCGCGCGGCGATCACGGAAATCTCGCGCTCGAAGCCGACCAGCGATTCCAGGATAAGCGGCACCGAGCCCATCGCCTCGCAGGTGCCGGCAAAGCCGCCGGTCGCCATGTTTCGGAACACGCGCTGGCCCTTGCCGTCATAGCCCATGCGCCGCGTCTTCAGCACGCCGCTGCCGTTGAATTTGTGCAGAGCTTGCGTCAGTTCCTCGTCGGTGGACACCGGGCAGAAGTCGGCGGTGGGCACGCCTATGCCGTTGAGAAATTTTTTCTCAGTTACCCGGTCTTGCGCTACTTCGAGGGCGCGGGCCGGCGGATAGACCGAAACCGTCGCTGCCAGGCTTTGGGCCGCGCCAACGGGAACGTTTTCGAATTCATAGGTGACGACGGCCGATGCCGCAGCCAGTTCGGCAAGTGCCGCGGCATCGTCATAGGCGGCCACGATCTGCCGGTTGGCGACCTGTGCGGCCGGGCAATCCGGCTGCGGTTCGAGCACGACCGTCCTGTAGCCGAGGCGGGCGGCGGCCATCGCCAGCATGCGGCCCAACTGGCCGCCGCCGATGATGCCGATGGTCGATCCGGCCGGCAGGCTCATGGTGCGTCCACCGGCTCGAGCGCTACCTTTGCGGTCTGGGCTTCGCGCCAGGCGTCGAGGCGGCCGGCAAGCGCTTCGTCGTTGAGCGCCAGCACGGCGACTGCCAGCAGCGCCGCGTTGATCGCGCCGGCCTTGCCGATGGCCAGCGTTCCGACCGGGATGCCGGCCGGCATCTGCACGATGGAATAGAGCGAATCCTGCCCCGATAGTGCCTTTGATTCAACCGGCACGCCGAAGACCGGCAGCGGCGTCATGGCGGCGGTCATGCCGGGCAGATGGGCAGCACCCCCGGCACCCGCGATAACTACCTTGTAGCCGGCCGCTTTCGCGCCCTTGGCGAATTCATACAGCCGGTCCGGCGTGCGGTGGGCGGAGACAATAAGCGCCTTGTGCGGCACGCCGAGCGCTTCCAGCGTTTCGGCGGCATGGCGCATGGTGGCCCAGTCCGACTGGCTGCCCATGATAATGGCGACGTCGACGCGTTGATCGCTCAATGTCAGGCTCCCGGCGGCAAAACGACGACGTAGCGGAATTGACGGAAAGCCGCAAGCAGCGGGTGTTGCGACCCGGTCAGGCGATGATGTCGGGGATGATCCTGTCTTCCAGCGCCATCAGCCTGTCCTTGAGGAACAATTTCTTCTTCTTCATTCGCTGAATCTGGAGCGGATCGCAGCCCATGGCAATCATCGCGTTGATGGCGGCGTCGAAATCCGCATGCTCCTGCTTCAATCGAGCAAACTCTAGGCGGGTATCGGCCTGTTCCTGATCGGGCATCGTTCCATCTGCGTGTGTGCTGCGCCCAGCGATGGGCAATCGGGCGGGACCGGCTGCGCAATACGAGCCGGTAGAGTGCTTCTAGCACGTTTCACTTTATCGGGAAATGCGAGAGTGGGCATTCGACATGAGAGTCTGTTGGTGGCACACTGTCATCGTGCCGTCACAGACTTGCCTGCGGTGGACGTCCTGACGGCAGCAGTCGAGGAAATCATGAAAGGGAGCACCAATCATGTCTCTTGCTAACCATCTTGACGAGTTGCACAGAAAACACGGCGATATCGAGCGTGAAATCGACAACGCGATGACCCATCCCTCTGTCGACGATCTTCAGATCGTGGATCTCAAGCGACGCAAGCTGGCACTCAAGGACGAGATTGAAAAGCTGAAAGCGCAGCCGACCGCTCACTGAACGGACCGGCTGACAGGGCAGGCCTTGCCCGTTCCGGCGAGATGATTTTCGCCGGAACATCATGGTGTTTTTCTGTTCAGACCGCTGCCGGCCGATTGCCGGTGGCTATGGCATCCATGGCGGCGTTTTGCCGCCAAAAAGAACAAACCCGCCGGACAGGGTCTGGCTGGTTCGGAACCGAACACGGAATGCTGTGCTGTTCGGCTCTACTTTGTTGCCTGGCCTCGGGCGCGGATGCGCTTTGCGGGGCCAGGCTTCAGATTAGATCGAAGCGCGGGCGATCTTCTGGATGTCGGCGCGATTGATGCCGAGGTCGTTCAGCTCGCGGGTGTTGAGGCGGTTCAGTTCGCGCACGGTCTCGTTGTACATGCGCCAGTTACGGAAAGAGCGGATCGGGTTCATGATTTCCTCCATCGGGGGTTGTTCAATCTGATGGGAGGTAGATAGTTCTTTCGGTTCCCGAAATAAATGCATGATTTTGCATGGCGGCAATGCAAATGCTGCATTGCAACATTAACGCATGCTTAAAATGGCGGCGGCCGCCTTTTCAGCCGACGTCCAGCACGATCTTGCCGATATGTTCGCCCTCTTCCATGCGCTCGTGCGCCCGCCATGCGTCGTTGAGCGGGAAGATCATGTCCATCACCGGGGCGACGCGGCGGGTTGCCAGCAGCGGCCACACCTGGCTTTCGAGGCCGGCGGCGACCGATCCCTTGAATTCGACCGTGCGCGGCCGCAGCGTCGAGCCGGTATGGACCAGCCGCTTGATCATGAGCTTGGAAAAATCGGCGCTGGCCACGGCTCCGCCCTGCGTGGCGATCTGGACGATGCGGCCTTCGACGGCGGCGGCGTCGTAGTTGCGGCCGACATAGGCCCCGCCGACCATGTCGAGGATGACGTTGGCGCCCGCGCCGCCGGTCGCCTCTTTGACCACGGCCACGAAATCCTCGTCGCGGTAGTTTATCGCGCACGATGCGCCGAGCCTTACGCAGGCTTCGCATTTTTCCGCCGAGCCGGCGGTGGCGATGACGGTGGCGCCGAAGGCCGATGCAAGCTGGATCGCGGTCGTGCCGATGCCGGACGAGCCGCCATGGACCAAAAGCACCTCGCCGGCCTTCAAGGCGCCGCGCTCGAACACATTGTGCCAGACGGTGAAGTAGGTTTCGGGCACGGCGGCCGCTTCCGTGTAGGTAAAGCCGGCAGGCAGCGGCAGCGCGTTGCTGGCATGCACTGTGACATATTCGGCATAGCCGCCGCCCGGCGTCAGCGCGCAGACGCGGTCGCCGACGGCCCAGCGCGCCGCGCCTTCGCCAAGGGCCGCCACTTCGCCGGCTACTTCGAGGCCGGGCAGGTCGGACGCGCCTATGGGCGGCGGATAGGCGCCCTTGCGTTGCAGCACGTCGGGCCGGTTCACGCCGGCTGCATGGACGCGGATCAGGATTTCGCCGGGGGCTGGCTGCGGCACGGCGCGCCGCTCCGGCTTCAGCACCATCGGCCCGCCGGGCGTGGAGATCGCCACCGCGTTCATCTTGTCTGGAATCGTGTGCCGTGCGCTCACCGGGTCGCTCCGCTCTGTTGCTTTTGATCCTTGCCGCTGCCCTATGTATGCTGATTGGCAAATCAGGCAAACTATTCGACGCGATGCGGAGGACCGGCAATGGCGATCTTCGACGACGAACCCAGGAAAAAGCCCAAGCCGCACGAAATCGGGCAGGATTTGTCGCTTCTCGCGCAGAGCGAATTGCGGGAACGGATAGGATTGCTGCGTGAGGAAATAGCCAGGCTCGAGGCCGAACTCAAGACCAAGGACGCGACCAAATCGGAGGCGGAAGCCCTGTTCAGACGCGGCTAAACACGGCAAGCGCCGCCGAAAAGCCTGAAACGACGCATCTCTGCGACACCCAAGCCCACTCTTGACCCGAGCAGCCCGATGTTTGCAGCCTACACACCAATCCTGTCTCTCCTGCGGGGAACGGCGTTCCTGCTTGCCGCATCGGGATTGCACGGCCTGCTCATGCCGTTGCGCGGGCAGGCGGAAGGCTTTTCCACGGCGTCGCTCGGCCTGATGGGCACGGCCTGGGCCGGCGGCTTCGTCGCCGGCTGCTTCTTTGCGCCCCGCATCGTGCGGCGCGCCGGCCATGTGCGGGCCTTCGGCACGTTTGCCGCGTCAGCCGCGATCGTTGCGCTTTTGACCGGGCTCATCATCAATGAAACTGTCTGGATCCTGCTGCGCGCCTGTACCGGCTTCGTCATGGCCGGCGCTTTCATGGTCATCGAAAGCTGGCTGAACGAAAAGGCGACCAACGAGACGCGCGGCACGGTATTCGGCATGTATATGATGGTCACCTATGCCTCGATCATGGCCGGGCAGATGATCGTCGCGGCGGGCGATGTGCAATCGGCGTCGCTGTTCATGATTACCGGCATCTTCTTTTGCCTGTCGCTGATCCCGACCGCCGTTTCGAGCGCGTCGCATCCCAAGCCGCTGCAGGATGTTTCGCTTGACCTGAAGGGCCTTTACGCCAATTCGCCGGTTTCGGCCGTCGCCTGCGTGCTGATCGGCATCGCCAACGGCGCATGGGGAACGCTGGGTGCGGTTTATGGCGCGCGCATCGGCGTCTCGACGCCCCAGATCGCGCTGATGATGTCGCTTGTGGTCGTGGCCGGGGCTGCGATGCAGATGCCGGCAGGGCGGCTGTCCGACCGGACCGACCGCCGCTACGTGCTGGCGGGGGCGGCCGGCGGCGCAGCCCTTTTCGCCCTTGCGCTGTTTCTGTTCCAGCCGCGTTCGGGCACTTTCGTCATCGTCTTCACGGCGGCCTATGGCGCGTTCGCCTATACGCTCTATTCGATCGCGGTGGCGCATGCCAACGACCATGCCGACGCCGAGGATTTCGTAAAAGTTTCGGGAGGGCTGCTCATGCTTTACGGCTTCGGCACCATGATCGGGCCGTTGCTGGCGGCTGGCCTGATGGGCTGGATGCGTCCCGAAAGCCTGTTCCTGGCCACCGCCTTCGCGCATCTTTGCCTTGCCGGCTACACCATGCTGCGCGTGCGCCGCCGCGCGCCGGTTCCCATCGAGGATCGCGACGCGTTCAAGACGCTGCCGGTCGAACGGTCGATCACGCCGGAATCGCTCCGGCTCGACCCGCGTAGAAAAGATGAAACCGAAGGTTGAGCTTTGGTCGGCTTTGCCCCACAAATGAAGCATGATGCAAGTCGACGCGTTTGCCGCCATAGCCGATCCCAACAGGCGCTACCTGCTTGAGGAACTGCGACGCGGGCCAAAGACCGTCAATGAGCTTGCCTCTGGCCTGCCGGTATCGCGCCCGGCCGTTTCCCAGCACCTGAAGGTGTTGCTCGAAGCCGGCTTGGTCAGCGCCACGGCGGAGGGAACGCGCCGCGTCTATGCGGTCAGCAATCGCGGCTTCCTGAAGCTCAACCTGTGGCTGGATCAGTTCTGGGAAGCCTGACTGTCGCTGGAAGCGGCCGCCGCGGGCAAGTTAGTTCGCTATTTCAGGCCGGCGTCTGCTACTAAGGGTCGAAGTTATACACACGCGATTGGATAAGCATTTGGTGGAAAATTCCAAAGACACCGCGCGCGCCCGTGCCGACCTGCGCTTCAAGAAGCAGGAAGAGCAGGCCTCCGTCCGGCAAAAGGCGATGGCGGAATATGTCGCAGAGGGCAAGGCGCGCCAGATCAAGACCGACAAGTTGAAGGCCTTGCGGCTCGCCAAGGAAGCCGAGGATCTTGCCAACGCACCGCCCGCGCCGGTCAAGAAGCCGCGCGCGAAAAAGAAGCCTGCCTGACAGGCCATTTCGACTAAGAGACCGTTTGATAATTCGCCCTGCCGAGGCATATGGCGTGGTTTTCGAGAACCGGAGCGGAGCGTACACCGGTACGTGAGCACCGAAAGCGCAGAAAACCGCGCCAGATGACCGTCAGGGTAGAATTTCCAAACGGTCTCTAAGAAGCACTTTCAACGCGGGGCGCTATTGTCATCTGCCCGGCAGGCCGGAAAATTGTGCTTTTTGTAACTGGAGATATTCATGACGGCCCTGCCACTCGATAAAGCCAACAAGATCATCGATGCCGCTTTCACCAAGGCCGCCGAGCTAAAGTTGAAGCCGCTTGGTGTTTCG
Source organism: Mesorhizobium sp. A623 (assembly GCF_054489405.1). Taxonomy (NCBI): domain Bacteria; kingdom Pseudomonadati; phylum Pseudomonadota; class Alphaproteobacteria; order Hyphomicrobiales; family Phyllobacteriaceae; genus Mesorhizobium; species Mesorhizobium sp. A623. The sequence continues at coordinate 19,330 of NZ_JBTMXB010000007.1, forward strand.
GTTCTGGATGCCGGCGGGCATCTGGTTGCGTTCCAGCGGCAGGACGGGGCCTCGTTCCTGCGCCTGCAGATCGGCAGCGGCAAGGCTTTTGGCGCGCTTGCGATGGATGCGGGTTCGCGAACGGTCGCGAAGGCAGCGATGGAGCGTCCTCACTTCATGCAGGGTCTGTCGGGCGTTTCCGATGGCCGCGTCGTGCCGGTTCCAGGCGGCGTGCTCGTCCGGGACGGATCGGGCGCGATCATCGGCGCGGTCGGCATTTCGGGCGACACGTCCGACAATGACGAGGCAGCCGCCATCGCCGGCATTCAGGCGGCAGGCTTTACGCCCGACGCGGGCTAAGCAATTCCAGGAAAAATGGAAGCCGGTTTTCCGTCCGGAATTGCGGAAAAATAAAGAAAAATCTAACTGAGATTGACGTCGCGGCCGGCCGCGCGGATGGAGACGGAAAAGCCGGCCAGAACGTCGATCAGCGCGATGATCGTCAGCGTGAAGAATACGGAGTGGGCCGCGCCCTTCACCAACAGGAACTCGACCAGATAGGCCACGAAGACGAAGGTCGAGAGAAGGTGGTCCATCACCGAGGCGTTGCTGGTGCGGGTCGATTTCAGGATTTCCACGAAGAAGAAGGCCAGCCCGATCAGCACCATGAGATCGCCGAGCGTCATGGAAAAGACGCCGCCCGACATCATGCCCAGGGTGAAGATCACCGTTGCCCAGGGGTCGCCGGCCGCGCCGACGCCGAGAAAGCCCGCAAGCCCCAGATTGTAGAGGATGAAGGGCACGATCAGCAGGGGAACGGCACCGAGCATTTCAAATCTCCGCATTGCGTGCCTCCTGTAGAAGACGGCAAGCGTTTCGCGTCAAGTATCTTCAATGCGTAGCCCGCCCGATCAAGTGCCCGATCAGGCGTCGCTGGTGATGGAAACGCCGCCGCAAACGCGAAAAGACCGGCCAGCGGGCCGGTCATTCGGATACGTATCGCCGATGGAAGCCGGGTTCAGCTTTCCTTCGGCTCCAGAACCTGGCGGCCGCGATACATGCCGGTCTTCAGGTCGATGTGGTGCGGGCGGCGCATTTCGCCGGAATTCTTGTCCTCGACATAGGTCGGGGCCTTCAACGCGTCGGCCGAACGGCGCATGCCGCGCTTGGAGGGAGAGGTTTTTCGCTTCGGTACGGCCATGGATATGCTCCATTACATGGTCAAAAAGCCCCGCATGCCCTCGAAAGGGCCTCTTGCCGGGGCCGGAATCTGAGATAAGTGGGGTGCCTATACACGCCCTCCGTGGTTTTGGCCAGCGCCGCCGCATAATTTTTTCATCGGTTCCGGCTCAATCGAGGCAGCCGACATAGGCGCCGGACCGAGCGGCGCGGTGTTCGATCACGTTCGCCAGCCGCCGCAATCCCTTGCCGGGCTTTGCGGGGTTGCGGGCGATCGGATTGGGCAGGGTAACGGCAAGCAGGGCAGCTTGGCGCCGCGACAGCTTTTTGGCGGAAATGCCGAAGTGATGCTGGGCGGCGGCCTCGATCCCGTAGATGCCGGGCCCCCACTCGGCGATGTTGAGGTAGATTTCCATGATACGCCGCTTCGGCAGGACGGCATCGAAATAGACGGCCAGCGGCAGTTCGATCAACTTGCGCAGGCTGGCCAGCGGCCGCGACCACAGGAACAGGTTCTTCACCGTCTGCATGGTGATGGTCGAAGCGCCGCGCGTGGCCTCGCCCTGCAGCGCGTCATCAACCACGCCCTTCAATTCACGCAGGTCGATGCCGTGATGGAAGCAGAACTGGCCGTCTTCCGACATGATGACGGAATGCGCCAGAACCGGCGCCACGTCGTCGATCGAAACCCAACGCCGGTCATAGCTCGTGAATGTCGCCAGATCCTTCAGCATCAGCGTGGAGACGGGGTGGACGAAGGACGGCAGGTAAAGCAGCGTCAATGCCAGCGGCAGGACCGCCACGGCGACGACGCCCAGAATGCCGCGCCGGACCCAGCCCTTTCGTCGGGCGCGGTTCCCCCGTCTTGGCCGTGCCGACATTTCAAGCCTTTCGGATTCGGGCCGTTCAATTTCTGGCCTTGCGGACTCGAGCCTCTCGGTCCCGGGCCATTCGATTTCGGGATCAATGATCGGTTCCGCCACGCCGCCCGCCTTCCGTATCCCCGCTTCCGGCATAATGGTGCTTGGCTTCTTGCGCAACGCCTGAGTGTCGGCTACCGCTCGCCGCCATGACGATAGGCGACCAGATGGCATTGGAGGCAGCGCTTGCCGTGCGCGGGCAGGCGGTGGATGCTGTGTTGCGGCAACTGCTCGAAGATCGGCCGCTTTCGGGCGAGATCGCCCGCCCGGCCGGCCTGATGGCGGCCATGCGCCATGGCGTCCTCAATGGCGGCAAGCGCCTGCGGCCCTTTCTGGTGCTGGAAAGCGCTGCGCTGTTTTCAAGCGATGGCGATGGCGATGGCGACGGCGCGTTGCGGGTCGCGGCCGCGCTCGAATGCGTGCATTGCTATTCGCTGATCCACGACGATTTGCCGGCCATGGACGATGACGATCTGCGGCGGGGACAACCCACGGTGCACAAGGCCTTTGGCGAGGCGAGCGCGATCCTGGCCGGGGACGCGCTGCTGACGCTGGCATTCGATATCCTGGCCGACGACGCCACGATGCTTGCGCCCGAGCGCAGGATAGCGCTGGTCTCGGCGCTTGCCCGCGCGGCGGGCGCCGGCGGCATGGCGGGAGGGCAGATGCTCGATCTCGACGCCGAGCGCAACAGGCCCGACGAGGGCGGCATCATCATGCTGCAGGCGATGAAGACCGGCGCCTTGATCCGCTTTGCCTGCGAGGCAGGGCCGATCCTTGCCGGCGCGCCGGCGGCAGACCGCGAAAGGCTGGCGGAATTCGGCTCGGCGATCGGTCTTGCCTTTCAACTCGCCGACGACCTGCTCGACGTTACCGCCGATGCCGGGCAGATGGGCAAGGCAACCGGCAAGGATGAAGCCGCCGGAAAAGCCACGCTTGTGGCGCTGCACGGCGTTGCCTGGGCGCGGCAGCAGCTTCAGGGCCTCGTCGGCCAGGCGCACGGTCTGCTTGAGCCTTACGGCGAAAAGGCCGCGCTTTTGAACGCGGCTGCGGTCTTCATCGCCACCCGCGCCAGTTGATCTTCAAACAGCCTCTAAATAAGCGGCGGATCAAGTAAAGCGACCAACAGAACCAAATTTTAACCCTAATAGAGCGTAATCCCGGCCATTAAAAATGGTGCGTATGGGTTTGGGGTTGCGCATGCGGGAATATTCTTCGTTAATCCGGTCCATCCGGATAAGGTATGTATCGGGTCTTCTGATCCTTGCGCTGTCGGTTGCCGCCGGCATCTTCCTGCTCAATCAGGCGAGTTCGTACCGTCATCAGGTCGATCGGTTGGGCGGCCACATGGTGAAATTCTCCGGGGATCTCAACGAGGCGTCCAATTTCGCCGAATCCGCCTCTACTTCATGGCGGGCCGATACAAGTGAAGAACTGGCCAAATCCGCGACGGCTCACGCCGACCGCCTGGTCGAGGATATACAAATCCTGTCGGACCAACTCCATGCCATCAATCCACGGCTCGACAAGAGCACGACCAGCGAACTGACATCCGCCTCGGTCAACGGCTATTTGCTGTGGTCGGCGCGCGACATGGTGCGAAACCTCAATCTGATGGCGTCGGCAGGCAGCGTTGTCGATTTCCATGCCCACGATATCAGCAACCAGAACAGCCTTTTCGCCCAGCCGATGCTGATCCGCGCCCGGACCGCCATCGACAACGAGCGGCGTCTTGCCGATGCGCATAGCGACAGGCTTCTGGCTTGGGGAACGCTGGTGCTGGCGTTTGCGCTGGCAATCGTTGCGCTGTGGATATTCAGGCCGATGGAAATGGCGATCCGCCGCGCCTTCGCCGAATCCGCCGAATCGTTGTTCAAGGCCGAAGCGGCCGACCGCGCCAAGTCGGAATTCCTGGCCAATATGAGCCATGAGATCAGGACGCCGATGAACGGCGTTCTCGGCATGGCCGAACTGCTCGCCAAGACCGAGCTGAATTCGAGGCAAAAGACGTTCACCGATGTCATCGTCAAGTCGGGCAATGCGCTTTTGACGATCATCAACGACATTCTCGACTTCTCCAAGATCAATGCCGGCCAGCTTACGCTCGATCCGGGGCCGTTCTGCCTGGTGGAAGCGGTCGAGGATGTCGCCACCCTTGTCTCGGCCCGCGTGGCGGAAAAGAACCTCGAACTCATCGTTCGCGTCGATCCGCATCTTCCCGCCTTCGTGGTCGGCGATGCCGGGCGCTTCCGGCAAATCATCACCAACCTGCTCGGCAATGCCGTCAAGTTCACCGAAAAGGGCCATGTGCTGATCGACGTAAGCGGCGAAGTCGTCGATGGCGCGATCCAGATGAAGGTAAGGGTCGAGGATACGGGCATCGGCATCCCGGCCGAAAAGCTGCACAGCGTGTTCGAGAAATTCGCGCAGGTGGACGGTTCCTCCACGCGCCGCCACGAAGGCACGGGCCTCGGCCTCGCCATCAGCGCCCGGCTGATCGATCTGATGGGCGGCAAGATCGGCGTCGAGAGCGAAATCGGGCGCGGATCGGTCTTCTGGTTCACCCTGTCCCTGGCTGTCGATAAAAAGCAGGTACGCGATGAGATCGTGCCGGTGGACGTGACCGGCGCGCGGGTGCTGGTCATCGACGACAATCCCGTCAACCGCAACATCCTGCTCGAACAGTTGCGCGGCTGGGGTTTCGATTGCGCCGCCGCCGAAAGCGGCGCGGTCGGGCTTGCCTTCCTGCACCGGGCCGTCGAACTCGGGGCGTCGGTCGATTGCATCATCCTAGACTACCAGATGCCGGGAATGAACGGCGCCGATGTCGCCAAGGCGATCAGCGGCGACAGCAGGCTGTCGGCCATCCCGGTGGTGCTGCTGACCTCGGTCGACCAGGTCGATTTCGGCAAGCTGATCGTGGATTTCGGCATCGCCGCCTATCTGACCAAGCCGGCACGCTCGGCCGTGCTGCTCGGCACGGTCATTTCGTCCATCCAGAAGGCACGCGCCCAGATCGGCAAGGCGCACTTCGTGCGCGAGCCGGCGGCCAGTCCGAAACCGGCAATCCCGGCCTTTACCGTCATTCGCTCGGCGCCGCAGCCGGTTCCCGACGCATCGCCGCTAAGCGCAAATGGGCCGGTCGATATCCTCATCGCCGAGGACAACGAGATCAACCAACTCGTCTTCGGCCAGATCCTGAGCGGCCTCGGGCTGAGCTACCGGATCGCGGGGAACGGCCGCACTCTGGTCGAGATGTATCGGGCGCTGGCGCCCAAGCTGATCCTGATGGACGTCTCGATGCCGGAAATGAACGGCTACGAGGCCACCCGCGCCATTCGCGCCGACGAGGCGGGGGGCGGCAGGCGTATCCCGATCATCGGCGTGACGGCGCATGCGCTGAAGGGCGACCGCGACAAGTGCATCGAGGCCGGCATGGACGATTATTTGCCCAAGCCGGTGTCGCCCGACCGTCTCGGCGCCAAGATCGGCACCTGGCTCGGCGAGGCGGGGATGGCGAAGATCGCCTGAAGTTTCATTCGAGCATGATCGGGGCTGTAACGCTTGACTGAGCATCGGAATAATCCGAAAACCGGTAACCACTTTTCGGTCCGATGCTCTACTCAGGCGAGCCGCCCGATCGGGATAATCTCGGGCGACGTGTCGGCATAGGGCGCGCCGCGCCAGTCGCCCTTCCAGCCCAGCCTTGGCTGGAAACGCAATCTGCGATTGAGCCGAGAGCGTCCGCCGGGCGTCGGCGATCTCGTAAAATGTCCAGTAGGTGACAGCTTCCGCGCTGGCGCGGCGCACGTCGTTCCATGCCCTCACATCGCCATGGCGCGGGTGATGCAGCCGGCGTTGCGATTGTGCCGGCGTCCATTCCAGCCATTCCTGTTGCGCTGGATTGCGCGTGTCGAAAATGAAGCGGCCATCGGGGGAAAGGTGCAGGGCAATCGTCTCCAGCACCGATCGGCGGTCCTTTTTCGTCAGGAAAACCTGGAAGGCGTGGCCGGTCAGCACGACGAGATCGAAGGTGCGGCCAAGCCGCACGCTGCGCGCATCGGCCTCGATCCACTCGACCGTTCCGGGCCGCTTTCGCGCCACATCCAGCATCGCGGGGGCGGGATCCACGCCGGTAACCTGCCGTCCCTTAGCCAGCGCGGCAGCGAGCAGGCCGGTACCGCAACCAAGGTCGAGCACGGAGCCGGCCTCTTTCGCCAGGGCCACGCAATATTCGAAATCCGCGCCGCCCTCGTTTTCCAGATCGTAGAAGTCGACGAGTTCGGCATCGTGATAGAGCTTGTCGGGGTGCAATTGCTCGTGATCCATAAGGCCTCCTTACCGGTTGCGCATCACCACGCAGGCCCCGCCTATGCTGCGCAACTTCTGGCAGATGTCGCCGGCACCCGCGCGGCTGTCGACCCCGATACGCACCGCATAGACGCCGCGCCGGCCGATCGGCGTGCGCACGCGGCTTACCACCGGCTCGTACGCGCCGAGTAACGCGTGGAACCGGCCCTGCACGCGCTGCCATTGCCTGATCGCCGCTGATCGCCGGAAATTGCCGGCCACCTGCACGCCCCAAGGCTTGATGTTGATATTGGCCATTGCCACCGTTTGCGACATGATCGTCGGCAGGCTGCGGCAGGCTACCGAAAACGTCTTCTTCGCATCGAGCGGGCGGATGGTGCCCATATGAGCGCGGTCGGTGAAATTGTCGGCCGGCTCGCCCATCACGTCGAGCACATAGTCCTCGGTTTCCAGCGGCAGGAAGCCGCCGCTTGCCAGCCAGCGCGAAACCCGGCTTTCGCCGGCATTGTAGGCGGCTGCCGCCAGGCCGAGATTGCCGAAGCCGGTTTTCAGTTCGCCAAGGTAGCGGGCCGATGCAGGGATCGCCTGCTCGATGTCGAATGAATTGGCCAGGCCGCGCATTTTGGCCGTGCCGGGCATGAATTGCGCAATGCCCTCCGCACCGACGGGGCTGACCGCATTGGGGTCGAAGCGGCTTTCCTTCCAGATCAGCCGGGCGAAGAAATCCCTGGACAGGCCGTTTTGTTGCGCCTGCGCCTCGATCAGGTCGCAGGCGCGGCCGACCAGTTTCTGGCGTTCGGTCAGCGAGGGGCCGGCAACTGCGACGCTGGCCCAGATCGTGCAGACAGCAAGCACGCAGGCAGCGAACCGGCCCCGCATGCGCTATTCGGCGGCGGCTTGGCCGCCTTGCCCGAAGCGCTGCTCGATATAGGCGGCGACCATTTTTTCGAAATCTTTGGCGATGTTGGGGCCGCGCAGCGTTGCCGCCTTCTTGCCGTCGACGAATACGGGAGCCGTCGGCGTCTCGCCGGTGCCGGGCAGTGAAATGCCGATATCGGCGTGCTTGGACTCGCCGGGGCCGTTGACGATGCAGCCCATGACCGCGACCTTGAGGTTTTCCACGCCGGGATATTTTTCGCGCCACACCGGCATGTTCTTGCGCAAATCTTCCTGGATGTTCTGCGCCAGTTCCTGGAACACGGTCGAGGTGGTGCGGCCGCAGCCGGGGCAGGCCGCGACGATCGGCACGAACTGCCGGAAACCCATGGTCTGCAACAATTCCTGCGAAACCTGCACTTCGCGGGTGCGGTCGCCGTTCGGCTCCGGCGTCAGCGAGATGCGGATGGTGTCGCCGATGCCCTGCTGCAGCAAGATGCCCATGGCGGCGGACGAGGCGACGATGCCCTTCGAGCCCATGCCGGCTTCGGTGAGGCCGAGATGCAGCGCATGGTTGGAGCGCGTCGCAAGCTCGGTATAAACGGCGATCAGGTCCTGTACGCCGCTGACCTTGGCGGACAGGATTATTTTTTCACGCGCGAGGCCGATTTCTTCCGCCATTTCGGCCGAGAGAATGGCCGACTGCACGATGGCCTCGCGCATTACCTGTTGGGCGGTCAGCGGAAAGCCTCGTTCCTGGTTCTGGTCCATCAACCGGGTCAGCAGCTCCTGGTCGAGCGAGCCCCAGTTGACGCCGATGCGCACCGGCTTGTCATGCCGGATCGCCATTTCGACGATGTCGGAAAATTGCCGGTCGCGCTTGTCCTTGAAGCCGACATTGCCCGGATTGATGCGGTATTTGGCCAGGGCCTCGGCGCAGGCCGGATGGTCGGCAAGCAGCTTGTGGCCGATATAGTGGAAGTCGCCGACCAGCGGCACATCGATGTTGAGCCGTTGAAGCCGTTCGCGGATTTTCGGCACGGCAGCGGCACTCTCGTCGCGATCGACGGTAATGCGCACGATTTCCGAGCCGGCGCGGTGAAGCGCCGCGACCTGGGCTACGGTTCGGTCGATATCGGCGGTGTCGGTATTGGTCATGGACTGCACCACGACCGGCGCGCCGCCGCCGACCAGGACGCCGCCGACATCGACGCCGACCGAGGTCCGGCGCGGGAAGGGGGAGGAAAAATATCCGGTCATGCCGGTCGTCGCCTCATACTGGTTGCGAAGCGCCGCGCCTGTCGGCGCAGGGGCCGCCTGTACGCGTTCGGCCATGAGGTGGAGGACGATCACTGTCTTGTCAATGCCGGAACGGGCACGGCGCGGAAATCTTGACCTGCGCCGCTGTCGCACCGGGAGGCCGGACCGGGCAGGGCGTACGCCGTTCAAATAGGGTGGACACGCGGCCATGGAATACCCATTTTAGGGGAAATCAAACGCCGATGGAGACAAGTATGGCCGACTACCGCAAGACGGCGGAAGCCGTTTCCGCCCTTTCACCCGAACAATATCGCGTCACCCAGCAGAACGGCACCGAGCGGCCGGGAACCGGCGAATATCTGAACAACGAAAAGCCGGGCATCTATGTCGACATCGTATCAGGCGAGCCGCTGTTCGCATCGGCCGACAAGTTCGAATCCCATTGCGGCTGGCCGAGCTTCACCAAGCCGATCGAGCCGGCCCATGTTAGCGAACTGACCGACGCCACGCTGGGCATGGTGCGCACCGAAGTGCGTTCTGCCCATGGCGACAGCCATTTGGGCCATGTCTTTCCCGATGGCCCGCAGGACAGAGGCGGGCTGCGCTATTGCATCAATTCGGCCTCGCTGCGCTTCGTTCCGCTTGAGGCGATGGAAGCCGAAGGCTACGCGGATTATGTCGATCAGGTGGAGGTGGTATCATGAGTGAGGAACGCGCGGTTCTGGCCGGCGGCTGTTTCTGGGGCATGCAGGATCTGGTGCGCCGCATGCCGGGTGTGATTTCCACGCGCGTCGGCTATAGCGGCGGCGACGTGCCGAATGCGACCTATCGCAATCACGGTAGCCATGCCGAGGCCATCGAGATCGTCTTCAATCCGGAAAAGACCAGCTTCCGCACGCTGCTGGAATTCTTCTTCCAGATCCACGACCCGTCGACGCCGAACCGGCAGGGCAACGACAGGGGTGCAAGCTATCGTTCCGCGATCTTCTATACCGATGAGGAACAGAAGCGGGTGGCGCTGGACACCATCGCCGATGTCGACGCGTCCGGGCTGTGGCCCGGCAAGGTGGTGACGGAAGTGACGCCGGTCAGCGATTTCTGGGAAGCCGAACCGGAGCACCAGGATTATCTCGAGCGCATTCCCGACGGCTACACCTGCCATTTCGTGCGCCCCGACTGGAAATTGCCGCGCCGGGCGAATGCCGCCTGAGTCGATGGCGAAACTGACCGGGCGTCAATCTGTGAGGTTTTCCAAGGCCATGCGGCCGTCGCCCTTCCTACGAAGGCGTTAGAGGTGGCGGCCGTGGGTTTCGTTAATGGCAGAGCCTGTCTTGAAACTGCAACGCGACTCTGCCTATTTAGAGCGTATCACCGCCTTTCATGGTGATCTGGTTGTTCTTGATGCGAAAGGAAAGACACTGAGAACAGCACTTCGGAAGAAGGCCGACATCATGCCTTCACCGGCCGGGATCAGCGTAAACGACGCCGCTTCCCGCGCCATCAATGTGGTTCTTGCCAGTCTCGAGGACTCCAAGGCCGAAAACATCGTCTCCATCGACATCCAGGGAAAATCGAGCCTCGGCGACTATATGGTCATCGCGTCGGGCCGGTCGCACCGTCATGTCGCGGCTGTCGCCGATCATCTCCTCAAGGCGCTGAAGGAGGCCGGTTTGGGCACCGCGCGCGTCGAGGGTCTGGCCGGCGCCGACTGGGTGCTGATCGATTCGGGCGACATCATCGTCCATATCTTCAGGCCCGAGGTTCGCGACTTCTACAATCTGGAAAAGATGTGGCAGACGCCGGATCTCGAGGAAGAGACGCTGCACTGACAAGCCGCAGCGTCTCGGCAGGGCCGGTATGAAGTTGATCGTCCATGCCGTGGGCCGGCTGAAGGCTGGCCCCGAGCGGGAATTGGCGGACCGCTATTTCGACCGCCTGGCAAAGAGCGGCCCGGCGGTCGGGATCGAATTCTCCGGCATAACGGAAATCGTGGAAAGCCGTGCCCAGACCGCGACCGAGCGCCGCCGCGAGGAGGGGCAGCGTCTGCAAGCGCATCTCCAGGCCGGTACGGCGCTGGTGCTGCTCGACGAGCGCGGCAAGAACTTGCCATCGGAAGAACTGGCGGGGCGCATCGGGCTGTTGCGCGACAGTGGCCGCAAGGCGATGCTGGTGGCGATTGGCGGTGCGGATGGCCATGACGCGTCGCTGCGCGACCAGGCGGAACTGGTGCTGTCCTTCGGCGCGCTGACCTGGCCGCACCAATTGGTGCGGGTGATGCTGGCCGAGCAGCTTTACCGGGTGACGACGATCCTTGCCGGGCATCCCTACCATCGATCGTGATTTTCTTGCGATTGGTCCCGACGCCCGGATTTTCGCCCCAATGGCGCGCATAACCGCTGAACGACCGGGCTTGGCGAACATGGTTGATGGTTCGTTAACGGTGCAGCCAATACAGTCGGCCTCGAATGTCTGAAGACGGAAAATCCAGTGTGGGCTTTTGGCGCGGCTGCGTTATTGCGGCGGCGTCCCTGCTTTTTGTGGGCCATGTAGTTGTAGGCCCTGTACAGGCGCAGGATGCGTCCGATGCCGCCCCGGACCCCGACCGGAGCCGGACGGAGTACGAAAGCGTCTCGCACGAGATTACCCTGTCGGCGGAGCGGATGGCCAGGCTTGCCGCCGACATCGCCACGGTCAAGAAGGACCATGCGTCGATCACGGCCGCCCTGATCCAGTCCGCCAAGACCGAGCAGAAGATCGGCCAGGACATCGAGGAAATCGCCGGCAAACTGGAAGGGTTGAAGGGCAAGGAGGCGATCATCCGCGCCTCGCTGGCCAAGCGCCGCGACGTGCTGGCCGAAGTGCTGGGCGCGCTGCAGCGCATGGGCCTCAATCCGCCGCCGGCGATCCTGGTGAAGCCCGAGGACGCGCTTTCGTCGGTGCGCAGCGCCATCCTGCTGGGCGCGGTCGTTCCGGAATTGCGGGCACAGACCGAAATCCTGGTTTCGGACCTCAAGGAATTGTCCAAGGTCACGGCTTCCATCGAGGCCGAGCGCCTCAGGCTGACCACGACGGTCGGCGAACAGGTGGCGGAAAAGCAGCGCCTGACCATGCTGCTCGCCGCCAAGCGGAAACTGGAGGCCGATACCGAATCGGCGCTGGCCGAAGAGAAGCAGAGGTCGCAAGATCTCGCGGCCAAGGCCAGAAGTCTCAAAGAATTGATCGCCTCGCTTGACGGCGAGGCCGAGCGAAGGCGCAAGGCGGACGATGCGGCAAGGGCTGCCGCCGAGAAAGCCCAGGCCGAGGCGACGACCGACCAGGAACGTGACGCCGCCAAGGCCGAACTGGCCTCGTTGCCCGTGCCGGAAGCCAACCGCCTTGCCGCTTCTGCGCCGTTTGCGGCCCTTAAAGGGCAGGTTTCCTTGCCGGTGACAGGCAAGATAAAGCGCCGCTTCGGCGCTAGCGACGGCAATGGCGCGGCCATGCTTGGCGACATGGTTGCGACACAATCGAGCGCCATCGTTACCGCGCCAGCGGATGGGAAAATTTTATATGCGGGGCCGTTCCGTTCTTACGGTCAACTCTTGATCCTTGATGCCGGCGACGGCTATCATGTCGTGTTGGCGGGAATGACCACATTGAATGTCGCGTCGGGCCAGTCCGTGCTCGCGGGAGAACCAATCGGCGCGATGGGCGAGGCAAGGGTGGCAAGCGCCACGGCTTCGTTGGATGAAAACAGTACGCCGGAACTCTATGTAGAGTTTCGCAAGGATGGAAAACCCGTCGATCCGGCCCCCTGGTGGGCGGACCGTCTCTCTGGAAGGACGTGAATATGCGGAAATTGTCGCTCTTGCTTGCCGGTGCCTTGATGGGCGCATCGGCCATGAGCCTCGTCTACGGCGCGCCCGGCTCGACGGCCAATGCGGCTGCTTCCGAGACCTACAAGCAACTGGCCATCTTCGGCGATATCTTCGAGCGGGTGCGGTCGCAATATGTGACGCCGCCCGACGACAAGGCGCTGGTGGAGAATGCCATCAACGGCATGCTGACCTCGCTTGACCCGCATTCGTCCTACATGAATGCGGAAGCGGCCCAGGACATGCGCGTCCAGACCAAGGGCGAATTCGGCGGCCTCGGCATCGAGGTCACGATGGAAGACGATTTGGTCAAGGTCATCACCCCGATCGACGATACGCCCGCCGCCAAGGCCGGCGTGCTGGCCGGCGACTTCATCGCCAAGATCGACGGCACCGAAGTTCGCGGCATGACGCTGAACGACGCGGTCGACAAGATGCGCGGCGCGGTGGCGACGCCGATCAAGCTGACCATCCTGCGCAAGGGCGCCGACAAGCCGATCGAACTGACGGTCGTGCGCGCCGTCATCAAGGTCAAGGCGGTGAAATACCGGGTCGAGAACGACATCGGCTACATGAAGATCACCTCGTTCACCGAAAAGACCTATGACGATCTGCAGAGCGCGATCAGCACGATCAAGAAGCAGATCCCCAAGGACAAGCTGAAGGGCTACGTGCTTGACCTGCGGCTCAATCCCGGCGGGTTGCTCGATCAGGCGGTGAGCGTGTCCGATACGTTCCTCGATCGTGGCGAAGTGGTTTCGACGCGCGGCCGCGATCCGAAGGACATCACCCGCTTCGACGCCCGGCCGGGCGACGATATCGACGGCAAGCCGCTGATCGTGCTCGTCAATGGCGGTTCGGCGAGCGCCTCCGAAATCGTGGCGGGCGCATTGCAGGATCTGAAGCGGGCCACCGTCGTCGGCACACAGTCCTTCGGCAAGGGTTCGGTGCAGACCATCATCCCGCTCGGCGAAAACGGTGCGTTGCGGCTGACGACGGCGCTTTATTACACGCCAGCTGGCAAATCGATCCAGGGCAAGGGCATTACCCCCGACATCAAGGTGGAGCAGCCGCTGCCGCCGGAACTGCAGGGACGCGACCTGACGCGTGGCGAATCCGACCTCAAGGGCCATATCAAGGGCGCTGACGAAAGCGACACCGGCTCGGGTTCGGCCGCCTATGTGCCGCCGGATCCCAAGGACGATCTGCAACTGATCTATGCCGAGGAACTGCTGCGCGGCCAGAAGACCGATCCGTCCTTTCCGCCCAATCCCGAAAAGGCGGTCATGAACAACCAATAGGCCGCCGGGCAATGGTGTCTGGCTGACCGATAGAAGCAATGCGATGCTGCCGGGGCTGAAAGGTTCCGGCAGTTTGATTCGCCATAGTTTGTTTCGGGGGGATCGCGGTTTGAATGGACGCTTGCTCCAAGGGGGGCGGCTTGGCTGACATCAAGGACATCGAACGGCCGCTCGGGCAGGCTGCCCGGCCGCAGCGAAGTTCGGTGCGGCTGCGCGCCGGCACCGTAGCTGCGGCGTTCGGCGTTTTGGCGGTCATTGGCGTTTCCGGCGCCATCGCGCTGCGGGAAAAGCCGTTTCGCAAGCCGGAAACCGTCGCCGTTTCGATTCCGGCCGTGGCAAGTCCGGTACAGTCGCCGGTAGCGACGGACGCCAAGCCGCCCGCCAAAGCCGCGCCGGCGCAACCGGACAGCGGGCCGAAGATCATTCATGTCGAGACAGAGGAAGGCGATGCGCCGCCGCGTGGCGCCATCGTCATTCACGATCCCTCGACCCTTGGCCAGAATCTGAGGGTAGCGCACCTTCCCGACAAGGCCCTGATCGAGGACAGCGCCACGGGACCGCTGCCGATCCGCAGCGCCGATGGAAGGCGTCCGTTCGATGTCTATGCAAGGCCGTGGTCGGGCAGCCGCGGGGCGCGGGTAGCCATTGTCATCGGCGGGCTTGCCGTTTCGCAGACGGGAACGCAGGCGGCCATCGCCAAACTGCCGGCGGAGGTGACGCTGGCCTTCGCGCCGCAGGGCAACTCGATCGGCCGCTGGATGCAGGAGGCGCGCCGGTTGGGTCATGAGATCGTCATGCAGGTGCCGCTGGAGCCGTTCGACTATCCGAACGTCAATCCCGGCCGCAACACGCTGACCATCGATGCCGGTGCGGACGAGAATTTGAAAAATCTGCTCTGGGCGCTGTCGCGGACCACCAACTACACCACCGTGATGAACTATATGGGCGCCCGGTTTTCCGCCGACAAAGCGGCCATGGAGCCGATCATGGCCGAACTTGGCAAGCGCGGCCTCGGCTATCTCGACGATGGCTCTTCGGCGCGCAGCGTGGCTCCGGAACTGGCCCTGAAGGACCGGGTGCCGCTGGCCGTCGCCGACACGGCAATCGATGCGGAGCAGGATCGCGGCGCAATCCTGAAGAAACTCGACGAACTGGAAGCGACGGCGCGCGCCAAGGGTTTTGCCGTCGGTACCGGTTCGGCCTTCGACGTGACCGTCGAAACCGTGACGGCATGGATTGCCGAGGCGAAGAAACGCGGCATCGAGATCGTGCCGATCTCGGCGGTAGCCAGCGACCCGGAAAAGGGGTGATCGGTGGGCAAGGACAAAGACAAAGCCCCCGACAAGGACAAGGCTAGGGGGGCCAAAAAAATCGATCCTGAAAGCCTGCCCTACCGTCCGTGCGTCGGCATCATGGTGCTCAACGCACAGGGGTTGGTCTGGGTCGGGCGTCGCATCGCCGAGCCGGACAGTGAGTTTTCCGGCGCGGTGAAGCTGTGGCAGATGCCGCAGGGCGGCATCGACAAGGGCGAAGAGCCGCTCGAGGCGGCACGCCGCGAAATCTTCGAGGAGACGGGCATGGAAAGCCTGACCCTGGTCGAGGAAGCGCCGGACTGGATAAATTACGACCTGCCGGCCGACCTCGTCGGCGTCGCGCTCAAGGGAAAATATCGCGGGCAGACGCAGAAATGGTTCGCCTTTCGCTTCGAGGGCGACGAGAGCGAAATCCGCAACAATCCGCCGCCGGCGGGCGAAAAAGCCGAGTTCGACGAATGGGCATGGCGGCCGATGGCCGACCTGACCAGCCTGATCGTTCCGTTCAAGCGCAAACTGTACGCCGAGGTCGTGGAAGCGTTCCGGCATCTCGCCCCGTAAGACCTGCCGGCTGGAGGCCTGGAGCAGGGTGCCAGCCTGACCGTTCAGGGGCAACGACGCTTCCGTGCGCTTTGCGGAGTCGGTCGCCCGTCTTTCGGAAGAATCTGCGAGTAAAGCCTGTCTTTGGCAAGGATCGTGCGTCCATCCCATGCTACAAGCATGGTTGCGTCGTTTGAACCAAGACAGGCGGAAGGAATCGGGTTTGGACATGAACCAGATTTTGATTAAAAACCCCATGGCGGACCAGCCGAGCATCGCTGCTGCCGGAGCGGTCCTGACCATCGATCTGGGCGCGATCCGCGAGAATTACCGGCGGCTGAAGGCGCAGTTGGGCGGTGTCGCCTGTGCCGGCGTGGTCAAGGCCGATGGCTACGGGCTAGGTGCCGCCGAAGTGGCGACCGCTCTTGCCGGGGAAGGCTGCGATACCTTTTTCGTCGCGCATCTGGACGAAGGCTTGGCGCTGCGCGGCGTGCTCGGGGCAAAACCGTCGATCTATGTGCTGAACGGCATCCTGCCCGGCGCGGAGATGGAAGCGGTGACTGCCGGCCTTGCGGCGGTGATCAACAGCACGGAGCAACTCGCCGGCTGGCGCGCGGCTGCGCAACGCGCGGCCAAGAAGCTGCCGGCGGCAATCCAGGTGGACAGCGGCATGTCACGGCTGGGCATGGCCCCTCGTGAAGTCGAGGCGGCGGCAGGCGATGCACGGGCGTTCGAGGGCCTCGATATCAGGCTGGTGATGAGCCATCTTGCCTGCGCCGACGAGCCCGAACACTCAGCCAATCGCGCCCAGTTGCAGGAATTCGAGCGGTTGCGCGCCATGCTGCCGGCGGCGCCCGCGTCGTTGGCCAATTCGTCGGGTATTTTCCTTGGTCCCGCCTATCATTTCGACCTGGCCCGGCCGGGGGCGGCGCTTTACGGCATCAATCCGACGCCCGCCTCGAAAAACCCGATGCTGCCGGTCGTGCGGCTGGAAGCGAAAGTGATCCAGACGCGCACGCTCGAAGCCGGGGCAGGCATCGGCTATGGCCATACCGTCGTCACCGACGGGCAGCTTCGGGTGGCGACGATCGCGCTGGGCTATGCCGACGGATGGCGTCGGCGCGCCATGGCTGCCGCGCATCTCGATGCCATAAGCCTGCCCTTTATCGGCCGGGTGTCGATGGATTCCATCATTCTCGACATTTCAGCCCTTCCGGAAGGTCGCCTGAAAGCCGGCGACTATGTGCAGATGATCGGCCCTTCGCAAACGCTGGACGAGGTTGCGGGTTTTTCCGGCACGATCGGCTACGAGGTGCTGACAAGCCTCGGTCATCGCTTCCATCGCCGCTACCTGGGCGCTTGACAAGGACCATCATGTCACCCACGTTCTTCCCTATGAGCAACCTTGCGCCCAGCCAGACTTTTTTCCGGGTATGCCCGATCGCGGGATCCTAGCCCCGGCTCGACCGCACATCGCGGCCGGGCGGTGCGGGGCCTTTTTTCCAGTAAGTTGACCATCCGAGCGCTTTCGCCTGAGGCGAGGCGCTCGTTCTCCATGAAACATCAATCCCGGACTTCGGTTCCGGGTGGCCGTCGACGCGCATCGCATGCGCCGCCGGACCTGAAGAGGACAATTCAATGCAAGAAGCGACCAAGCATCGCGCGCAACTCGATATCCTGGTGGGCGCGACCGATCACAACAGGCTGACCGGCCTGGCGCAAACGGCTCTCGACCGGGTGCCGGAGATTGCCGAAGACCTTTTGGCCGAAATGGATCGGGCGACGATCACCGACCCGGTGCCTGAAAATGTCGTGCGCATGGGCTCCAGCGTGATGTTCCGCAGCGGCGGCGAGGAAGCAAAGCGCATCACGCTCGTCTATCCCGGACAGGCGGACATTGCGCAAAACAAGATCTCGATCCTGACACCGCTCGGAACGGCGCTGATCGGTCTGGCTGCCGGTCAATCGGTGGTCTGGATCGCCCGCGACGGCAAGGAACGGGTGCTTGAGATCGCACAGGTCGAGCCTCCGGCAGCGGGGCTGGCGTCATGACAGGGAATGCGGAAGAGGCGCGCCGGCCCTGTTGCCTGACGACCAAGGATTTCTCCATCCTGGAGGCGATGCTGGAGCGTCGGATTGCCTCTGGCGATCCTATCCTTGCCCTGTTGCGGCAGAAACTGGCGGACGCAACCGTCGTTTCCGTCCTGTCGGTCGAGGCCGACGTGGCGACGCTGAACAGCCGGGTGATATTCCGGGTCGACGCAGGGGAGGCGGAAACACGCACGCTCGTGCAGCAGGACGCTCGCGGCCCGGTCGGCCTGAACCTGCCGGTAAGCACCATGCGCGGCCTGTCGATGCTGGGCATGTCCGAGGGAAACAAGGTGACGGTGGCGCGGCCGGGCGGCGGACGGGAAACCATCCTGATCGAGAAGGTCGTTTACCAGCCGGAGGCGGCGAAGCGAGGCATCGCTGCGCAGGAAGAGCCGCCTTTGCCGGCGGGACGGCCAGCACTTCGGCTGGTCCACAGTGCCCCGTCTGATGTCCAGCCCCTTGGCGAGAAGTGGAAAATACGGCAGACACGCCACGATGACGACGATCCGGGTCCGTCGGCAGCCTGACGGCCCCGGCCCATTAGATACCTGACGGCCCGGCAAGGAGAGTAGACGATGAAAGTATTGGTGCTGGGCGGCGGCGTGATCGGCGTGACCACGGCTTATTACCTGACCGAGGCAGGCCATGAGGTGACGGTGATCGACCGACAGCCCGGTCCGGCGCTTGAAACCAGCTTTGCCAATGCGGGCGAGGTGTCGCCCGGCTATTCTTCGCCCTGGGCGGGGCCCGGCGTGCCGGTGAAGGCGATCAAATGGCTGACGATGAAATACGGGCCGCTGGTCATCCGGCCTGCTCTCGACCTGAATATGTGGAGCTGGGTCTCCAAGATGCTGCGCAACTGCACGGCGGAGCGCTACGCGGTGAACAAATCGCGGATGGTGCCGATCGCCGAATACAGCCGCGATGTGCTGAAGGCGCTGAGGACCTCGACCAACATCGCCTATGACGACCGCGCCAAGGGCACGCTGCAGCTGTTCCGCAAGCAGTACCAGCTTGACGGGATCGGCGGCGATGTCGCGGTGCTCAAGCAGTATGGCGTGCCCTTCAACGTGCTCGACCAGGACGGCTGCATCGCCGCTGAGCCGGGCTTGGCTTCGGTGCGCGAAAAGTTTGTCGGCGGCCTGCAATTGCCGGGCGACGAGACCGGCGACTGCCAGATGTTCACCACGCGGCTGTCGGAGATCGCCGTCGCGGCGGGCGTCCGCTTCGAGTACGGCGTGACGCTGAATGCGATCCATACCGACAAGGGCCGCATCACCGGTTGCTCGACCAGCGCCGGCGAGAAGAAGGCGGACGCCTATGTCATGGCGATGGGCAGCTATTCGCCGATCTGGATGCGCAAGCTCGGCCAGCCTATCCCGGTCTATCCGATCAAGGGCTATTCGATCACCGTGCCGATCGTCAACGCCAAGGCAGCACCCGAATCGACGGTGATGGACGAAACCTACAAGATCGCCATCACAAGGCTTGGCGATCGCATCCGCGTCGGCGGCACCGCCGAGATCGCCGGCTACGATCTGTCGCTGCATCCGGGGCGGCGAAAGACGCTGGAACATTCCGTCGGCGATCTGTTCCCAGGTGCCGGCGACCTCGGTGCGGCCACCTTCTGGACCGGCTTGCGGCCGATGACGCCGGACGGCCCGCCCATCATCGGGGCGTCGAAATACCCGAACCTCTACCTCAACACGGGGCACGGCACGCTTGGCTGGACCATGGCGTGCGGCTCGGCGCGGGTGCTTTCCGACATCGTTTCCGGCCGCAAGCCGGATATCGACGCCAGCAAGCTCGGCCCGGAGCGCTACGCTTCCTGATCTACAGGAAAAGCGCGCGCTCGCTCTCGACGGCCTTGGTGATGTAGCTGGCGACAAGCTGGACGCGGCGCATCGGCCTCACCGATTCATGATAGACGAGCCAGTAGGCGCGGCGGATGGGCGCGACGATGTCGACTGGTATAAGGTCTGGCATCGAGCGCGCGATGAAAGTGTGCAAGATGCCGATGCCGGCGCCGGCGCGCACCGCTTCGGCCTGGCCAAGCGCGGATGAAATGGCGAAGGCGCTGCGCCATTCCGGGCTGAACTCGGCGTCATAGTCCAGCGACGGGCTGACGATGAGGTCCGGCACGTAGCCGATCAGCGTGTGGGTTTTCAGTTCCGCGGCCGATTTCGGCAGGCCGTTCGCCTTGGCGTAGGCGCGCGAGGCGAACAGGCCGAGTGTGTAGTCGACCAGTTTGCCCGCCACCAGCCGCCCCTCGGTCGGGCGCTCGACGGTGATGGCGATGTCGGCTTCGCGCCGCGACAGCGAAAACGAGCGCGGCACCGGCACCAACTGGATGGTCAGTTCCCGGTGCGCTGCCGTCAGGCTGCCTAGATGTTTCGCCAGGAATGCCACGCCAAAGCCGTCCGGCGCGCCGATGCGCACCGTGCCGGAGATGTCGTCGCCCTCGCCGGCAAGCGTCGAGCGGGCCGCGATCATGTCGGCCTCCATGCGCTCGGCAATGTCGAGGAAGCGTGTCCCGGCCGGCGTCAGTTCGCTGCCGGTGGTGAGGCGGCGAAACAGCTTTGCCCGCAACGCCTCCTCCAGGGCTGCGATGCGGCGCGAGACGGTGGCGTGGTTCAGTTCCAGCCGCCTTGCCGCACCGAGGAACTGCCCGGCGCGGGCGACCGCCAGGAAGATGCGCACGTCATCCCAGTTCATGGGACGGAGCGCCGGTGGCGGTTTGGGAAGGTCGGGAATAGAGCATCATCATCTGCATGAAAGCATATTCCGCCACTGAGCGTATATCAAATTATGCACAACGGTTGCGTTTCGGCTCACGTTGCCATTGGGCGGGCAAAGGCCGACAATGGGCCTTCATCCATTTGCACCTCGGGCCATCAGGGAGAAAAAAATGATCCATTACGGGCACTATATCGGCGGCAAGAACGTCAAGGGCACTTCCGGACGCGAAGCCGACGTGTTCCAGCCGCTCGACGGCACGGTGCGCGCCAAGGTGGCGCTTGCTTCCAAGTCGGAACTTGATGCGGCCGTCGCCAATGCGAAAGCGGCACAGCCGGCGTGGGCGGCGACCAACCCGCAGCGCCGCGCGCGCGTTTTCATGAAGTTCCTCGAACTGGTGACGCGCGACAACGACGCGCTGGCCGAGCTTTTGGCTCGCGAGCACGGCAAGACCATTCCCGACGCCAAGGGCGACATTTTGCGCGGCGTCGAAGTCGTCGAGTTCGCGCTTGGCATCCCGCATCTGCTGAAGGGCGAGTTCACCGAGGGTGCCGGCCCCGGCATCGACCTTTATTCGATCCGCCAGCCGCTCGGCGTCGTTGCCGGCATCACGCCGTTCAACTTCCCGGCCATGATCCCGATGTGGAAGTTCGCCCCGGCCATCGCCTGCGGCAACGCCTTCATCCTCAAGCCTTCCGAGCGGGATCCGGGCGTGCCGATGAAACTGGCCGAACTGATGACCGAAGCCGGCCTGCCGGACGGCATCCTCAACGTCGTCAACGGCGACAAGGAATCGGTCGATGCCATCCTCGACCATCAGGACATTTCGGCTATCGGCTTCGTCGGCTCGTCGGCGATCGCGCAATATATCTACGAGCGCGCCGCCCAGACCGGCAAGCGCTGCCAGTGCTTCGGCGGCGCCAAGAACCACATGATCATCATGCCCGACGCCGACATGGACCAGGCGGTCGATGCGCTGATCGGTTCCGGCTACGGTGCCGCCGGCGAGCGCTGCATGGCGGTGTCGGTTGCGGTTCCCGTCGGCAAGGCGACCGGCGACAGGCTGATGGAAAAGCTGATCCCGCGCGTCGAGAGTCTGAAGATCGGCCCCTCGACCGATCCGGCAGCCGACTTCGGCCCGCTGGTCACCGCTGCGGCGCTGGAGCGCGTGAAGAATTATGTCGAGATCGGCATCAAGGAAGGCGCAAAGCTTGCCGTCGATGGCCGCGGCTTCAAGATGCAGGGCTATGAGAACGGCTTCTATATGGGCGGCTGCCTGTTCGATAACGTGACGCCGGACATGCGCATCTACAAGGAAGAAATCTTTGGCCCGGTTCTGTCGGTGGTGCGCGCACACGATTTTGAAGAGGCGGTGCGTCTGCCGTCCGAGCATGAATATGGTAACGGCGTCGCCATCTTCACCCGCGACGGCGATGCCGCGCGCGATTTCGCTGCCCGCGTCCAGGTCGGCATGGTCGGCATCAACGTGCCGATCCCGGTGCCGGTTGCCTACTACACGTTTGGCGGCTGGAAGAAGTCCGGCTTTGGCGACCTCAACCAGTACGGCCCGGACTCGGTGCGCTTCTACACCAAGACCAAGACGGTCACCCAGCGCTGGCCATCGGGCGTCAAGGAAGGCGCAGAGTTCGCCATGCCGACCTCCTGAGTCGGCTTTCGGGCCAATCCCGATATTGAAAAAGGGCGCTGCTTCGGCCGCGTCCTCTTTTGTTTTTGGCTGCTGCCTGAGCTTAACGCCGTGCAGCCGCCTCGGCATGGGCGCAGAGCAGCGCCATCAAGCGTTCGGCGTCCGCGGCCGCTAAATCCTCGTCGCCGGACAGGATGGAGCGGATCAGGCCGACATGGTGCTCGGCGGCTTCGGCCAGCCCGGTCTCGGCCCGGTAGCGAAACCAGAAGCGGCGGCTGTGGGTCTGCAGGGGTGCGGCCAGCCGTGCGGCAAAAATGTTGTCGGCGGCGAAGGCCAGCGCTTCGTCGAACGCCTTGTCGGCTTCGAGGAAGGCCTGCACGCTGCTGGAGACGGCGGCCCCCTGCATGGCAAGTGCCGCAGCGTGGAAACGGTCGGTGGCGGCGCGGGTGACGTAGCGCGCGGCTGAGCGGGCCAGCACGATCTCGACGCCGCGTCTCGCATCCAGCACCCGTACCCAATCGCCGGCATGCAGCGGCGCAATGGCGATGCCGGCGCGGGGCCTGATGTCGAGCAGGCCTTCCCAGGCAAGCCGCTGGATCGCCTCGCGCACCGGGGTTCGCCCAAGCCCGAGCCTGTCGATGAGCGTGCCTTCGGTAACGAAGCTGCCGGGGGCCAGTTCGAGCATGACGATCATGCGTTCCAGTGCCCGGTAAGCCCGTATGGCGGCTGGCTCGGAGGCTGAGGCTTCTTCCGTAAGCGCCACGAATATCTCCTGATATATTGCCTGCATATCATAGCTTGAATCGCATTGACAGCCGGCACGCAGCTTTGATATGCGGTAGATATATCAGATGGAGAGCCACTATGTGGTCTGGAATTTTTCCTGCCGTCACTACCAAGTTCACCGAGGACGACCGTCTCGACCATGCCCATATGGAGCGCTGCTTTGCACTTCAAATGGATGGCGGCTGTGACGGAATCGTCGCCTGCGGCTTGCTTGGCGAGGGGCCGATGCTGTCGATCGACGAGCAGTTCGAAGTGTTTCGCAAGGCACGAAAGATCGCTGGCGGGCGAGCGCCGCAAGGCGGTGGAAAAGATCGTCAAGGGCGCGCTTGCCGCGCGCCCGACATTGTCGAACTTGTCGAAGGCGGCGTAGTACCTCAACCATGACCAGCACTTCTCTCGACATCGCCATTGTCGGCGGCGGCATCATCGGCATTTGCGCGGCGGCCTATCTGGCGGAGGCGGGGCGTTCCGTCACCGTCTTCGACCGCACCGGCATCTGCGAGGAGACGAGTTCCGGCAATGCCGCCGCCTTCGCCTTTACCGACATGCTGCCGCTGGCCCACAAGGGCATGATGCGCAATCTGCCGCGATGGCTCATGGACCCGTTGGGGCCGCTTGCCATCCCGCCCGCATACCTGCCCAAACTTGCGCCCTGGCTGTGGCGCTTCTGGCGCGCCGGCTCCGACAGCAATTACGAAGCCAGCCTGGTCGCGCAGGCGGCGCTGATGAAGCTTGCGGAAGCGGAATGGATGGGCCTGATGGACCGTTCCGGCACGCGCCCGATGCTGCGCGAGGACGGCTCGATCGAGTTCTATGAAAGCGAGGCGGAGTTTTTGGCCTCGCTGCGCGGCTGGGCCGTGCGCGACCGTTTCGGCATTGCCTATAGCCACCTCGAAGGCCAGGAACTGGCGGAACTCCAGCCCGGCGTGTCGCCGCGTTTCGTCAAGGGCACTTTCGTTCCCGAATGGAAGACGGTCGCCGACCCGAAGCTCCTGGGCAAGGCGGTCTGGGCCTATGCGCAGACCAAGGGCGCGCGCTTTGAAAAGGCGCGGGTCGATCGCATCGAAGCAGGCGAGAACGGGGCGACGCTCATCTTTGCCGACGGGGCGAGACGGCAGGCCAGGACGCTGGTGCTTGCGGCCGGCGCGTGGTCGCATCTGCTGGCGCGGCAACTGGGCGATCGCATCCCGCTCGAAACCGAGCGCGGCTACAACACGACGCTGCCGTCCTCCGCTTTCGATGTGAAGCGTCAGCTTATTTTTCCCGGCCATGGGTTTGTCATCACGCCGCTCTCGACCGGGCTTCGTATCGGCGGCGCCGTCGAACTTGGCGGCATCGAGCGAGCACCTAACTATGCCCGCACAAGGGCGCTGCTTCAAAAGGCGAAGACATTCCTGCCGGGCCTCAATCCCGAAGGCGGCCGCGAGTGGATGGGGTTTCGCCCGTCGCTGCCGGATTCGCTTCCGGTCATCGGCAAGGCGCCTGGTGCGGCAAACGTCGTCTATGCCTTCGGCCACGGCCATCTCGGCCTGACACAGGCGGCAGCGACGGGCCGCTTGATCCGCGACCTGGTGCAGGAGCAAAGTCCGGCTCTCGATCTTTCTCCCTTCAGTCCAAAACGTTTCTAAGAGTACGCCATGGCCAAGAAATCCTTCTTCTGCATCGACGGACATACCTGCGGCAACCCGGTGCGGCTGGTGGCGGGTGGCGGGCCGCTGCTGGAAGGCTCGACGATGATGGAGCGGCGCGCGCATTTCCTGGCTGAGTATGACTGGATCCGCACCGGCCTGATGTTCGAGCCGCGCGGTCACGACATGATGTCGGGCTCGATCCTTTATCCGCCGACGCGCGAGGATTGCGACATCGGCATCTTGTTCATCGAAACCTCCGGCTGCCTGCCGATGTGCGGCCACGGCACCATCGGCACGGTGACGATGGCCATCGAGCATGGGCTGATCAAGCCAAGGACGCCGGGCATGTTGCGGCTCGACACGCCGGCCGGCCTGGTGACGGCCGAGTACAAGCAGGTTGGCGACTATGTCGAGGAAGTGCGCATCACCAACGTGCCGTCCTTCCTCCATGCCGAAGGGTTGACGGTGGAATGCCCGCAACTGGGCGAGATCAAGGTGGATGTCGCCTATGGCGGCAATTTCTACGCCATCGTCGAGCCGCAGGAGAATTTTCGCGACATGGCCGATTATTCAGCCGGCGAGCTGATTGCCTGGAGCCCGGTGGTGCGCCAGCGGCTGAACGAGAAATACAGCTTCAAACATCCGGAAAATCCCGGCATCAACCGGTTGACGCATATGCTGTGGACGGGCGCGCCGACCGTGGAAGGCGCGCATGCCCGCAACGCTGTGTTCTACGGCGACAAGGCGATCGATCGCAGCCCTTGCGGCACCGGCACGTCGGCGCGCATGGCGCAACTTCACGCCAAGGGAAAACTGAAGGTAGGCGACGCCTTCGTGCACGAATCCATCATCGGCTCGCTGTTCAAGGGCCGGGTCGAAAAGGAGGTCGAAATGGCGGGCCGGCCGGCGATAATCCCGTCCATCGGAGGCTGGGCGCGGATGACCGGATTGAACACGATCTTCATCGACGACCGCGATCCGTTCGCCCACGGCTTCGTCGTCAAATGAGGCGGCGAAGCACTTTCGGGCATCAAGCGGCGCGCGCACGCAAGGATGGCGGTTGTGCAACGATCCTTTCAGCAAATCGATTTTAGTCGTGGTTTCTTCCAAAATTGCCACGGGAAAGGTTCAAATCCGCAAAGACATTGGATTATACCAAGGATATGGTGCGGCTGGACCACAGGCCCGGAGAACAAGCGAACGGGGCAGGCCGCCTCGAAAAAACGTGCTCCGTAACGGAAAATCACGTTGCATTCCGGGCTCGAGACTTTACGACTAGGGGAAGATAAAAAGGGATGCGCTTGATCGAGCGACATTCCAGGGGAGCAGCGGCACCATGCAATATTTTATCCAGCAGCTTATCAATGGGCTGACGCTGGGGTCTATCTATGGGCTGATCGCGATCGGCTATACGATGGTCTATGGCATCGTCGGCATGATCAATTTTGCCCATGGCGACATTTTCATGGTTGGCGCCTTTGTCGCCCTGATCGTCTTTCTCGTCCTTGGTGCGCTGTTCTACTCGATACCGGTGGTCGTCGCGCTGCTGATCATGATGATCGTGTCGATGATCATGGTTGGCCTCTACAACTGGGTGATCGAGAAGGTGGCCTACCGGCCCTTGCGCGGCTCCTTCCGCCTAGCGCCGCTGATCACGGCAATCGGCATGTCGATCGCTTTGTCCAATTTCGTGCAGGTGACGCAGGGTCCGCGCAACAAGCCGATCCCGCCGATGATCAGCCAGGTCTATACCATCTACGGCGTCAGTGTTTCCCTGAAGCAGATCGTCATCGTCCTGGTTACCGCCGTGCTGTTGCTGGTCTTCTGGTATGTCGTCAACAAGACGTCGCTGGGGCGCGCGCAAAGGGCGTGCGAGCAGGACCAGAAAATGGCGGCGCTGCTGGGCATCGACGTGGACCGCACCATCTCGATCACCTTCATCATCGGGGCGGCTCTCGCCGGCGTCGCAGGCACGCTGTTCCTCATGTATTACGGTGTCGTGGTGTTCTCCGACGGCTTCGTGCCGGGCGTCAAGGCGTTCACGGCAGCGGTGCTTGGCGGCATCGGTTCGATCCCCGGCGCTGTCATCGGCGGCCTGCTGATCGGCTTCATCGAAAGCATGTGGTCGGCGTATTTCTCGATCGACTACAAGGATGTGGCGGCCTTTTCCATCCTGGCGATCGTGCTGATCTTCCTGCCTTCCGGCATATTGGGCCGGCCTGAAGTCGAAAAGGTCTGAGAGAATGAGCGCAACCGTTTCCTCAGACAACGCAACCACGGCCCCGGCGCCGATCGCGCAGGCCTTTCGCGAAGCGCTCTTCGCTGGCGTCATGGCGTTCGGCTGCTTCGTCCTTCTGATCGGCCTCAAGACCGACCAGAATATCCGCAACGAACTGGTTCTGGTTCAGCGCTGGGGGCTGCTCGCCATTGTCGTCGCGCTCACCATGATCGGGCGCTTCTGTTACATCGCCTATGCCCGGCCTTTCCTTGCCCGGCAGAAGATCACCAATGTCACTACCGGCCTGTTGCCCGACAGCATGGCAACGCGCTTTTTCAAGGTTCCTTATTTCCTGGTGGCGGCCGCGCTGATCGTCGTCCTGTTTCTGGCGTCGGGTTCGCTCAACGGTCTGCTCGGGCCGGAACTCGCCGGCTATGCGCGCTTCCTTCGCGCACTCTCCATCATCTATGCGCTGGCCTTCACGTTCTTCTACTACCGCACCTTCATTTTGAGCCATAGCGCGGCGCTGGGCATCAGCGCGCTGGCGCTCTATCCGATCTTCATCGTGCTGCTTCTGGCGTTGCTGTCGGGGTCGATGGCGGGCGGCTTTCAGGGCTCGTTGAAATGGGTCGACAATTTCGGCATCCAGATCCTGATCTATGTGATGCTGGCCTGGGGGCTGAACATCGTCGTCGGATTGGCCGGCCTGCTCGACCTCGGTTATGTCGCCTTCTATGCCGTCGGCGCCTATGCCTATGCGCTGCTTGGCTCCCATTACGGCCTTTCGTTCTGGATATTGCTTCCCTGCGCCGGCATCATGGCCGCGTTCTGGGGCGTGATCCTCGGTTTCCCGGTGCTGAGGCTTCGGGGCGACTATCTGGCTATCGTGACGCTCGCCTTCGGCGAGATCATCCGGATGATCCTCATCAACTGGCGTGAAGTCACCAACGGTTCGGCCGGCATCTCAGGCATCCCGAAAGTGTCGTTCTTCGGCCTGTTTTCCTTCAATGTCAGCGATCCGAACTACATTTCCAAGGTATTCGATATCGCCCAGTCGAGCGCCTACTATAAGATATTCCTCTATTATCTCATCCTGCTTCTGTGCCTGCTCACCGCGTTCGTCACCATAAGGCTGCGCCGCATGCCGGTGGGCCGCGCCTGGGAGGCGCTGCGTGAAGACGAAATCGCCTGCCGGTCGCTCGGCATCAATACCACCACGACGAAGCTGACGGCATTCGCCACCGGCGCGATGTTCGGCGGTTTTGCCGGGGCGTTCTTCGCAGCACGGCAGGGTTTCGTCAGCCCCGAATCCTTCGTCTTCCTGGAATCGGCGATCATCCTCGCCATCGTGGTGCTTGGCGGCATGGGATCGCTGATCGGCATCGCCATTGCGGCGGTGGTGATGATCGGCGGCACCGAGGTGCTTCGAGAACTGGATTTCCTGAAAGTGGTGTTCGGGCCGGACTTTACGCCGGAGCTTTACCGCATGCTGCTGTTCGGCATGGCCATGGTCATCGTCATGGTCTGGAAACCGCGCGGCTTCGTCGGCAGTCGTGAACCGACGGCATTTCTCAAGGAACGAAAGGCCGTTTCCGCGTCCTTCACCAAGGAAGGGCACGGCTGATGGCAACGAACACATCGGCGGCATCCAGCACCATGACCGAAAACGTCCTTCAGCTTGAACATCTGTCGATGAAATTCGGCGGGCTGATCGCCATCGGCGACCTGTCGTTCGCGGCCAGGCGCGGCGAGATCACCGCCTTGATCGGCCCCAACGGGGCCGGCAAGACGACCGTGTTCAACTGCATCACGGGCTTCTACAAGCCGTCGGAAGGCATGATCCGCTTTACCGGCAAGGCGGGGAACGAATTCCTGCTCGAGCGCATGGCCGATTTCCAGATCACGGCCAAGGCCAAGGTCGCCCGCACGTTCCAGAACATCCGCCTGTTTTCCGGCATGACCGTGCTGGAGAACCTGCTGGTGGCGCAGCACAACAAGCTGATGAAGGCATCCGGCTATACGGTGCTGGGCCTGCTGGGCATCGGCGGCTATCGCGAGGCGTCGGCGCAATCCATCGAGGTCGCGAAATACTGGCTGGACAAGGCCGAACTGGTCGATCGGGCAGACGATCCGGCGGGGGACTTGCCCTACGGTGCGCAGCGGCGCCTGGAAATCGCGCGCGCCATGTGTACCGAACCGGAACTGCTGTGCCTCGACGAACCGGCGGCCGGCCTGAACCCGCGTGAGTCGCTGGCGCTCAACAAGTTGCTCATGGACATCAAGAAAACCTCGGGCACCTCGATCCTGCTGATCGAGCACGATATGTCCGTGGTCATGCAGATTTCCGACCATGTCGTGGTGCTTGAATACGGGCGCAAGATCGCCGATGGCAATCCGGAATCGGTCAAGACTGATCCGCGCGTCATTGCCGCCTATCTGGGCGTCGACGACGATGAAGTCGAAACGGTGCTGACCGAGGTTGGCGACGACGACGTGCTGGAGCGGCTCGATGCCGGACCCGATCCGGAACACGGGCCGAGCGCATCGGCTTCCATGCTGGCCGGGCCGATGAGCGAGACGGTCGGTCATCGCGATGGCGAGCGGGTCACCGTCGCCAAGGGGGCGTCGAAAGCCGGACAGGCGGATGCGATCGCCGAGCGGCGGAAGGCTGCACCGGCAAAGCCTGTACCGTCAAAGGCCGCGCCGGCAAAGTCTGCATCGGCCCAGTCTGCGCCGGTAAAGGCCGCGTCGAAGTCCGCACCGGCAAAGGCCGGTTCTGCGGCGGGACGGACATCGAAAGCGGCAGCGGCTTCGCCCTCGGGCTCAACCGCGAAATCGCCCGCGGCAAAGAAGCCAGCGCCGGTTTCCGCACCGAGGGCGACTGCAACGCCAAAGCCTGCTGCCGCGAAGGCTGCCCCGGCCAAGCCGGCCCCCGCTGCCAAGCCGGCCCCTGCTGCCAAGACGGTCGCACCGAAGGCTGCGGCCAAGCCAATTGCAGGCAAGTCGACAACCGCCGAGCCTTCCAAGGCAGCCAAACCCGCCTCGAAAGCTCCGTCCCCGAAGGCTTCGACCCCGAAAGCTTCGGCCTTGAAGACTCCGTCCACGAAAGCTCCAGCCTCGAAGGGGATCGCCAACCGCCTTGCCGCGCCGCGCGGCGGCAGGCCAGACGATCTGCTGGTGATCAAGGGGATCGGGCCGGTCAACCAGCAAAAGCTCAACGAGCACGGCATCTTCCATTTCGACCAGATCGGCGCGTGGAAGAAGGCCGATATCGAGGCTGTCGAGAGCTATCTCGCCTTCGACGGGCGCATCGCCCGCGAAGACTGGATCGGGCAGGCCAAGGCTTTTGAAAAAGCCGCCGCCAAACAGGCTTCGGCCAAACAAAAAGCGGCACCGGCAGCGGTTAAGCGCGGGGGGCGTAAATAATGGCCGGCAATACTCTGCTCGATATCAAGGGCGTCCATACGTTCTACGGCAACATCCAGGCGCTGAATGGCGTCGACGTGCATGTCGAAAAGGGCGAGATCGTCGCCCTGATCGGGGCCAACGGCGCGGGCAAGTCGACACTGATGATGACCATATTCGGCGCGCCGCGGGCGCGGGCCGGCAGCATCGTCTTTGCCGGCACGGACATCACGCAGATGCCGACGCACCAGATCGCCAGGCTGCGCATCGCGCAGTCGCCGGAAGGGCGTCGTATCTTCCCGCGCATGACGGTGCTGGAAAACCTGCAGATGGGGGCGAGCCTCGATGGCCTGAAGCATTACGACGAGGACGTCGAGAAGGTGTTCACGCTGTTTCCCCGTCTCAAGGAACGCATCGCCCAGCGCGGCGGCACCCTGTCCGGCGGCGAGCAGCAGATGCTGTCGATCGGCCGTGCGTTGATGGCGCGCCCGAAGCTGCTTTTGCTGGACGAGCCGTCGCTCGGTCTGGCGCCGCTCGTCGTCAAGCAGATATTCGACGCCATCCGCGAGTTGAACCGTACTGAAGGCCTGACGGTATTCCTGGTCGAGCAGAACGCATTTGGCGCGCTGAAACTGGCCACGCGCGGCTATGTGATGGTCAACGGCAATGTGACGATGAGCGGAACCGGCAAGGAACTGCTGGCCAATCCGGAAGTGCGTGCCGCCTATCTCGAAGGCGGCCGCTAACACGCCACTTATGGCCTGGCAAAGTTGGGAGCGATCGATATGCAGGGCATTCTTCACGAGGAACCCTCGATCTTGCAATTCTTCTTCGTTACCTGCCTGCTTGGCGGGTGGGCGGCATGGATGACGGGCAAGGCCTGCGCGCAGACGTGGCGGTCCTTGCCCAACCTCTTCCTGTACCTGCTCGGTCTTGGAATTGCGGTGCGATTCATCCATCATGCCTTGTTCGACGGCACGATGTTTTCCCTGCAATTCTACGTCGTCGATACGGTCGTCCTGATGATCATCGGCTTCATCGGATACCAGTATACACGCACGAACCAGATGGTGACGCAGTATCACTGGCTCTATGAAAGAGCATCGATCCTGAGCTGGAAATCCAAGGGTTGACGTTCATGATTAACGCCGATCCGAGGATGAATCGGCGTGACAAGGCCAGCAAAATCGGCAAAGTACACTTTCTGCGATAATGGGTGGGCATCGCATGAAAGCATCATCCACGCCCACTCCATAAATGGGAGCGTTATACATGAAAAAATCACTCTTGTCCGCGGTCGCACTGTCGGCGCTACTGGCGTTTGGCGGCAGCGCATGGGCGGATGTCCTGATGGGCGTCGGCGCCCCGATCACCGGCCCGAACGCCGCCTTTGGCGCGCAGTTGCAGAAGGGCACGGAAATGGCCGTGGCGGACATCAACGCCGCTGGCGGCATGAATGGCGAGCAGATCAAGCTCAGCGTCGGCGATGACGTGTCCGATCCGAAGCAGGGCATCTCGGTGGCCAACAAGTTCGTGGCGGACGGCGTCAAGTTCGTCATCGGTCACTTCAACTCGGGCGTCACGATCCCGGCTTCGCAGGTCTATGCCGAAAACGGCATCCTCGATGTGACACCTGCGGCAACCAACCCGCAGTTCACCGAGGCCGGCCTGTGGAACACGATCCGCGTCTGCGGCCGTGACGACCAGCAGGGCGACGTTGCCGGCGCCTACATCGCCGCGAACTTCAAGGACGCCAAGATCGCCGTCATCCACGACAAGACGCCATACGGCCAGGGCCTTGCGGACGCCACCAAGGGGGCGCTGAACAAGCTCGGCATGAAGGAAGTCATGTATGAAGGCGTCAATGCCGGCGACAAGGACTTCTCGGCACTGATCGCCAAGATGAAGGAAGCCGGCGTCACGCTGATCTATTGGGGCGGCCTGCACACCGAAGCCGGTCTGATCATCCGCCAGGCGGCCGACCAGGGCCTGAAGGCGCCGATGTTCTCCGGTGACGGCATCGTCTCCAACGAACTGGCCTCGATCGCCGGCGATGCGGTTGCCGGTACGCTCAACACCTTCGGTCCGGATCCCCGCAAGAACCCCGCTGCGCAGGAAGTTGTCGCGAAGTTCCGTGCCGCCGGTTTCGAGCCGGAAGCCTATACGCTCTATTCCTATGCCGCCACGCAGGTCGTCGCTCAAGCCGCTAACGCGGCCGGCAGCAACGATCCGCAGGAAGTCGCCAAGGCGATCAAGTCGAAGGGTCCGTTCAAGACGGTTCTCGGCGAATTGTCGTTCAACGAAAAGGGCGACCGTACCGACGCCGACTATGTCGTGTATGAGTGGAAGAAGGGCGACGACGGCAAGTACAGCTACGTCCAGATCAACTAAGCCTATCCAGCTTTTAAGGAAAATGCCCGGCGCGCTGCGCCGGGCATTTTTCGTTTTAGGCGAACTCCTTCCGGCAGGGCGGCTCTTTGCGACGCAAGAAAAGAAGGCGTCGGCGCTGTTATCGGCAATTTTGTTTGCACTGCAGCATTTTCGCGTTATTCATGCGCGCCGCCTTATTGCCGTTCATGGAGCGCCCCCTTGGCCATCAGCAAAATCCTCGTTGCCAATCGCTCGGAAATTGCGATCCGCGTCTTTCGCGCGGCTACCGAACTCGGTATCAAAACCGTGGCGATATGGGCCGAGGAAGACAAATACTCCCTCCACCGCTTCAAGGCCGACGAGAGCTACGAAGTCGGCCGAGGCCCCCACCTTACCCGGGAGATGGGGCCGATCGAGAGCTATCTGTCGATCGAGGAAGTGATCCGGGTCGCCAGGCTGTCCGGTGCCGATGCCATCCACCCCGGCTACGGCCTGTTGTCAGAAAGCCCGGAATTCGCCGAGGCCTGCCTCGATGCCGGCATCGTCTTCATCGGGCCGAAGCCGGACACGATGCGCCGCCTCGGCAACAAGGTTGCCGCGCGCAACCTCGCCATCGAGGTCGGGGTGCCGGTCGTGCCCGCGACCGAGCCGCTTCCCGACGATATGGAAACGGTGAAGAAACTCGCCCAGTCCATCGGTTATCCGGTGATGCTGAAAGCCTCGTGGGGCGGCGGTGGGCGCGGCATGCGCGCGATCCGCTCCGAGGCCGATCTCGCCCGCGAGGTGATGGAAGGCAAGCGTGAAGCCAAGGCCGCCTTCGGCAAGGACGAGGTCTATCTGGAAAAACTGGTCGAACGCGCCCGCCATGTCGAGGTGCAGGTGCTGGGCGACACGCATGGCAACGCCGTCCACCTGTTCGAGCGCGACTGCTCCATCCAGCGCCGCAACCAGAAGGTGGTCGAGCGTGCGCCGGCACCGTATCTCGAGGCTGGCCAGCGCGCCGAGCTTTGCGGTTACGCCCTGAAGATCGCGCGCGAGACGGCCTATATCGGTGCCGGCACCGTCGAATTCCTGATGGATGCAGACACCGGAAAATTCTATTTCATCGAGGTCAATCCGCGCATCCAGGTGGAGCATACCGTCACCGAGCAGGTGACAGGCATCGACATCGTCAAGGCGCAGATCCACATCCTCGACGGGTTCGCCATCGGCACGCCGGAGTCAGGGGTGCCGGCGCAGGCGGACATCCGCCTCAACGGCCATGCACTCCAGTGCCGCATCACGACCGAAGACCCCGAGCACAATTTCATCCCCGATTACGGCCGCATCACCGCCTATCGCGGCGCGACCGGTTTCGGCATTCGCCTCGACGGCGGCACCGCCTATTCGGGCGCGGTCATCACCCGCTTCTACGATCCGCTGCTGGAGAAGGTGACGGCATGGGCGCCGACGCCGGGCGAGACGATCTCGCGCATGACGCGGGCCTTGCGGGAGTTCCGCATTCGCGGCGTCGCCACCAACCTGACCTTCCTCGAAGCGATCATCAATCACCCAAGCTTTGCCGATAATTCCTACACGACCCGGTTCATCGACACGACGCCTGAACTGTTCGAGCATGTGAAGCGGCAGGACCGCGCCACCAAGCTGCTCAACTATCTGGCCGACGTGTCGGTCAACGGGCACCCGGAAACGCGCGGCCGCGCCAGGCCGCACCCGGATGCGGCAGCTCCGGTCATTCCGTGGTTCACCAGCTCCATTCCCGAAGGCACCAAGAACAAGCTCGACGCGCTCGGGCCGGAAAAATTCGGCCAGTGGATGCGCGCTCAAACCGGGGTCCTGATTACCGACACCACCATGCGCGACGGCCACCAGTCGCTGCTGGCGACCCGCGTGCGCACGCATGACATTGCGTCCATCGCCGGCACCTATGCGCGCGTGCTGCCGCAACTGTTGTCGCTGGAATGCTGGGGTGGCGCGACCTTCGACGTCGCCATGCGTTTCCTTACCGAGGACCCGTGGGAGCGGCTTTCGCTGATCCGCGAAAACGCGCCCAACATCCTGCTGCAAATGCTGCTGCGCGGCGCCAACGGCGTCGGCTACACCAATTATCCCGACAATGTCGTCCAGCATTTCGTCCGCCAGGCGGCGTGCGGCGGCATCGACCTGTTTCGCGTTTTCGACTGCCTGAACTGGGTCGAGAACATGCGCGTGGCCATGGATGCCGTGATCGCCGAGGGCAAATTGTGCGAAGCGGCGATGTGCTACACCGGCGACATTCTTGACCCGGCGCGCGCGAAATACGATCTCAAATACTATGTCGGGCTGGCCGGTGAATTGGAAAAGGCCGGCGCGCATATTCTGGCGGTCAAGGACATGGCCGGCCTATTGAAGCCGGCGGCCGCGAGGGTGTTGTTCAAGGCGCTGCGCGAAGCCACCGACCTGCCGATCCATTTCCACACGCACGACACGTCCGGCCTGTCGGCGGCAACCGTGCTGGCGGCGGTGGAAGCGGGCGTCGATGCGGTTGACGCGGCAATGGACTCTTTCTCGGGCAACACCTCGCAGCCTTGTCTCGGCTCGATCGTAGAAGCCCTGAAGGGAAGCGCGCGCGATCCCGGCCTCGATACGCAATGGATAAGGAAGATTTCCTTCTATTGGGAGGCGGTGCGCAATCAGTATTCCGCTTTCGAAAACGATCTCAAGGGGCCGGCCTCCGAGGTCTATTTGCATGAAATGCCGGGCGGCCAGTTCACCAACCTGAAGGAGCAGGCGCGCTCGCTCGGGCTGGAGACGCGCTGGCATGCCGTGGCGCAGACCTATCACGACGTCAATTTGATGCTGGGCGATATCGTCAAGGTGACGCCGTCGTCCAAGGTGGTCGGCGACATGGCGCTGATGATGGTCAGCCAGGAGCTTTCCGTCGACGATGTGCAAAATCCGGCGCGCGACATCGCCTTCCCGGACTCGGTCGTGTCCATGCTGCGCGGCGATCTCGGCCAGTCGCCAGGCGGGTGGCCGGCGGCCTTGCAGAAAAAGGCGCTGAAAGGCGACAAGCCCTACACGGTCCGGCCGGGTTCGCTGCTTCCGGCCGCCGACCTTGCCGCCAATCGCAAGGAAGTCGAAGAAAAGGTCGGGCGCAGCCTTAGCGAACAGGAATTCGCATCGTGGCTGATGTATCCGAAGGTCTTTTCGGACTTTGCCGCCGCGCAGGAGATCTACGGACCGGTCAGCGTCCTGCCGACGTTGACCTATTTCTACGGCATGCAGCCCGAAGACGAGATTTTCGTCGAGATCGAAAAGGGCAAGACCCTGGTTGTGCGCTGCCTCGGCATTGCCGAAGTCGATGAAAAAGGCCTGGCGACGGTGTTCTTCGAACTGAACGGCCAGCCGCGCCGGGTGAAGGTGGCGGATCGCGCGCATGGCGCCTCGGCCGCCAAGGCGCGGCGCAAGGCGGAACCCGGCAACGACGCCCATGTCGGCGCGCCGATGCCGGGTGTCGTTTCGGGCGTGTCGCTGGTCGTGGGGCAGGCGGTGAAGGCCGGCGACGTGCTTTTGTCCATCGAGGCGATGAAGATGGAAACGGCGCTGCATGCCGAGCGCGACGGTGTCATCGCCGAAGTGCTCGTCAAGGCCGGCGACCAGATCGACGCCAAGGATCTTCTGGTCACCTACGGGTGAAGATAATCGCTTGACCGGCCCGCGCCGGTCGGGCATCGAACCGGCTGAAAACCTGCCCGGCGGCTTCCGAGTCGCGGCGATCACATACGGAGAGACGAGAATGGCCGACGACGTAACGGATTCCTCGCAGACGGTTGCCGCCGGCCAGTTGCGCGCCTTCATCGAGCGCATCGAGCGCCTTGAAGAAGAGAAGAAGACGATCGCCGACGACATCAAGGAAGTCTACGCGGAACTGAAAGGCACCGGCTTCGAGCCGAAGGCCGTGCGCACGATCATCCGGCTGCGCAAGCAGGATCAGAACGAACGCGCGGAAGCTGAAGCGATCCTCGACCTGTACATGGCAGCTCTCGGCATGGCGTGACGCCTGCCGTCGATCGCGTCGGCATGCCCTGGAAGCAGGCAGCGAAGCCGGGCGCTTCATCGCGTCATTTCAGATAGCGATACGAACGGGTCAGACAGCGAAACAAACTGCAGCGCCGGGTGTCCATTGGATGCCCGGCGTTGCTGTTTTTTGAAGCATCGGAATAGTTCGAAAACCGGCTCCTCCTTACGGGAGTGTGCTCTACCGGTTGACGACCGGGCGTGTCCAACTGGCTTTGCCGGCGACCGCGACCAGCAGGGTGCGCAGTCGCTGCACGCCCGGGTGAAGAAGATTGCGCTGGTCTATGCGCGCGATTTCGCCGGCGGCGGCTGCTTCGATGCAGGCATCGTGCGGCAGTGCCACCAGCCAGTCGGCGAACACTTCTTCGGGCGGTGGCGGCGGCGAGATTTTGGCCATTGTCGCCGCGCTGATCCGGCGGGCAGCGGCAGCGACGCTGTCTTCGTTGTCCATCGTCACGCCTCGATCTCGATCGGCGAGAGCGGCTTTGAGCAGCAGGCGAGAATGAAGCCGTCGGCAATCTCCTGCTCGAGGATGCCGCCATTGTGGCTCATCTCGACCTCACCGGAGATTTTCTTCACCTTGCAGGTGCCGCACAGGCCGAACTCGCAGGCGGCGGAAATACGCACGCCCGATGCGCGCGCCGTCTGCAACACGGTCTGGCCGGCGAGACATTCGCCGTCGACGCCGGAGAGCGCAAAGTGGATCGGGATGGCGGCTTGTGCAGGCTCGCCCGCCGGCGTCGCATGCTGCGGGCTATCGGCAAAGGGTGCCGGCACCGGCTCGATCGCCGGTGCGCCAAAACTTTCCTGATGATAGTGCGCCATGTCGAAACCGGAGGTTTCCAGCATCTGGCTGACCGCGCGCATGAAGGGTTCCGGCCCGCAACAGAACACTTCGCGCTCGCGGAAATCGGGCGACAGCATCGGCAGGCGTACCGCATCGATGCGGCCCATATGGCCGAACCAGCTTTCGCGCGACGAGCGTTCCTCGATCATGAAGCCGAGCGACAGGCCGGGCATGCGCATGCCGAGCAGTTCCAGTTCCTTGCGGAAGATGATCTCTTCGGGCCTGCGCGCGCAGTTGACGAAGGAAATATCGGTCTGCGGGGTAAAGTCGTTCAGCCAGCGCAGCATCGACATCATCGGCGTAATACCGGAACCGGCCGAGATGAACAAATATTTGGCCGAAGGATGGTTGTGCAGCGAGAACTCGCCGGACGGGCCATAGGCCTTGACCCGCTCGCCCGGCTTCAGATGGTCGAACATCCAGCGCGTGCCGACGCTGCCGGCCTGCGCCTTGACCGTCACGGCGATCGAGAACGGCCGCGACGGCGAGGACGACAGCGTATAGGTGCGCATCAGCGGCGCGTCCGCGACCGGCAGTTCCAGCGTGATGAACTGGCCCGGCTTGTAGCGGAACCAGGTCTGGTTGTCCGAACGGAAGGTGAAGGTCTTCACGTCCGGCGCCTCGTCGATGACGCCAACCACTTCCAGCACCTGAAGCCGGTCGTTCCACGGTATCATCTCGTCGAGATGCTTGTAGAGGCTGACTGCCGCGTTCATGGCTGCCTCCCTAAGCGACGTTCTTCAACGCCGGCTTCTCGCCCTCGGCCAGCCTTGGCCCGATAAAATCGGCGTACCAGTTGACGAACTGGATGACGCCGCCTTCGTG
The DNA here is from genome assembly GCF_054489405.1 of Mesorhizobium sp. A623. Classification (NCBI taxonomy): domain Bacteria; kingdom Pseudomonadati; phylum Pseudomonadota; class Alphaproteobacteria; order Hyphomicrobiales; family Phyllobacteriaceae; genus Mesorhizobium; species Mesorhizobium sp. A623. Next base: position 57,476 of record NZ_JBTMXB010000007.1, read on the forward strand.
CACTTCCGAATAGGGGCCGGGTTCGTAGGCAGGCGACAGGATGCCGAAGGCATTCTCCTCGACGATGCGCCGATCCTCGGCATTGGTCATGGTCCAGACATGGGTGAGTTCGGCGAGGTCGTAATCCACGCCCTCGACCGCATCCTTGTGGACGAGCCATTTCGTGGTCACTGCGGTTTCCGTGGCGCTGATCGGCAGCACGCGGAAAGTGACGGCATGGTCGCCGAGAACGTGGTCCCAGGTCGTTGGATAATGATAGAGCAGCAGCGAGCCGATCCCCTCGGTCGAGACGCTGTCGGACAGGTTCTTCTTCACCGCCCGCTTGCCGGTCATGGTGTAGCTGACGGCATCGCGCAGCAGCGGCGCGCGGGTGGCGCGGAACTGGCCTGCCGGATCGATGCGGAACTTGCTGGGCAGGCCCACCGGCTCGCATTTCGCCCAATGGGCCAGCATCTCCGGATCGCTGTCGGCGGCCTGCACGCCGGTGACGACGGGAGCTTCGGGGAAGGTCTTGCACAGTTCGGGGTGGTTGGCGGCACAGTGGTAGCACTCGCGGTTGTTTTCCCAGACAAGCTTCCAGTTGCCTTTCTCAATGATGGTGCTCTCGAAGGCGACTTTCGCTTCGGTCAGCCGGTGCGGCGCGAGATAGGGGTCGATCATTGCCCGCATCGGGGCGAAATCGGCCGGCTTTTCGGCGAGGCAGATGAAGATGAAGCCGCCAACGCTTTCACAGGCGATGGGTTTCAGGCTGAAATCGGCCTTGTCGAAACCCTGCGCCATGTCGCGGGCGAACAACAGGCTGCCGTCGAGTTCATAGGTCCATTGGTGGTAGGGGCAGACGAGCTTGGCCGCCGATCCCTTGTCGGACGGGCAGACGCGGCTGCCGCGATGGCGGCAAGAATTATGCAGGGCATGAATCTTGCCCTTCTGGTCCCGCACCAGCACCACTGGGTAGTCGCCGATCTGCAGCGTGAAATAATTGCCGGGCTTGGGCACTTCGCAATCATGGCCAACGAAAAGCCAGTCGCGATACCAGATCAGTTCCATGTCGAGCTTGAAATAATCGGGATCGGTGTAGAAGGGCTGCTCCAGCGAGAAGCCCTGACGGCGGCGCTCGAGCCGCTTCAGCATTTCGGTCTTCGTGTCCATGTCCTGCCCTCAGCAAATGCTAGGACTGAACTGGTGGTGACTTCAGGGGTGAACGATTGCGCACCGGCACGATTGCCCGTCCGCAAGGATTCGCCTCTTGACCGCCCACCGCGATCAGTCGAGTTTACGTCTGCTCGAGGCTGGTTTCCGGGCTTCGGAGCTGTCCTCCCGGACTGTCTCGACGCCTTCCCAGGCTTATCACCCAGTGGCTTTTGTCGAGACTTTCAGCTCCGCTACCGTTGCGGGGGCAGCGCCGGCATCCAACCGGCTTCCCAATTATCCCGTCGGCTTTCGCGAACGGGCACCTAAAGCAAAAGCATCTAATCACCGGGACATGGGGTCCGGCCATACGAAAGCGACATCGCCAAAGCGCAAAGGCGACAGGGCGAAAAACGGCGCTTCCCGACGCGCCGTCAGGCGGGCTGGCCTTCCGGTTCGAAGGCCGGCCGGCTGGTGTCGATGAGCAGCGAGATGCAGGCGGCCACGATGGCGGTCATGCCCGCGATCTGGAACGCCAGTTCGTAATTGCCCTGCATTTCGCGCAGCGCGCCGCCGAAAAAGGCGGCGGTTGCCGCCCCGACCTGGTGGCCGGCGACGATCCAGCCAAAGACGATCGGGCCGGAGCGATCGCCGAAGGCTTCGTTGGACAGGCGCAGCGTCGGCGGCACGGTGGCGATCCAGTCGAGGCCGTAGAGCACGGCGAAGATGGTCAGCGCCGTGCCGGAAAAACCGGACATGGGCAGGTAGATCAGCGACAGGCCGCGAATGCCGTAATACATGCCGAGTAGTTTGCGCGGGTCGAAGCGGTCGGTCAGCCAGCCCGACAGCGTGGTGCCGATCAGGTCGAACACGCCCATCAAGGCAAGCAGGCCGGCCGCCTTCACCTCGGGAATGCCCATGTCGCCGCAAAAGGCGATGAGATGGGTTCCGACCAGCCCGTTGGTGGTGAAGCCGCATACAAAGAAGGTGGCGAACAGATACCAGAACACCCGCGTGCGCGCGGCGCGGCGTAGCGTGCCGAGCGTGTGGGCGATGAAATTGCCCTGCGAGGCGGGCGATACCGGCGGCACGTCGTCGGCATCCGCGCCGAAGCGGACGAGGCCGATGGAAGAGGGCCGCTCCGGCACCAAAAGCCAGACCAGCGGCAACAAGGCGGCGCAGGCGATGGCGACGGCCATGGCGACCGGCCTCCAGCCGCCCCACTGCGCCAGCATCGCCAGCACCGGCAGGAACACCAGCATGCCAGTGGCGCTCGACGCGGACATCAGCCCCATGACCAGGCCGCGATTGGTCTTGAACCAGCGGTTGACGATGGTGGCGCCGAGCACGGTCGCCACGGCGCCCGAGCCGATGCCGGAAAAGATACCCCAACTGGCGACCAACTGCCACGGCTCGGTCATCAACAGGCTGGACGCGGTCGAACCGGCCATCAGGGCAAGCGCGCCGAGCAGGATCAGGCGCAGACCGAAGCGCTCCATCAGGGCTGCGGCAAACGGACCGGCCAGGCCATAGAGGAAGATGCCGACCGCCGCAGCGAGCGAAACGACGTCGCGACCCCAGCCGAGCTCGGATTCCAGCGGCAGCATCATCACCGCCGGCGCGGAACGCAGGCCGGCCGCAATCAGCAGGCAGAAAAAGATGACGGCGACGACGACAAACGCGTAGCGCTGGCCAAGCATGCGAGGTTGGGCTATCATGTTACTGACCGGTACGTTACGGAGCGCCCACTATTCGTACCGATCGGTAACATTGTCAAGCGAGCCAGCGAATGTCAGACGCCAATAATATTGATGCAAGGATCAAGGATGGCGATGGCCACGTGCCGCGCGCTGCCGAAAAAATCATGACTGCCGCATCCGACCTGTTCTACCGGCAGGGCATAAGGGCGATCGGCGTCGAGGAAATCGTCAAGACGGCGGGCGTCACCAAGCCCAGCCTCTACCGCAGCTTCGCCTCCAAGGACGAACTCGCCGCTTCGTATCTGAGGCACTACGACGGCGAATTCTGGGCGCGCTTCGACGAGGCGGTGGCAGCCCATCCGGGCGACGCGCGCGCGCAGATCGGCGCCTTTTTTATCCGCATCGGCAAGCGAACACAAAGGTCCGGCTATCGCGGCTGCGGCCTGACCAACGCGGCGGTGGAATATCCCGAACACGACCATCCGGCCCGCGTCGTCAGCGAGGAAAACAAGAAGGAACTGCGCCGCCGCCTGCGCGCCATGGCCCGCGAAATGGGCGCGAAGGATGCCGATACGCTGGGCGACGGCCTGCTGCTTTTGATCGAAGGCGCCTATATCTCCGGCCAGCTTTTCGGAGAGGGCGGGCCGGCCGCATCGGTGGCGAAGAATGCCGACCTGCTGATCGGGGCGAGCCTGGCCGGTTAGGGTTGGGATAGTTCCGGTCGCCGGCCCGCAGAACAAAAGACGCGCTACACCAGCCCGCGCTTGGCCATCATGGCTTCTGGCGACGGCATCTTGCCGCGAAAGGCGGTGTAGAGTTCTTCCGGGTCTTTCGAGCCGCCGGCGGCGTAGATGTTTTTCAGCAAGCGTTCGGCCAGCGCCGGGTTGAAGGGGTCGCCGGTTTCCTCGAAGGCGGAAAAGGCGTCGGCGTCCAGCACTTCCGACCACATGTAGGAATAGTAGCCGGCCGAATAACCGTCGCCGGCGAAGACGTGGCCGAAATGCGGAGTGCGGTGGCGCATGGCGATGGTGTTCGGCATGGCCATTTCCTCCAGCATTTCGGCTTCGAAACGAAGCGGCTCGCCGGGCGCGTCCGCGCGTGCGTGATAGGCCATGTCGACCAGCGCCGAGGCGGTGAATTCGACGGTGGCGAAGCCGGCGCCGAAGGTGCGTGCGGCCAGCATCTTGTCCAGCAGCGCCTTGGGCATCGGCTTGCCGGTCTCGACATGCAGCGCGTGCTTTTCCAGCACGGCCGGAACCGTCAGCCAATGCTCGTAGAGTTGTGACGGCAGTTCAACGAAATCGCGCGACACCGACGTGCCGGCAACCGATGGCCATGTCACGTCGGTCAGCATGCCGTGCAGGGCGTGGCCGAATTCGTGGAACAGCGTCCTGGCTTCGTCCACCGACAGGAGCGCTGCCTCGCCCTTCGGCGGCTTGGCGAAGTTCATGATGTTGTAGATGACCGGCCGCGATCCGTCGCCCAGGCGATAGCCCGATTGCAGCGCGCTCATCCATGCGCCGGAACGTTTTGAGGGTCGCGCGAAATAATCCGCCAGGAATACGCCGCGCTCGGAGCCGTCGGCGTTCTTGACCAGGAACGCCCGCACATCGGGGTGCCAGGCGGCGATGCCGTTTTTCTCCTCGAAGGTGATGCCGAACAGCCTTGTCGCTACGTCGAAACAGGCGGCGATAACCCGGTCGAGGTGGAGATAGGGTTTCAGTTCCGCCTCGTCGAAGGCGAATTTCTCAGTGCGCAGCTTTTCCTGATAGAAGCGCCAGTCCCAGGCCGAAAACGTCTCGTTGCTACCCGCTTCCGCCGCCAGACGCTTAAGCTCCTGCTGGTCGGCGGCGGCTTTTTCCAGTGCCTTTTTCCAGACGGGATCGAGCAGCGCATGCACGGCCTTCGGCGTCTTGGCCATGGTGTCGTCCAGCTTCAGCGCCGCGTAAGAAGCATAGCCGAGCAGCTTCGCCTTTTCGGCGCGCAGGCGCAAAAGATCGCGCACGACATTGGTGTTGTCGCTGGCGCCGCCGTTCTGGCCGCGCATGGTGAAGGCGCGCCACGCGGTCTCGCGCAGGTCGCGGCGCTCGGAAAAAGTCGAGAAAGGCTCGTAGAGCGAGCGCGACAAAGTCAGCGCGTAGCGACCCTTGCGGCCACGCATCTCGGCGGCTTCGGCCATGGACGCTTTCAGGAAATCGGGCAGGCCGGTAAGGTCGGCTTCGTCGAGGAACAGCACCCACTCGCTCTCGTCGGCCAGCACGTTCTGGCCGAATTTGGTGCCCAGCGACGACAGTTCCTCGTTGATCGCAGCCAGCCGCGCCTTGCCTGCCTCATCGAGTTTCGCGCCGGATCGGACAAAGCTTTTCCAAGTCTTTTCCAGCACGCGCAGCGTCTCGGAATCGAGATTGAGGGTCGCGCGGCGCTGGTAGAGATCATCCAGGCGCGCAAACAGTTTTGCGTTCATCGAGATGGCCGAGAAATGCCGCGACATCTTGGGCGAGATTTCGCGCTCCAGCGCCTGGATCTCGGGATTGGTATGGGCGCCGGCACGGCACCAGAAGATCGAGGAGACGCGGTCGAGACTATTACCCGCCAGTTCCAGCGCGGCCAGCGTGTTGGCGATGGTGGCGGCTTGCGTACTGCTGGCAAGCGTGTCGATCTCGGCTTCATGCGCCTTCAGCGCCGCATCGAAAACGGCCACGAAATCGCCGTCGCCGATGCGCGAGAAATCGGGCAGGCCGAGCGGCCCGTTCCATGCGGTCAGCGGATGCGTGGCAAGGTCGATGGCATTATCGGGCATGAAGGGTTTCTCGTTGGTTGAGTGTCGGCGGGTCGCCTCGATGTAAGACGCCGGCTTGCGACCTGCAACCGCTAGAACGCGTCGCAGTTTTCCGCGACGATTGCCTGCGAACTGGCGGTAATGCGCTCGCCGGTCACGGCAAAGGTTTCCTGCGTCAGGAGATCGTTGTTCGGGAATTCGTAGCAGACGATGACCGTGGATACGCCGTCTTCGCTCTTTTCAAGGCGGTGCCGGATCGTCGCGCCCTTCGCGGATGCCTGCCATTCGTCCATCGAGGCGATGAATTCCTGCTTGTCCTGTTCGATGTTGAGATCGGTCAGCTTGATGCGCGCATCGGCCGAAAGCAGGTCGGACAGGCCGGCACGGTCGGCGATAAGCAGCGCCTTGTACCAACGCTCGATCACCGCCGCTTCGTCGGCAAAGGAAGGGAACGCAACCCCCAAACTCAGGAGAAGGGTGGTGCTCACTATTGAAAGGCAACGCAGTTTCATGGCGGCGCTCCCTTGAGCATCGATCCGAAAAGCGCAATCCGAATTTCGGGTCGTTTCGATGCTCGATCAAACGGTAGAGCGCCTTTGTGCGCTCCAATGGACGATCAATCCAGTGTGGGCCGCTCGAAATCGCCGGTATCCTGGTTCATCGCCCATAGTTCGCCGGCCGAAATGTCGAACCATGCGCCATAAAGCCCAAGCTCGCCCTGTTCCTCCCGTTCCTTGATCTGCGGGAAGGTTCGCAGATTGTTCAGCGAATAGCGCACGGAGATGCGCTCCAGCGCCGTTTCACGCTCGGTCGGCGTCATCACCGTCGTGGAGGCCACGGCCTCGGCCGCCGGATGGATCAGGCTCATCCATTTGCCGATGAAGTCGCCCGGCTTCAACGGCTTGCCGCCCTGCGCCAGCGCCGCGCGGATACCGCCGCAGCGGCCATGGCCCATGATGACGATGTTCTTGACCTTCAGGATGTCCACGGCGAATTCCAGCGCCGCCGAGGTCGAGTGGAATTCGTCATCGGGTTCGAAAGGCGGGATCAGGTTGCCGACATTGCGCAGCACGAACAGTTCGCCCGGCCCCGCATCGAAGATCGTCTCGGGCGCGGAACGCGAATCGCTGCATGCGACAAGCATCGTTTCGGGAGATTGCCCTTCGCGGGCAAGTGAGACGTAGCGACCGCTCTCGGCCGAATAGCGGCCCTTCATGAAGTTGCGGTAGCCGGCGAGGAGGTGTTCTGGAAGATGAGCCATTGCGGAGGCAATTAAAGGAAAAGCCGGGGCTTGTTCAATGAAAATCGTACGGCCTGCGCCATTATCATGCCGGGCGCTTCCGTCCCGGATGCTGGAGATGGCGCATCTGTACCATGGCCATCGGGTGCGCCAGGCTTTGCGCATCGGTTTCAAGCTGCAACTCATCGCCGCCGCGCCGGGCGGTGCTGGCCAGAATTTCGTACACGGCCGCGGTGGTCGACTGCAGCGCCTTTGCCGGACTTTGGCCTGAAAGTATCCGCGCCAGATAGACCGCGGCCGTCAGGTCCCCAAGCCCGTTCGGCGGCCTGTCGATGATGCGATGCTCGGCCATCACCGCCTGATTTGCGTCGACGAGAAGGTTGGCGATGCTGTCGGTCATCATCGCCGGGGCCGAGGTGACCAGCATGGTCGCGGGAGGGGCGGCAAGTGCCGCTGCCATCACGGCCTTGCTGTCTGGCAGCTTCGCGCCGGTCAGCCATTCGAGTTCGAAGCGGTTCGGCGTCGCGATGTCGGCGATCGGGATCAAGGTATCGCGCATGGCGGTTGCCGTCGCTTCCGGCACGTAGAGGCCGCCGGAATCGCCGATCACCGGATCGCATATGTAGAGCGCTTCCGGACGCCGGGCCTTGACCACGCGGACCAGCGAAGCGACCGCTTGCGCCTGGGCGGCGTCACCGAGATAGCCCGAGAGCACAGCACCGACCTCGCCCAGCCAGGGCGCGCGCTCGAGATCGGACATCAGGGCCGCGAATTGGTCCGGTGGCGCAACGATCCGCGTCGCCCGCCCATGGCCGGGATGCCAGGGCAAGGTGACGGTCGGCACCGCCCATACGGGAAAGCCCAGCGTTTCCAACGCGAAGACGGCAGCGCGGTTTCCCACCGAGCCGCGAACGACATGGCTGGAAATGACGATTACCGCCTTGGGGATCGCCTTGGAGCCAGCCCGCGGAGCAGCACCCGGCGTGACAATTGGTATGCCGCTCATGCCCGTCAGTTGCCCCGCATGATGAATAGGACGAGCCAGATCATCAGCGCGACCGCGAAGGCGAGGCCAAGCAATCGGCCAATGCGTGTTCCCCAATATTCGATCGGGTCCGAACGGTCGGCATCCCTGGCCGAAACGCTGTCGATGGCGTCCTTGGCGGCGCGCGCCACGAACGAAGCGCCGCCCGGCTCGGTCTCGCCGGCCATTCTTTTCAGGATGCGGCGCGACTCGGCGCTGTCGTCATTGCGGTGTTTCGGCATGATGGTACCTTGTTGCCTGCCCAATCTATCGCGTTCACGCCTGCGGTTACAGGGCCTCGGCGCTCTTCGCGCTAGGTCAGCAGAAGGCACGGTTTCCTTGGCCCGAGATTGTGCTAGAGATTGGCTCTCCTCTCCTGATTCAGGGATTTTTCATGCCTGCTGCCCAGTTCGCCCAATCCCGCACTTATCGCCTCCTGCCGGCCTTCCTCATGATGGCGTTCATGCTGCCGCTGCTTGCCGGCTGCGGCTTCAACACCATTCCGACGGCGGAAGAGAACGCCAAGGCCGCCTGGAGCCAGGTTTTGAACCAGTACCAGCGCCGCGCCGATCTCATTCCCAATCTGGTCGAGACGGTGAAGGGCTACGCCAGCCACGAAAAGGACACGCTGCAGGCGGTGGTCGAGGCGCGCGCCAAGGCGACGCAGATCACGGTGACGCCCGAAACACTCAAGGACCCGGAAGCCTTCAAGAAGTTCCAGGAGAGCCAATCGGGTCTGACCAGCGCGCTTTCGAAGCTTCTGGCCGTGGTGGAAAATTATCCGGATCTCAAGGCGAACCAGAATTTCCTGGCGTTGCAGGCGCAGTTGGAAGGCACCGAAAACCGCATCGCGGTGGCGAGGCGCGACTATATCCAGGCGGTCAGGGACTACAATCTGACGCTGCGGACGTTCCCCTCGCTGCTGTGGGCGAAGTTCTGGTTCACCTCGAACGAGCCGTTCCAGAACTTTACCGTCGCCGAAGACAAGCTTGAAGCGCCGAAGGTCGATTTCGGGACAAAGCAGGGCGGGTGATTCCAGCCTGAACGGTTCGACCTTGAATTCCTTCGCGCCCAGACGAGGTATCGACAAAACAAGGCTGCTCGCCTTGCTTGCGTTCCTTTTGTTCCTCCCCCTTCACGCTTTCGCGGCCGACCTGCCGGCGCTGACGGGCCGGGTCGTCGACGATGCCGGCATTATCGATGCGGCAAGCGAAGTGCTGCTTACCCAGAAGCTGGCCGATTTCGAGAAGAAGGGCTCCGACCAGATCGTCGTCGCCACCGTCCCCACACTCGATGGCGAGGATATCGAATCCTATGCCAACAGGCTGTTCCGGTTCTGGAAGCTTGGCCAGGCGGGCGAGAACAACGGCGTTTTGCTGTTGGTCGCCCAGAACGACCGGAAGATGCGCATCGAGGTCGGCTACGGCCTCGAAGGAACGCTGACGGACCTGCACACCAGGCTCATCATCGAAAACGACATGGTGCCGGCCTTCCGAGCCGGCGACTATTCCGGCGGCATCGAGAAGGCCGTCGACGACATGATCATGGTGCTGGACGGCAATCCGGAAGAACTGGAAGCGCGCGGCGAGCGCAACCAGACGAGCGCCGGCGACATCGAGGACTGGCTGCCCGTCCTGTTCATCATCGTTTGGGCAACCCTGTTCTTCGGCGGCTTCGCCATGGCCATCCTGCCGCCGATCTTCGGCCAAAAGATCGGGCCAAACCGCTACCGTTGGCTCGGCATGACCTTCAACACCGCGCGCTCCTCCGGTAGCTCGGGCGGTAGCGGATGGTCGTCCGGCGGCGGTGGCTGGTCGTCCGGTGGCGGCGGCTTTTCGGGGGGGGGAGGCGGTTTTTCAGGTGGCGGCGGTTCGTCCGGCGGCGGCGGCTCGTCGGGAAGCTGGTGAGGCAGATCATGGCAAGGCACAGCATCTCACCCGAAGACCACGCCCGCGTGAGCGCGGCCATCAAGGCAGCCGAGGGCAAGACCGACGGCGAAATCTACTGCGTCGTGGCGCATGCCAGCGATAACTATTTCTTTCCCGCCGCCTTTGTCTCGATGGTGGGCATCCTGCTGGCCAGCCTGGCGCTGGCCTTTGCGCTGGAAGCCTGGTGGCTGTCGATCCGCCTGCCTTATTTCGCCGCCGCCCAGCTTCTGGCGGTTGCGGCCGCACTTTTGCTGCTATGGGCCGCGCCGTGGCTGCGCATCCGTCTGGTGCCGCACCGCTTGCGTTTCCAGGCCGCGCACGCCAACGCCTCGCGGCAGTTCCTTGCCCACAATGTGCATCTGACGTCGGCGCGGACCGGTGTGTTGATTTTCGTCTCGCTGGCCGAGCGCTATGCCGAAGTGGTCGCCGATAGCGGCATCGACAGCCATGTCGAGCAGCGTGTCTGGGACGATGTCGTGGACGCCTTGACGGTAAATGCCGGCGATGGACGCCTTGTCGACGGCTTTATCGAAGCGATCGACACGGTGGGCGCGATCCTTGCCGAGCATTTCCCGGCTTCGCCGGACGATGTGGATGAGCTGGATAACCGGCTGGTCGAGATATGACGCTGCGCGGCGGCGACCGGTAAAAGTCAGTCCGGGTAGCAGCTTGCCGGAATATGCGGCCAGACCGCCTTGTCGCAACCGGCGTCGGCCTGTTGCAGGCGGAAAGCGGCGCTGACCGGCCCGGTCACCACCGGATCGACGCCGTCCGGTGCGTCGGCAAACATCTGCTGCGCTTCCGACAGCGCCGGCCCCTGGTTCGAGAACGGCACGACCCGCGTTGCCGCCGACGGCGCGCCGCCCGTTGCCAGCACCACGGCGAGCGCGACACCGGCAAGCGACAGGAACAGGCGGGACTTGGCGGCGGTGTGGATCATTCAGGCGAACTCGCTGCGGCGGCTTGCGTTCCGCTTTGGTTAACGAAATCATTTCATCCCAAGACCCTTAATATTTGGTGACGATTCATTTGAGCGCGCTTCCCCTTTCGCATTTGCGAAAAAACCTGTAAGAGCCGGCCAACCGAAAAAGGCAGCGTCCCGACCCTGATCGTGGGGGCTTGCTGCCCATAACATTCCCGAGACCTGAACATGAACCTCCGCAACATCGCGATTATCGCGCACGTCGACCATGGCAAGACCACGCTGGTCGACGAACTCTTGAAGCAAGCCGGCTCCTTCCGGGAAAACCAGCGCGTCACAGAGCGCGCCATGGATTCCGGCGATATCGAAAAAGAGCGCGGCATCACCATTCTGGCCAAGGCGACTTCGGTCGACTGGCACGGCACCCGCGTCAACATCGTCGACACGCCGGGCCACGCCGACTTCGGCGGCGAGGTCGAGCGCATCCTTTCCATGGTGGATTCGGCCATTGTGCTGGTCGATGCCGCCGAAGGCCCAATGCCGCAGACCAAGTTCGTGGTCGGCAAGGCGCTCAAGGTCGGCCTCAAGCCGATCGTTTTCATCAACAAGATCGACCGGCCGGACGCGCGCCATGTTGAAGTCGTCAACGAGGTGTTCGACCTGTTTGCAGCCCTCGACGCCACCGACGAGCAGTTGGACTTCCCGATCCTCTACGGTTCGGGGCGCGATGGCTGGGCCTCTGAGAACCCGGATGGCCCCAAGGACCGGCGGCTCGATCCCCTGTTCGAACTTATTTTGAAGCATGTCCCCGAGCCGGTCGTTCATCCCGGCCCGTTCCGGATGATCGGCACGCTTTTGGAAGCCAACCCGTTCCTCGGCCGCATCATTACCGGCCGCATCGAGTCCGGCACGCTGAAGTCGAACCAGCCGGTCAAGGTGCTGAACAATGACGGCGTGGTCGTCGAGACCGGCCGCGTCTCCAAGATCCTCGCGTTCCGCGGCCTCGAGCGCCAGCCGATCGACGAAGCGCAAGCGGGCGATATCGTCGCCATCGCCGGCCTGTCGAAAGGCACCGTCGCCGACACGTTCTGCGATCCGGCCGTGACCGAACCGCTGCACGCGCAGCCGATTGATCCCCCGACCGTGACCATGTCCTTCATCGTCAACGACAGCCCGCTGGCCGGCACCGAGGGCGACAAGGTCACCAGCCGCGTCATCCGCGACCGCCTGTACAAGGAAGCCGAGGGCAACGTCGCGCTGAAGATCGAGGAATCGACCGAGAAGGATTCGTTCTACGTGTCGGGCCGCGGCGAATTGCAGCTTGCCGTGCTGATCGAGACCATGCGCCGCGAAGGCTTCGAACTCGCCGTGTCGCGCCCGCGCGTCGTCATGCAGAAAGACGAGAACGGCGACCTGCTCGAGCCGATCGAGGAAGTCGTGATCGACGTCGATGAGGAACACGCCGGCATCGTTGTGCAGAAGATGTCGGAGCGCAAGGCCGAGATGATCGAACTGCGCCCCTCCGGCGGCGATCGCCAGCGTATCGTCTTCCATGCGCCGACGCGCGGCCTGATCGGCTACCAGTCGGAGCTGTTGACCGACACGCGCGGCACCGCCGTGATGAACCGGCTGTTCCACTCCTATCAGCCCTACAAGGGCGAGATGGCCGGCCGCTCGAACGGCGTCCTGATCTCCAATGAACAGGGCGAAGCGGTGGCGTTTGCCATGTGGAACCTTGAGGATCGCGGCCCGATGGTCATCGATCCGGGCGTCAAGGTCTATCAGGGCATGATCATCGGCATCCATTCCCGCGACAACGATCTCGAAGTGAACGTGCTCAAGGGCAAGAAGCTGACCAACATCCGTTCGGTCAACAAGGACGAGGCGGTCAAGCTGACCCCGCCGATCCGCATGACGCTGGAACGCGCGCTGGCCTGGATCCAGGACGATGAGCTGGTCGAGGTGACGCCCAAGACCATCCGCCTCAGGAAGCTCTATCTCGACCCGAACGAGCGCAAGCGTTTCGAAAAGTCGGCCAAGGTAGCGGGCGCGGCCTAACTCTCGCTCACGGGCCGTACCGCCGCCTTTGGCGGCTGGCCCTCCGCGGGGGCGCGCCATCGGGCGCGACGCCCGGTCGGGCTTGCAGCCTGCGGCTGTTTCCTAAGCCGTTGGCTGCATCGTGTCTTCAGCCAATGCATGAGCCACCGGCAATATCCCATCTACCAAGGGCGCGGTCTGGACCTTGAGATAGGGTCCGGCTGCGCCCTTGGCGTGTCCATGGTTCCAGTCTAGCGGCTACCAGTGCATCTGGATTGAAACATGCCTGACCTCAAGAACGCGACATCCCCCCTGCTGGCCGTTCTTGTCTGTACGTTGGGCATATTCCTGCTTTCGGCGATGGACGCGGCGGTGAAGGGGCTCGTCCTTGTGCTCGGCGCCTATAACGTGCTGCTGTGGCGCAGCGTTTTTGCGACTTTCGTGGCGGGAGCGAGTTGGGCTGCCACGGCCAGCCAGCCTCCCAGGGCGCATGTGCTGCGGCTTCATGTCTTGCGCGGCGTGATTGTCACCTTCGTCGCCTTGACCTTCTTTTTCGGCTTGGGCCGCCTGCCGCTGGCCGAGGCGATCGCGCTCTCCTTCATCGCGCCGCTGCTAGCACTGTTCCTTGCCGCCATGCTGTTGGGGGAGAAGATCGGTCGTTTCGCGGTATGGGGTTCCGTCGTTGGCATGGCGGGCGTGATCGTCATCATGCTTGGCAAGTTCAACGGTGCCGATCACTCCCCGGACGCCACCCTGGGAATGGCCGCCATCCTCGCCTCGGCGGCGCTCTACGCCTACAATTTGATCCTGGCGCGCCGACAGGCGCTGATGGCGAAGCCGCTCGAGATCGTGTTCTTCCAGAACCTCATCGTCGGCATCACGCTGGGCCTTGCCGCGCCATGGCTGGGCGTTGCACTGCCGCAGGAACTATGGCTGCCTCTGGCAGGCGTAACGGCGCTGGCGCTCAGTGGGCATTTTATGATGAGCTGGTCCTATGCCCGCGCCGAAGCGCAATATCTTATCCCGACCGAGTACTCGGCTTTCGTCTGGGCTATTCTACTCGGATGGGTGTTCTTCCACGAAGCCGTCGGCTGGTCGACAATGGCGGGTGCTGGCCTTATTATTGCTGGCTGCCTGGTCGCATCCCGGTCAAAACCCCGGCTGGCTCAGCCAATCGAAGTCGCTGCGGTATAAAGCGCGGCGCTCGCCATCGAGAAGGAAAGTCGCCGTGACATTCACTTCGCTGCTCATCTTCGCCGCCGCCCTTTTCGTTGCCGCCGGTTCGCCCGGCCCTTCGATTGCGGCGCTGGTCGCCCGCGTCATCTCCAAGGGTTTTAGAGACGTGTTTCCCTTCCTTGCCGCCATGTGGATCGGCGAGGGCATCTGGCTATCCTTCGCGGTCTTCGGGCTGGCGGTGGTGGCGCAGACTTTTCATCTCGCCTTCGTCATCGTGAAATGGCTTGGCGTCGCCTATCTTGCTTACCTCGCCTGGAAAATGTGGACCGCGCCTGTCGAGGCACGCGAGGGCGAGATGCCGCGCGAGGATTCGCCGACAAAACTGTTCTTCGCCGGCATGGCGGTTACGCTCGGCAATCCCAAGATCATGATGTTCTATCTGGCGCTGCTGCCGACGATCATCGATCTTGCCTCGGTCACCGTCGCCGGCTGGATCGAACTGACGCTGACCATGGCCGTCGTGCTGGTCTCGGTCGACCTGATCTGGGCGCTTGCCGCGTCGCAGGCGCGTAAACTCCTGAAAAGCCCGCGCGCCATGAAGATCGCCAACCGCCTCAGCGCAACGACGATGGCGGGAGCGGCCGCGGCGATCGCAACGCGGTCGTGATACCGTTCGGCGCAACCGGCTATCTGGCGCTGGACCGGTTCATCTCCGTGTAAGGTCCCGTCTTCATTTTCTCTTTCCGGCATCAGAAAGAAGCCGGTTACTGATTTGCCACGCACCACGTCCAGCCCGAGGCCACGCTTGTCCCTGCATTCGGCGCTCTGACCGGCATCCGAAAGCTAATCGTTATTTATCTTTGGCGGGCGTCAAACCCTTGTCGCCAAACACGGATCATCTGGTTACGATAGGTTAAAGCCTGGGCCAGGAGGGAGAATTCAGCGTTATGGCAAACCCGAAAACTGCGCGTAAACCGAAAAGCGCTCCAGGAGCGAAAGCAGAAACGGGAAAGCCCGGAGAAAAGCCCGCCGTGTTCGCTGACTACCTGCTGTCGCGCGCGCCCGCCGAAGATGTCGCCAGCTACGATGAAGCCGAGTTGCAGCGCGCCGCCGCCCTGGCCCGCAACGCGGTTGCCCGCCACAGGAACGGAGAAAGCGTCGTCGCCATCGATGCCGAGTCCGGCGTTGTCCGCGACGGCCGTCCGGTAACCGTCATTACCGTCGTCAACGACAATATGCCTTTCCTGTTCGATTCGATCCTGGGCGAGATTACCGAAGAGTTCAGCGAGCCTTACCTCGTCACGCACCCGGTCATCGTGGTCAAGCACGGCAAAAACGGCGTGGCCGAAATTCTCGGCGATGGCGGTTTTGCCAAAGGCGATCCGGCGTATGACCGCCTGAGCGTCGTTCACGTCCATGTCGGCAGGCTGACCGCAGAACAGGCACAGGCCTTGGCGGGACGGCTCGAAAAGGTGGTGAGGCAGGTCCGCGCCTGCGTTGTCGACTGGAAGCCGATGCTGGCCCGGCTCGACCAGGCGATCTCCGAGTTCCGCTATGCGCCGGTGCCGCTCGACAAGAACCACGTTACCGAGGCGATCGCCTTCCTCGAATGGCTGCGCGACGACAATTTCACCTTCCTGGGAATGCGCGAATACAAATATAGTGGCGGCGAGAAGAGCGGCACGCTGGACCGCGAAGAGGGCGAGGGGCTGGGCATCTTGACCGACCCCGACGTGCTGGTGCTGCGCCGCGGCACCGAGGCGGTTACGACGACGCCCGAAATCCGCGCCTTCCTGCACGGTCCAGAACCGCTGATCGTCACCAAGGCGAACGCCAAGTCAGTCGTTCACCGCCGCATCTATCTCGACTATGTCGGCGTCAAGACATACACCGCCAAGGGCGTGCTGTCGGGCGAATTGCGTATCGTCGGCCTGTTCACCTCGACGGCCTATACGCGCTCGGTGATGAAAATCCCCTATCTGCGGTCGAAGGCGCAAAGCGTCATCGCCAAGGCGGGCTTCGACGCGGGCGACCATTCCGGCAAGGCGCTGATCAACGTGCTGGAAAGCTATCCGCGCGACGAATTGTTCCAGATTCCGGTGCCGACGCTGCGCAAGCATGCCGAGGCGATCCTTGGCCTGATCGACCGGCCGCGCGTGCGGGCGTTGGTGCGCATCGACCAGTTCGACCGCTTCGTCTCGATCCTCGTCTTCGTGCCGCGCGACCGCTACGACAGCGTCGCGCGCGAAAAGATCGGCGCCTATCTGAAGACGATTTATCAGGGGCGCTTGTCGGCCTACTATCCGGCCTTTCCCGAAGGCGGGCTGGCGCGCATCCATTTCGTTATCGGGCGCTCCGGGGGCAAGACGCCGAAAATCGAGCAGGCGGCCATCGAGGCGGCGATCCGCGATATGGTGCGAACCTGGGAGGACGCGCTGGCCGAGGCCGCCGAGGCGGCGGGCAGCGGCACGAGCCTCAACGCCATCGCCGCGCGCTTCCCCGAAAGCTACCGCGACAGCTTCACTGCCGCCGTCGCCCTTGCCGATGCCGAACGCATCTCCAAGATCACCGCCGGCAATCCCATCGACATTGATTATTATCGCGATCCCGGCCAGGCCGCGACGCAGGCTTCGCTGAAGATTTACCATCACGGCGCGCCGGTGGCGCTGTCGCGGCGCGTTCCCATCCTGGAAAATATCGGCTTCCGGGTCATCAGCGAGCGCACGTTCGAGATCGGCCGGGACACGGCCGACGTGGTGTTCATCCACGACATGGAACTGGAAAGCACCAACGGCAAGCCGATAGAACTCGGCGACGGCGGCGCGTTGTTCGCGGACGCTTTTCTGGCCGTCTGGAACGGCGATGTCGACAATGACGGCTATAACGGGCTTGCCCAGACCGCCGGCCTGTGGTCGGGCGAGATTACCGTGCTGCGCGCTTATGGGCGCTATTTGCAGCAGGCCGGTATTCCGCAGAGCCAGGATTTCATCGCCGCCGCGCTCAACCGCTATCCCGACATCGCGCGCGGGCTTCACGCCTTGTTCGTCGCCCTGCTCGGGCCGGATGCCGCAGGCGAGGGCGTCGTCACCGCCAAGCACCTCAAGGCCAAGATCAAGGATGCGCTGGAGGACGTCCCTAATATCGACGACGATACCATCATCCGCCGCTACCTCAATTTGATCGAGGCTTCGCTGAGGACCAACCATTTCGTGGCGGGCAAGGCGGAAAAAGGCCAGTCGCTGGCGATCAAGCTCGATTCGCGCACTATCGATGGCCTGCCCGAACCGAAGCCATGGCGCGAGATCCTCGTCTACGGTTCAGAAGTCGAGGGTGTCCACCTGCGTTTCGGTCCGGTCGCGCGCGGCGGCCTGCGCTGGTCTGACCGCGCCCAGGACTACCGCACGGAAGTTCTAGGCCTGGTCAAGGCCCAGCAGGTGAAGAACGCCGTGATCGTGCCGGTCGGCGCCAAGGGCGGTTTCTTTCCCAAGCGCTTGCCCATGGGCGGCAGCCGCGAGGCGATTTTCGAGGCCGGCAAGGCGGCCTACCGGAATTTCATCTCCAGCCTGTTGTCGATCACCGACAATATCGACATCGATCATGTCGTGCCGCCCGCCGGCGTGACGCGCCGCGATTTTGACGATCCCTATTTCGTCGTCGCCGCCGACAAGGGCACGGCAACGTTTTCCGACACCGCCAACGCCATCAGCCAGGCGCACGATTTCTGGTTGGACGACGCCTTCGCCTCCGGCGGTTCGGCAGGCTACGACCACAAGAAGATGGGCATCACCGCCAAAGGCGCATGGGAGGCGGTTAAACGGCATTTCCGCGAGATGAACCGCGACATCCAGACCACGCCCTTCACCATGGTCGGCGTCGGCGACATGTCGGGCGACGTGTTCGGCAACGGTGCGCTGCGGTCCGAGCAGACACGGCTTATCGCCGCCTTCGACCATCGCGACATCTTCATCGATCCCGACCCAGACATGGCGGCCTCTTTCGCCGAGCGCCAGCGGCTGTTCGACCTGCCGCGCTCGAGTTGGCAGGACTACGACAAGTCTAAACTGTCGAAGGACGGCGTCATCGTCTCGCGCAGTCAGAAGACGGTAACGCTTCCGGCCGCCGCTGCCGCCGCGATCGGCTTGGCAAAGACCGTGGCGACGCCGAGCGAAATCATGCGGGCTATTCTTGCCGCGCCCGTCGACCTGTTGTGGTTCGGAGGCATCGGCACCTATCTGCGCGGCTCCGGGGAGACCAACCAGGAAGTCGGCGACCGCGCCAACGACGCGATCCGACTGACCGCTTCGGATGTGCGCGCCAAGGTTATCGGCGAGGGCGCCAATCTCGGCGTCACCCAGCGCGCGCGCATCGAATTCGGCCTGAAGGGCGGGCAGTGCAATTCGGACGCCATCGACAATTCCGGCGGCGTCAATTGCTCCGACGTCGAGGTCAACATCAAGATCGCGCTGGCGTCGGCCATGCGCAAGGGCGAGTTGGCGCGGCCCGCGCGCAACAAGCTGCTGGCCGAAATGACCAACGAAGTCGGGCAGTTGGTGCTTGCCAACAACACCCAGCAGACGCTGGCGCTTTCGTTGGCTCGCAAGCGTGGATTGACCGATATCGCCCATCAGGGTCGGTTCATGGAAGCGTTGGAAGCGCGCGGCCTGCTCAACCGGGCAGTCGAGACCCTGCCTTCTCCTGCAGCGTTGGCTGAGCGCGAAGCGCGCGGCGAGCCGCTGACAAGGGCGGAACTCGGCGTGCTTCTGGCCTATGCCAAGATCGTGTTGTTTTCCGACATCGTCGCTTCGGACGTTCCCGACGAGCCGCATTTCGACCGCGACCTGATGGGGTACTTCCCCGAGCGCATGGCCCGGAAATACGCCACGGAGATCCACGGCCATCGTCTGCGCCGCGAAATCATCGCCCGCGTCGTCGCAAACGACCTGATCAATCGCGGCGGTCCGTCCTTCGTCAACCGCCTGCAGGAGTCTACCGGGCGAAGCGCCGCCGATGTCGTGCGCACGTTCGCCGCCGTCCGCGACGGCTTCGGCCTGCCGGCGCTCTACCGCGAGATCGATGCGCTTGACAACAAGATCGACGGCCAGGTGCAACTCGATCTCTACCAGTCGGTAAGCCGGCTGATTTTCATGACGAGCGGCTGGTATCTGAAAAACGATACCGCCGCCGCGCCGCTCGACAAGCGCATCGCCGATCTGGTCGAAGTCCGCAAGGCGCTCGAGCCCAAGCTGCTGGCGTTGTTGCCCGCCTATTCGCGCCAGCGGGTGGAACAGCGCAGGCAGGACCTGTTGACGGGTGGCGCGCAAGAGAAACTGGCCGAGCGCCTCGCCTTGAACGATATCTCCGAACTGATCCCGGATATCGCGCTGACCGCAAGGATAGCCAAGGCGGATATCGTTGCCGCCGCCAGGGCGTTCTTCGCGGTCAGCGAGGCTTTCCGCATACCCCGCATCGAGGATGCCGTGCACTCGATCACGCCGTCGGACTATTACGATCAGCTTGCCCTGTCGCGGGCGAGCGACACGATCGGCGCGGCGCGGCGCGGCATCGCGGTTGCGGCATTGACCTCCCACGCAGGCGCTGCCGACCCGGTCGCGGCATGGCTGGAGGCGGGCGGCGGCAACATTGCGCGGGTACGCGAGCGCCTGCAGGCGCTGACCGAAGGCGGCGAACTGACCGTTTCGCGGCTGTCGGTTGCCGCCGGCCTGATGAGCGACTTGACGGGGATGTAAGCGGGTTCGTCGCGGGCCGAGGGCTGAAATTCGCCGGTTCGCTTCCGGGAAAACCTTTTGCATGGGAATTACCCCCACCCCTAACCCCTCCCCGGAAGGGGGAGGGGAATTTTTCGCGCCGACACCTCGGGCAGAGTGCTTGGCCGTTTGACTCAAGCGCCACCTGATTCCCCTCCCCCTTGCGGGAGGGGTTAGGGGTGGGGGTTAGCCAACGCACTGTACCTTCCACTTCGATTGCCCTTTGCACCGCCCGGAAAAACGTGCAGTCATCTGAAAGTCACAGGCGGCTGGAGAAAACATGACCGACGCGACCGTTCAGCGCGCTACCGGCCGGGGCATCTGGGGGTGGATGCTGTTCGATTGGGCGGCACAGCCCTTCTTCACCGTCGTCACCACCTTCATCTTCGGCCCTTATTTCGTGTCGCGCATGGCGAGCGACCCGGCCATGGGGCAGGCGGCCTGGGGCTACGGCATCGCAGCGGCGGGCCTTGTCATCGCCATCCTGTCGCCGGTGCTCGGTTCCATCGCCGACCAGACCGGGCCGCGAAAGCCGTGGATCGGCTTTTTCGCCATCGTCCAGGTCGGCAGTCTCTCGCTGCTGTGGTTTGCAGCCCCCGGATCGAGCCTTTTCCTCGCCGTGCTACTTTTCTCGCTTGCCTCGGTGGCGGCCGAGTTCTCGACCGTCTTCAACGATTCCATGATGCCGCGCCTGGTGCCGAAGAGCGAGATTGGCAGGATTTCCAATGTCGCCTGGGGGCTCGGCTATCTTGGCGGCATGATCGCGCTGATCTTCGTCGTCGCCTTCCTGGCGGGCTCGCCGGAAAGCGGCAAGACCATCATCGGCGTGACGCCGCTATTCGGCCTCGACCCGAAACTGGGGGAGGACGCGCGCGCCACCGGGCCGTTGTCGGCGCTGTGGTATCTCGTTTTTATCCTGCCCATGTTTTTCTACACGCCCGATGCGGTGCGGGGCATTCCAATTGGTCCGGCGGTGCGGGCAGGCCTGAAGGAACTCAAGGCGACGATCGCCGAGGTGCGCGAGCGCGGCTGCATCTTCCGCTTCCTTGTCGCCCGCATGCTTTATCAGGACGGCGTCAACGCATTGCTGGCGCTGGGCGGCGCTTTTGCCGCGGCGATGTTTGGCTGGTCGATCACCGAAATAGGCATCTTCGGCATCATCCTCAATGTCGTAGCCGTCTTCGGCTGCCTCGTCGCGGCCAGGCTCGACACGTCGCTCGGCTCGAAGAAAATGGTGATGATTTCGCTGGTTTTCCTGACGGTTGCGACAATCGGCATTGTCTCGACGGGACCGGGCTATACGCTGTTCGGTGCATGGCAACTGCCGGGTGTCGATACGGGCGGCCTTTTCGGCACGCCGGCGGAAAAGGCCTATGTCGCGTTCGGGCTGCTGATCGGGCTGGCTTTCGGCCCGGTGCAGGCGTCGTCGCGCTCCTATATGGCGCGCAGCGTCACGGCGGCGGAATCGGGCCGCTATTTCGGCATCTATGCGCTCGCCGGGCGCGCCACGAGCTTCGCCGCGCCCTTCACCGTGGCGACGATTACCGCCGTCAGCGGTTCCCCGCGCCTCGGCATGGCCGCGATTATTCTGTTCCTAGGGGCTGGCATGTGGATTTTGGCCGGCACGCCCTATCCGGCGGACAGGCCAAAGGAATAGGGCGCCCTTTCCTTCTCCCACAAGGGGCGAAGGAAAAAGGCTCAGTGCCTGAAGTGCCGCACGCCGGTGAACACCATGGCGATGCCGTGGGCGTCGGCGGCGGCGATGACTTCGTCGTCGCGCATCGAGCCGCCCGGCTGGATGACGGCGGTGGCGCCGGCTTCGATGGCTGAAATCAGGCCGTCGGCGAACGGGAAGAACGCATCCGAGGCGACGACCGAACCTTTGGTCAACGGCTCGGCGATGCCGGCGGCTTCAGCCGCATCCAACGCCTTGCGCGCGGCGATGCGCGATGAATCGACTCGGCTCATCTGGCCGGCACCAATGCCGACGGTAGCTGCGTCGCGCACATAGACGATGGCGTTCGACTTGACGTGCTTGGCGACGCGGAAGGCGAATTTCAGGTCGGCCATTTCCTTGGTCGTCGGCGCGCGCTTGGTCACCACCTTGAGGTCCAGGTCTTCGACCACCGCATTGTCGCGGCTCTGCACCAGCAGGCCGCCGGCGACCGATTTCGCGGTCGTGCCGGGCGCGCGCGGATTGGGCAGGCCGCCGGTTACCAGCAGGCGCAGATTCTTCTTGGCCGCAACGATACGCGCGGCATCCTCGCTGGCGTCGGGCGCGATGATGACCTCGGTAAAGGTCTTGACGATTTCTGCCGCCGCGTCTGCGTCAAGGGTGCGGTTCATGGCGACAATGCCGCCAAAGGCCGAAACCGGATCGCAGGCAAGTGCCCGCAGGTAGGCTTCCTTCAGCGTTTCGCCCTCGGCCACGCCGCACGGATTGGCGTGCTTGATGATGGCGATGGCTGCCGAGCGTGCCGGGTCGAATTCGCCGACCAGTTCGAACGCCGCGTCGGTGTCGTTGATGTTGTTGTAGGACAGTTGCTTGCCCTGAAGTTGTCTGGCCGTGGCGACGCCCGGCCGATTGTCGCCTGTGACATAGAAGCCGGCCTGCTGGTGCGGGTTCTCTCCGTAACGCATCACGGTTTCAAGCTTGCCGCCGAAAGCGCGCCAGCCCGGATGCTCGACGGCGAGCGCGTCGGCGAACCAGCCGGAGATGGCAGCATCATAGGCGGCGGTGCGGGCAAAGGCCTTGGCGGCCAGTTTCTGGCGGAAATCCAGCGACAGCGAGCCAAGGTTCATCTCGATAGCGTTGAGCACCGAGGCGTAATCTTCCGGGTCGGTGACGACCGCGACATAGGCGTGGTTCTTGGCCGAGGCGCGCACCATGGCCGGGCCGCCAATGTCGATATTCTCGACGATGGAGGCATAGTCCGCGCCCGAACGGCGCACTTCCTCGAACGGGTAGAGATTGACGACAACGAGATCGATCGGCTCGATGCCGTGCTTGTGCATCGCCGCCACATGCTCGGGATCGTCGCGCACGCCGAGCAGCGCGCCATGCACGGAAGGGTGCAGCGTCTTGACCCGCCCGTCCATGATTTCGGGAAAGCCGGTCAGTTCGGAAACGTCGCGAACCGCGATGCCGGCTGCGGCGATGGCCTTTGCCGTGCCGCCGGTCGAGACAAGCTCCACACCCGCCTTTGCCAATGTCTGCGCGAACTCGACCAGCCCTGTCTTGTCCGAGACGGAAAGCAAGGCGCGGCGCACCGGCACGAGATCGGGCGCGGGAATCATTTTGGAGGCGACGGCCATGTCGATGCAGCCTTTCATGGGGGATGTTGGCTGGGCCGTATCACACGGCGCGTCCAAATTAAACACTTGGCTGGAGGGAGATCAGTCTCTTGGCGGTGCGCCGGCGATTTTCGTGCGCGTCATCTGCCAATGGACCTCGGCAAGCTCGGAGGCGCGGAACGCCAGCACGATCTGGCGGCTGCGGCGCGGCCCGCCAAGCCCGGCGAAATAGATCGATTCCTCGACCTGCGGCTCGATCTCCGACGAGGTGAAGACCCAGCGGTCGGCATTGTCCGCCGTCAGCACCAGCCGGTCGTGCTCGTCAGGGGAGAGGATGATGTCGGGGTGAATGTGGAAGCGGATCGCGACGGCGTCTTTCGCGTCCTTGTGGATCGCCCCGCCGCCCGCCTGCAAAAAGCGGTCGCGGCCGGCCAGCACATTGCCATTGGCGATCAGCCCCAGTTCGCGCTCGTGCAGGAGGCCGAAGCGTGCGGCATAGCCGTCATGGCGCGCGATGAAACCCTGGCGCTCGCGGTCGTCTATGCGCCGGCAGGGCACATGGCGCGGCCCGCCGACCAGCGGCGTGCCGAGCAGGTCGCTGAAGCGGGGCGTATGGCTGAAGCGCGCCGACGACGTATCGTTGAGCGTTGCCGTGGAATGTGCGGCGGTCGCCCGCGCCAGCGGCCGGAATTCGGCTGCGCCATAGGTGTCGATGCCGGCATTGACGATGAAATGTTGGCGGCCGGACGACAGTTCGAAGGACAGGCAGCCGGCATGCGCGGAACCTGAAACGTCGATGGGGGGTGCTGCACCCGTATCGGCGATGACGGTGACGCCGCCCATGGAAAGCCGCTCATAACCCGAATGCGGCGCATGCAGCAACGGCGCGCCGCTGGTGTCGTCATGGCGCAGGATGGCCACGACGCGGTCGTGGATGGTCGCGCCCATGCCGTTGAAGCGGGCAACGCTGCCGTCCTGATGGCGGAAAAAGCGCAGCGCCGGCAGCATCCGGTCGATGGCGCCCATCAGGGCGGCCGGCGGGGTTTCCGCCTGGTTGGCATAGGTCTGGCGAAGCGGCAGAAGATCGGCCAGGATTTCGAGAACGGCCATCGGATTGCGCGAGATATGGCCGCCGTCCGGCAAGATCTGGCGATCAAGCTCTTCGCTGAGATTGCGCGTGGCGGCGCGCAGCGCGGTGGCCGGTGCGGGCAACGACAAGGCCGAGAAAGCCAGCGCGATGCGGGCGCGCAGCCGGTCCTTGCCGTCCGGCATTTCCCGCGCCATCGAGCGCAGATAGCGGATCTGCATGGCCAGCGATTTCAGGAAGGCGCGGTAGAAGGGAAATTCGGCCCCCTGCAGCACGACGGACGAATGCTGCAGCCACGCAATGATGCGCTTGGCGGTTGTTCCCGGTTCCCAGGCGACGCCCGCTATGCGGCCGCCATGCATGGCGATCCAGTCGGTGACCAGCGCGCGCGCATTGGCGGCGGCAAGATCGGTGTCTGCGGCGCGCATATGGCGCAGCCAGCGAAAGCCGTGCAGGCTCTTTTGCCAGCCGCGATTGGCGATCTCGATCTGAAACGGCGACTGGCCACCGCTCTCGACGAGGTGCCCGGAGAAAGGATAGCGGCCGTAGTATATCTCGAGCGCGATCTGCGGATCGGCCAGGCGCAAATCGGGCGGGGCAATCAGCACACGCTCGGGCGTCCGGCCGGAATAGCGCCAGCGATAGGCAGGCCCGGCACGCAGGCGTCGGCGCGACCGGCGCCATACCTCCTGTGCGACGAGCATCCATACCCGCGTCGTGTTGCCGGCTTCTATGGCCAATACGCCTCCAGAATCGTTGCTTATCGAAAGACAAGGGTATTTGATTCAAAGGCTTGTGCGAAGGCGGTTTCGCGTATTTCCCGCCCTGATTGAAACGTTCAGCCAGTCTTGCGCATGCGCGCGGCAAAGAAGCCGTCCAGACCGGAAAGCCCGGGCGAGCCGAGGTCCATGTCGGCTGGCGTGCTGCGCAGCGTGCCTTGCGGCGAAAGAAACGGGTCGATGCTGGGGATTTCGCCGGGCAGGACCGGATCGCTGGCGACGCCCGGCGTCTCCGCCAGAAATTCGCGAAAAAGGTCTTCGCCTTCGCGCGGGTCGAGCGAGCAATTGGAAAACACGATCCGCCCGCCCGGCTTGACCAGCGTGACCGCGCGCGCCAACAGCCTGCGCTGCAGATCCGCAAGCTTGTCGACATCGGCCGGCGTCTTCGTCCAAGGCACGTCCGGGTGTCGGCGCACGGTGCCGGTGGAGGAACAGGGCGCGTCGAGCAGCACCGCGTCGAACAGCGTTTCCGGCTCGAATTTCAGCAGATCGGCCTGGACGATTTCTGCCGCAAAGCCGAGGCGCTCCAGATTCTGCGTCAGCCGGACAATCCGGTTCTTCGACGTGTCGAGCGCGGTGACCTTGGCCCCGGAAAGGATGAGCTGCGCGGTCTTGCCGCCGGGAGCGGCACATAGGTCGGCAACGCGAAGCCCGTTAATATCGCCCAGCAGGCGCGCGGGCAGGCTGGCGGCGGCGTCCTGCACCCACCATGCGCCCTCAGCAAAGCCCGGCAGTTCGGGGACGGAAGCGGCAAGCTTTTCCACCCGCACGGTGCCGGTCGGTGTGACGATGCCGCCAAGCTTTTCCGCCCAGCCTTCCGAATCGGATTTGACCGAGAAATCCACCGGCGCCTCATGCCTGTGCGCCTGAAGAATCTTGCTTGCCGTCTCCGCGCCATAGGCCTGTTCAAGCCGGTCAGAGAACCATTTCGGCGCTTCGTCGGTTTTCGCCAGCGCCTCTGCCAGATCGGTATCCTTGCCGCGCGCGATACCGCGCAGCACGCCGTTGACGAGGCCGGAAAAGCGCGCGGTGCGCGTATCGGACTTGGCGTGGGTGACGGCGAGATCGACGGCGGCGCTGTCTGGAATGTCGAGGAACAATATCTGCGCCGCCGCCACATGCAGGATATGCGAGAGCGCAGTGGCGTTGGGTGGCAGCGTCTTGTCCAGCCGGCGCGCGATCAGGCCGGCAATGGTCATGCGGTAACGCAGTGCGGTGACGAGGATGGCGCGCACCAGCGCGCGGTCCCGCATGTCCAGCGAGCGGTACATCGGGTGGCCGCTGTCATGGTCGGTCATGCCGTCGAGCGGCGTCCGGGCATCGATGACGGCGGCCAGCAGCCGTGCAGCCGCCTTGCGCGCGGCAAGGCCGGGCGTGCGGGCAGCCTCATGATCAACAGGCGCGCCCCTTGGCCGAGCATTTCTTTCGCGGTTTGCACCGTCTCCGGAGCCGTTCAAGACCATGGGCCTTTCGGCCCGGAGGTCGGGTTGCGTCCCCACGGATTGGCCTTCCGCGGCGCTGGTTCGGCTGTCGCTTCCGGCTCGTTCGCATCGCCCCACGGACCGCTCGGGCTGGCCTCGCGAACGGTTTCCCGGGCGGCTGCAGGCCCGCCCATTTCGCGCGCCATCGCCTGCAAGGCGGCAATGCGATTTTCCGTTGCCGGGTGGGTAGAAAACAGACTGTCCATGCGCTCGCCGGAAAGGGGGTTGATGATGAAGAGATGGGCCATTGCCGGATTTCGCTCGGCAGCCGGGTTCGGGATGCGTTCGGCGTTGCGGGCGATCTTGTCAAGGGCCGAAGCCAGCCAAAGCGGGTTGCCGCAGATTTCCGCGCCGCGCCGGTCGGCGGCATATTCGCGGGTGCGGCTGACCGCCATCTGCACGATCATGGCGGCGAAGGGGGCGACGATCATCGCCACCAGCACGCCGATGAAGCCGGAATTGTTGTTGCGGTTGCCACCGAAGAAGAAGGCGAAATTGCCCAGCATCGAGATCGCGCCGGCAAACGTCGCGACGATGGTCATGGTCAGCGTATCGCGATGCTGCACATGGGCGAGTTCATGCGCCATCACGGCTGCGACTTCCTCATGCGACAGGCGCTGCAACAGGCCGGTAGAGGCGGCAACCGCCGCATGTTCGGGGTTGCGGCCGGTGGCAAACGCGTTCGGCTGCTCGCTGTCGATAAGGTAGACTTTCGGCATCGGCAGGCCGGCGCGCTCGGCCAAGCCGCGCACGATAGCGAAATATTCGGGCTCGCTCTTTTTGTCGACCTCGACGGCGTGGTTCATCGACAGAACCATCTTGTCGGCGTTCCAGTAGCTGAACAGGTTCGTGCCGGCGGCGACCACCAGCGCGATCATCATGCCGCCCGATCCGCCGATCAGATAACCGACGCCCATGAACAGCGCCGTCATCACGGCGAGAAGCATGGCGGTGCGAAGGGTATTCATCGTCTGCTCCATTAGCGGCGGGGTCCATCCGTAATTCATCATTACGATCTGGCCCGGGTTTCGCTATAGGATGGGGAATAGTCACCCCTGTTTCAATCCACCGGAAGGCTTCCATAGCCGACGGAGCAGAAAAATGACCGATACCGACATCCAGGCAAAAACGTTGACGCCCGAGGCCAAGCGCGCGCTGGCCGAAGCAGAAGCGCGCCGTCTGGCTCACGCAAACGAAGCGACCCTGCCGAAGGAACTGGGCGGTCGCGGCGGCAAGGAACCCGGACGCTACGGTGACTGGGAAGTGAAGGGCCTGACCAGCGATTTCTGAAACATTCGGATCAATCCGAATGTAGCCAGATGCCGCCATCGGCGTCCGCCACGGCTTTTAGCCCGGTGTAATCGGCAAACGTCGGATGCCGCGTCTCGTAAGGATCGCGGTGGCTGGCGGTGATGACGGCAACCGCCGCCCCTGCAGCCTCCGCCGCCTCGATGCCGGCCGGCGCATCCTCGAAGACGAGGCAATCGCGCACATCAACGCCGAGCCGTTTTGCCCCCAGTTGAAAACAATCGGGAGCGGGCTTGCCGCGGGACACGTCCTCGCCGGTGACGATAACGGCCGGCACGGGAATGCCGACGGCCTCCAGCCGTCGCTGCGCCAGTTCGCGCGGCGACGACGTCACAATCGCCCAATGATGCGGGGGCAGCGCGGCCAAAAACGCCAACGCGCCATCGATGGCATGAATACCCTCGACATCGGCGATCTCGGCGCGCGTGATTTCGTCGGCCTCATAGGCGGCGTCGATACCGGGCAGCGCCAGCCGGGCGATGGTCTCGATGGCCCGCACGCCGGCGATGGTCGGCATGAACGCCTCCACGTCCAATCCTTGGCGAACCGCCCATTCCGACCATATCCGGCTCGCCACCCTGGATGAATCGAGGATGGTGCCGTCCATGTCGAACAGGAAGGCCGCAAATTTCCGGCCGGCGATCTTCAGCATTCGTTCGGGCTCCATCGTTTTTCGTCGGCCTTCGACCATCCTTGCACGGCATGGACCGGACCGCGAGTGGGCAAGAGAGGCGAAACGCCCGTGCGGTTGACCGTATTTGAGACAGCACGCCTGTGCCGTATCGGGAATGGGCCGCGCTCGCCGGAAAGGCAAAACCGGGCATGGTTAGCAATCGGTAAACCAGGCGGCGATGCCGCGATTTCGTTTACCGTTCATTCACTATAAGCGATCCGTAAATCTAGCAAAATCAATATGTTGCGCTGAGATTGCCGTACCGGCCCGGCATCGACGCCGCATCTGGCAACGATCCTGCATTGCCCTTGCCAAGCGGCATAGGAGGCATCATGCGGATTCTTGGAAATTTGAACCGGACGGCAGGCATTTTCGCACGGGACCGGAAAGGCAATTTCGCCATCATCTTCGGCGTGGCATCGTCCGTCCTGGCGCTTGCCGTGGGCTTCGCCGTCGATACAGCGCAACTCATGAACGCCAAATCGGCGCTGCGCAACGCCGTCGATGCGGCCGTCACCTCGACGGCGCGCAGCATCACGCTCGGCGACATCACGGAAGCCGACGCACCCAAGATGGTGAAGGCGTTTCTCACCGCCAACAGCACGGGCGGCATCCTGACTTACGACCAGATCGTTCTCGACAGGCTGACCATCGACAGGACGGCGAAAACGGTGGAGGCCGCGGCCCATGTCGACGTGCCGCTTTATTTTCCGCTTTTCGGCATGCCCAATAGCCGCCGCGTCACGAATGTCGGCGCAGCGGTCTATTCGGACAAGCAGATCGAAGTGGCGATGATGCTGGATATTACTGGATCGATGAGGAAGTCGGGCAACAAGGATAAGATCGGCGATCTGCAGACTGCGGCGCGGAACGCCGTAGAAGCCCTGCTCAGGGGCAACGTCGCCGGCGCCGAGCCGCGCGTGCGGGTGGCCATAGTGCCTTATGCCGAAGGAGTGAATGCCGGGGGGCTTGCCGCCAATACCGTTTTTTATGAGAAGCCCGGCGGTCCGGATCTGCCGCCTGCCAATTCCGGCGCGACCCTCGTTTCGCTCACCAGTTCGCAGGACAACTGCGCCACGGAGCGCAAAATGAAGGATGGCCGCGCCGATTTCTCGGACGACGCTCCCGATTCGATCCGCATCGTTCGTCGTAACGGCAAGGACGAGGAGTATTTCGCCAAGGTCAATCGTGATGACCGTCTCGAGATATGCCCTCTGGCCAACCTGGTGCCGCTGACGGCGGACAAGGACTTGCTGCTGGCAACCATCAGGGATTTCGAGGCGGACGGCGTAACCGCTGGCGGAATCGCCGCGCAGTGGGGATACTATATGCTGTCCCCGAAATGGGCTCCGACGATCAAATCGGCTGGCTTGGGTGTGGGGCCGGCGAATTTCGACTCGAAAAAGGTCTCGAAGGTGGCGATCCTGATGACCGATGGCGCGTTCAATACCGCGTTCGCGGGCGTGCCGGTCAGCGACGACAGGAACAATCAGCCGCAAAACGACCAAAGCACAAAATCGCGCAGTTATGCCGAAAGCGTCTGCGCCAACATGAAAAAGGCAGGCATCTCCGTCTTCACCATCGGCTTCGCTCTGCCCACGTCCGAGTCCAGTCAGGCGCGCGCCGTGCTGAAGGATTGCGCCACCGACGACACATCCTCCCTGAAGCACTTCTACGATGTTTCGACCGGCCCGGAGCTGGACGCTGCTTTCAAGGAGATCATCGCGAACACCGAACGGTTGGCCTTGACCAAATAGGCTGAACTGCATGAATGGCACTCGTGGGTGGCAAATGCATGCCCGCAAGAAAAAGGGCCGCCGCTTCGGCTGAAGCGGCGGCCCCGTTCTTTCGTTGCAGGCGCGGCCCTTGGGACGGCCCTAAGCCATCAACCGCGCGTCACGCCGTTTCAGGAAGGCTGCTTCCCGAAGAGACGATCCGCCGAGACCACGCAACGCAAAACGAAATCACTCGACATCGGATCACCTCCTTTCGATTGGTTGAACACAAGGCTAAGGATGGGGTTTCCCGGCCGCGTTGGCAAGGGCTGGTCGAATTATAGAAACCGCATTGGTTCCCCGAGGCCGATGCGGCCCGGCCGGTCCACCGTGCAGTAGACGCCGAAATTATGCGCGTTGTGGCGAACGATGTTGCGCAGGATGCCCGGGTCGTGCTCGAAATTGTCCTGCGCGATAATGGTGAAGCCGCAGCGGCGGCACGGCTCGGAAACCGTCAGTTCCAACTCGCCGACGGCAAGGCGACGACCGAGCCAGCCGGATTCCGGAAATTCGCCCTCGACCGCCGGCATGTCGACCATGATGCTCGGGCGAAAGCGCCGGGGATCGGGATCGCCTGCCGGATGCAGCGCCTTGAGCCGCGCCAGCGAGGCGGTGGTGAGCAGGTGTATGGGCGCCTTTTGATAGCGCGGGGCGGTGGCGGAACCATCGGCCGGTTGCGGCCCGTCATCGAGATAAGGTCGGAGAGAAACCTCGAAGCCGAGATACTCGCTGATCGCCCGGTCGCTCATGGCGGCTGGTGCTGCTAGCCACCCGCCATCGGGAATTCCCACTTCCAGCCCGCCTTCGCCCGACAGCCGCGTGCGGATGCGGGGCGCCTGGTCCCACTTCGCCGGATTCCTGTCGGGAGCGGCCACGATACCGTCCGCCACGTCGAAAAGTCCGTAGACGCGGTCGCCTTCCGCGCCACCGGGTCCGAACGAAAGCTCGTGCATCGGCTGTCCGGCGAGTGAACTCACCGGATAGCGCCACAGATGCGAAACCGTTCCGATCACGCCCATGCAAGCCTACGCCCGCTTGTTTTGCCGGTTGGCGATCAGGTCGTCGACGACGGACGGATCGGCCAGCGTCGAGGTGTCGCCCAGCGCTGAAAAATCATCCTCGGCGATCTTGCGCAGGATGCGGCGCATGATCTTGGCGGAGCGGGTTTTCGGCAGGCCGGGCGCGAACTGGATCTTGTCGGGCGTGGCGATTGCGCCGATCTCGTGGCGCACATGCGCGATCAGTTCCTTGCGCAACTCGTCGCTTGCGGCGACGCCCTCGGCCAGCGTGACATAGCAGTAGATGCCCTGGCCCTTGATGTCGTGCGGGTAGCCGACGACGGCGGCTTCCGCCACCTTGTCATGGGCGACGAGCGCCGATTCCACTTCCGCCGTGCCCATGCGATGGCCCGACACGTTGATGACGTCATCGACGCGGCCGGTAATCCAGTAATAGCCGTCCTCGTCGCGGCGGCAGCCGTCACCGCTGAAATACTTGCCCTTGTAGGCGGAGAAATAGGTCTGCACAAAGCGCTCATGGTCGCCGTAGACGGTGCGCGTCATGCCCGGCCATGCCTGTTGAATGCACAGATTGCCGCTGCCTTCGCCCTCGATGATATTGCCGTCACCGTCCAGCAATTCCGGGACAATGCCGAAGAACGGCCGGGTGGCGGAACCGGCCTTTAGATCGATGGCTCCCGGCAGGGGGGAGATCATGATGCCGCCGGTCTCGGTCTGCCACCATGTGTCGATGACCGGGCACTTCTGTTCGCCGACGACGTTGAAATACCATTCCCAGGCTTCCGGATTGATCGGCTCGCCGACCGAACCAAGGATACGCAGCGATTTGCGCGAGGTTTTCTGGACCCATTCGTCGCCAACGCCGCGCAGGGCGCGGATCGCGGTCGGGGCCGTGTAGAAGATGTTGACCTGGTGCTTGTCGACCACCTCCCACATGCGGGACGGCGTCGGATAATTGGGCACGCCCTCGAACATCAGCGTGGTCGCGCCATTGGCGAGCGGCCCGTAGAGAATGTAGGAGTGGCCGGTCACCCAGCCGACATCGGCGGTGCACCAGTAGATGTCGCCATCATGGTAGTCGAAGACATATTGGTGGGTCATCGACACATAGACGAGATAGCCGCCCGTGGTGTGCAGCACGCCCTTCGGCTTGCCGGTCGAGCCCGATGTGTAGAGGATGAACAGCGGGTCTTCCGCCTTCATATGTTCGGGTTCGCAGTTCGGCTCGACGGACGCGGCCTCTTCGTGCAGCCAGAAGTCGCGGCCCTCGACCCAGTCGATCTTGCCGCCGGTGCGGCGCGTCACGATGACCTTGTCGACCTTGATGCCATCCCGGGCGGCAATCTCGATCGCCTTGTCGGTATTGTCCTTCAGCGGGATGTGCTTGCCGGCGCGCAGGCCCTCGTCGGCGGTGATGACGAAATGCGACTTGCAGTCGGTGATGCGGCCGGCCAGCGCGTCGGGCGAGAAGCCGCCGAACACGACGGAGTGAATGGCGCCGATACGGGTGCAGGCAAACATCGCATAGGCCGCTTCCAGCACCATCGGCATATAGATGGTGACGCGGTCGCCGCGTTTGACGCCATGCTTCTTCAGCACATTGGCGAAGCGGCAGACATGCTCGTGCAGCTGTTGATAGGTGATCTTCTTCTCGTCCGAGGGGTCGTCGCCTTCCCAGATGATGGCGACCTGGTCGCCGCGCTTTTCCAGATGCCGGTCGATGCAATTGTAGGAAACGTTGGTGAGGCCATCCTCATACCATTTGATCGACACTTCCCCCTCGAAAGAGGCGTTCTTGACCTTGGTGTAGGGTTTGAACCAGTCGATGCGCTTGCCGTGCTCGCCCCAGAACTTGTCAGGATCGTTGACGCTGTCGGCATACCATTTCTGGTAGGTTTCATTGTCGATCAGCGCATTCTTTTTCCACGCCGGCTGTACTTCGTGGACATAAACCTCTGACATTCCTGATTCCTCTCCCTGGTCGGTCGCCGGCATGCGGCAAGCAACAGCGCGGCGAACGGTCGCGCACCCGTGGTATTATTACCACTTACGCCATTACGGCAACATCAGACCTGCGAATGGCAGCGGCGTGATGACGCAGCCGGCGCTGTGGGTCGCTGCCCGACCGCGTGCGGACGGAGCCAAAGTGCGCTTGCCGCGTTTCAACCATCGGTTAACCATCCCGGCGCAGACTCCGATGGCGAAGGACCGGTGCTCAAGGCTTGCGAGGGCGATATGAGGGACCAATCCGAACTGGATCTGATGCTGAAGGGCTATGGCCTGACGACGGCCAACATCCTCTACCATTATCCCGATCATCCGCATCTGCTGCAAAGTTTCGTCTGGCAGGACTACGATATCGCTCCCGCCTTTCCGGTGCTGGTGCGGTTCATCGCGTTCTGGAAGGAAAAGCTCGACGGCCCGCTTCATTCGATCACCTACACGCACCGCAAGCTGATCGCGCCCAACGAATGGCGCAAGGTGGACGGCGAGTTCGTGCTGCACTGAAAGCACATCGGGTTGAAAGCCTTGTGCAACCTGCGTTCGCAGGAGATGCTGGCACAAG
The DNA here is from genome assembly GCF_054489405.1 of Mesorhizobium sp. A623. Classification (NCBI taxonomy): domain Bacteria; kingdom Pseudomonadati; phylum Pseudomonadota; class Alphaproteobacteria; order Hyphomicrobiales; family Phyllobacteriaceae; genus Mesorhizobium; species Mesorhizobium sp. A623. Next base: position 91,157 of record NZ_JBTMXB010000007.1, read on the forward strand.
CATTCGCTCTCGCTTGCAAAGGCGGCTCAGTTGCAAAGCCTGCCGGCAAGGGCTATTGGAATGCCTTGGTTACGATGAACCGGGTCGGTCGTCGCACAAGGAGAAAACCCATGAAAAACCGTTTGTTAGCTGGCGTCGCGCTGGCTGCCTCGTTTGCCTTCGCGCCCATGGCGCATGCGGATATCGTCATAGGCCTGGTCGCGCCGCTGACCGGAGCGGTCGCTGCCTATGGCGATCAGGTCAAGAACGGCGCGCAAGCCGCGGTCGATACGATCAACAAGAGTGGCGGCATCCTGGGCGAGCAGGTTACGCTGAAGCTCGCCGATGACGCCGGCGATCCCAAGCAGGGCGTTTCGGCCGCCAACAATCTGGTAGGCGATGGCGTCCGCTTCGTCGTCGGCCCAGTGACTTCGGGCGTGGCAATGGCCGCGTCGGACGTCTTCGCCGAGAACGGCGTGCTGATGGTGACGCCGACCGCGACCGCGCCCGACCTCACCAATCGCGGCCTGACCAACGTGCTGCGCACCTGCGGCCGCGACGACCAGCAGGCGGAAGTTGCCGCCAAATACGTCCTGGACCACCTGAAGGGCAAGAAAATCGCCATCATCCACGACAAGGGAACCTACGGCAAAGGCCTGGCCGATGCCTTCAAGGCCGCCATCAACGCGGGCGGCGAGACGGAAGTCTTGTATGAAGGCATCACGCCCGGCGAAAAGGATTATTCCGCGATCGTCGGCCGGCTGAAGAAGGACGGTGCCGAAGTGATCTATTTCGGCGGCTATCACCCCGAGGGCGGCCTGCTGGCCCGCCAACTCGCTGATGGTGGCGTGAAGGCGCAGATCATCGGCGGCGAAGGCCTGTCCAACACCGAATACTGGGCGATCGGCAACCAGGCGGCGGCTGGCACGTTGTTCACCAACGCTTCCGACGCGCTCAAGAACGCGGATTCGGCCGAGGCCGTGGCCGTACTGAAGGAAAAGGGCATTCCGCCGGAAGCCTTCACGCTGAACGCCTATGCCGCCGTGCAGGTCATCAAGGCCGGCATCGAGAAGGTCGGCAAGGCCGATGACGCCATTGCGGTCGCTGCCGCGCTGAAGGACGGCGAGCCGGTCCAGACCGCCATCGGCAAGCTGACCTATGGCGAGAATGGCGATCTGTCTTCGCCGAGCTTCTCGCTGTTCAAGTGGGAAGACGGCAAGATCGTCGCCGCCGAGTAATTTTTCGGACACGATCGATAGGAAGGCCGGGGCAAAAATCCCGGCCTTTTTTGTTTGGAGGGGAGTGTGCGGCACTACCCCTCATCCGTCTCGCCGCTACGCGTCGATCCACCGCCCTGGGCGAGTCACGGGCCTCGCCCGCCCTTCGGGCCCCACAAGGGGAGAAGGCAATGTCTGCACTATTCGGACTGCCAATCGTCAACATTGGTGATTGGCGGTGGCGACGATGCACGCTCTTACCTTCTCCCCTTGTGGGAGAAGGTGGATCGGCGAAGCCGAGACGGATGAGGGGTTATCTCTTCACCTGCCGCCGAAAATCGCCGAACCGACCCGTACGCTGGTCGCGCCGAAGGAGACGGCCGTCTCGTAGTCGCCCGACATGCCCATGGACAGTTTTTCCACGCCGGCTTCGCGCGCCAGTTTTTCCAGCAGAGCGAAATGCGGGCCGGGGTTTTCATCCGCCGGCGGAATGCACATCAGCCCTTCGATGGCCAGTTTGTGGACATCGCGGCAACGCTGGACGAAGGCGACCGCTTCGCGCGGCTCGATCCCCGCCTTTTGCGGTTCGGAGCCGGTGTTGACCTGCACATACAGTTTCAGCACCCGACCCTGCCTTGCCATCTCCTTGGCGAGTTCGGCCGCGATCTTCTCGCGGTCGACCGTCTCGATGGTGTCGAACAGGGTAACCGCTTCCTTCGCCTTGTTCGATTGCAGCGGCCCGATGAGATGCAGTTCGATGTCGGGGAATTCTTCGCGGAGCGCCGGCCATTTGCCCTGCGCTTCCTGTACGCGGTTTTCGCCGAACACGCGCTGCCCTGCCTCGATCACCGGCCGGACGGCATCGGCGTCGAATGTCTTGGAGACGGCGACCAGCGTGACGGAGCCCCTTTCGCGTGTTGCTGCCCGCTCGGCCGCCGCGATCTTCGCCTTGACGCCGGCAAGCTGTTCGACTGCATCGCCCATGGCTCAATTTCTCCGTTTTCGCGCCGGCAGGCGCCCTTGTGGTTGACGGGTTTGCCAAACCGTGGTGAAGACCCGAACCACGATCTCCACACGTAAATCTCGGGGTTTCCCCGCCTTCTTAAGTGAAAAACCGATCATGGCAACCGAACGATACAATCCGCGCGCGGCCGAGCCTAAATGGCAGAAGGCTTGGGACGCCAAAAAGCTGTTCGAAACCCGTAACGACGATCCGCGCCCGAAATACTACGTGCTGGAAATGTTCCCCTATCCGTCGGGGCGCGTCCATATGGGTCATGTCCGCAACTACACGATGGGCGACGTCGTTGCGCGCTATCACCGCGCCAAGGGCGAGAACGTGCTGCACCCGATGGGCTGGGATGCGTTCGGCCTGCCGGCCGAGAACGCCGCGCGCGACAACAAGGTCAATCCGCGCGACTGGACCTATGCCAATATCGAGACGATGAAGGGCCAGTTGAAGACGATGGGCCTGTCGCTCGACTGGTCGCGCGAGATCGCCACCTGCAATCCGAGCTACTACCGCCACCAGCAAAAGATGTTCCTGGATTTCTGGCGCTCCGGGCTGGCCGAACGCAAATCGGCCAAGGTCAACTGGGACCCGGTCGACATGACGGTGCTGGCCAATGAGCAGGTCATCGACGGCAAGGGCTGGCGCTCCGGCGCGCCCGTCGAGCAGCGCGACCTGACGCAATGGTTCTTCAAGATCACCTCGATGGCGCAGGACCTGGTCGACAGCTTGGCCACGCTCGATCGCTGGCCCGAAAAAGTCCGTGTCATGCAGGAAAACTGGATCGGCCGTTCGCAGGGCCTGTTGATGCGTTGGCCGCTCGCGCCGGACACGGCACCTGCCGGCGAGCGCGAACTCGAAATCTTCACGACGCGCCCCGACACCATCTTCGGCGCTTCCTTCATGGCGATTGCCGCCGACCACCCGCTGGCGAAGAAGGCCGCCGAAGGCAATCCCGAACTCGCCGCCTTCATCGAGGACGTGCGCCATCGCGGCACGTCGGCAGCGGAACTGGAGACGGCGGAGAAGCGCGGCTTCGATACCGGCATTCGGGTCACCCATCCGTTCGACCCTGAATGGACGCTGCCGGTCTATGTCGCGAATTTCGTTTTGATGGACTACGGCACCGGCGCCATTTTCGGCTGTCCGGGCCACGACCAGCGCGATCTCGACTTCGCCAACAAATACGGCCTGCCGGTCGTACCCGTGGTCATGTCCGAGGGTGCCGACGCCAAGACGTTCCAGGTAACGGAAGAAGCCTTCACCGACGACGGCACCATGATCAATTCGCGCTTCCTCGATGGCATGACGCCGGAAGCTGCCTTCGAAGAGGTCGCGACGCGCCTGTCCGGCGTCAGCGTCGGCAACCGCCCGCAAGTCGAGCGCAAGGTGCAGTTTCGCCTGCGCGACTGGCTGATCTCGCGGCAGCGCTACTGGGGTTGCCCCATTCCCGTCATCCATTGCGACGTCTGTGGCGCGGTGCCGGTTCCCGACGACCAGTTGCCGGTCGAACTGCCGACCGACGTGACCTTCGACCGGCCCGGCAATCCGCTCGACCATCATCCGACATGGAAGCACACCGCTTGCCCGAAATGCGGTAAGGATGCACGGCGCGATACCGACACCATGGATACGTTCGTGGATTCGTCCTGGTACTACGCCCGCTTCACCGATCCCTGGAACGAGACGGCCCCGACCACGCTGGCCTATGTCGACGGCAAGAACGGCTGGTTGCCCGTCAACCAGTATATTGGCGGCATCGAGCACGCGATCCTGCACCTGCTCTATTCGCGCTTCTTCGCCCGCGCCATGCAGGCCACCGGCCACCTGAACGAGGTCAAGGAACCGTTCGAGGGCCTGTTCACGCAGGGCATGGTCGTCCATGAAACCTATAAAGGCCCGCAAGGCTGGGTGACGCCCGCCGAGGTTGCGATCGAGGAAGTCGACGGCAAGCGCCACGCCACGCTGTTGAACGACAACACGCCGATCCAGATCGGCAGCATCGAGAAGATGTCGAAGTCGAAGAAGAACGTGGTCGACCCCGACGACATCATCGCCAGCTACGGCGCGGACACGGCGCGCTGGTTCATGCTGTCGGATTCGCCGCCCGAGCGCGACGTGATCTGGACGGAAGCCGGCGTCGAGGGCGCGCACCGTTTCGTGCAGCGCGTCTGGCGTCTGGTGGCGGAAGCCGCCCCGCATGTGCAGGCGGTTCGCCCGGAGCCCGCGCGCGAAGGCGAATTCGCGCCGGTTTCGCGGGCCGCGCACAAAATCCTGAAGGGCGTCGGCGAGGATATCGAGCGGCTGCACTTCAACAAGGCCGTCGCCCGCCTCTACGAACTGACCAATGTGCTTTCGCCGCATGTCGGCGAAATCGCCACCGGCGGTGCCGCGACGGACGGGCGTGCGGCCTGTGTGCGCCAGGCGCTCGATTTCCTGACCGTGATGATCGCGCCGATGATGCCGCATCTGGCGGAAGAGTGCTGGTTGGTTCTAGGTGGAACAGGCATGGCAGCCGAACAGCCATGGCCGGCATTCGATCCGGCGCTGATCGTCGAAAACGAAGTCACCTATCCGGTGCAGATCAACGGCAAGAAGCGTGGCGATTTGACAATTGCCCGCGACGCGGACCAAGGTGAGATCGAAAAGGCCGTGCTCGCTCTCGACGTCGTTCAGAAGGCGCTCGAAGGCAAGGCGCCGCGCAAGATCGTCATCGTCCCTCAGAGGATCGTCAATGTGGTTGCCTGAGAGCAGGAAGATGAGCACGGCGCTGGCCATGCGCGGCGTGGCGGTTTTTGGCCTGATCGCCGCTGGAATGCTGGTTTCGGCCTGCACCGTGCGGCCGCTCTATTCGAACGCGCCGCTGTCGGCGGGTTCGCAGGTCGCACCGGCCGCCGAGCTTGCCTCCATCGCCATCAAGCCGGTCGACAGCCGCTACGCCCAGCAGGTTCGCAACAATCTGATTTTCGCGCTCACCGGCGGTGCTGGCCAGCCGGCGGCGCCGGTCTATTCGCTCAACCTCGGCGTTTCCGAATCCGTGCAGTCGGCGGCCTCCGTTCAGGTGTCCGCCAATGAAGACGTGCCCACGGCCGGCACCGTGACGCTGACGGCCGCCTACACCTTGACCGACGCCAAGACCGGCAAGCAAGTGGCTTCCGGCCGGCGTTCCATGACGTCGTCCTACGACATACCGACCCAGCAATTCGCCGCCTATCGCGCGTTGCGCAACGTCGAGGATCGCGCTGCGCGGGAATTGGCCGATCTTTTGCGCCTGGCCATCGCACAGGACCTGGCCAAGCGCTGAGGGTCCGTTCGCAAACTCAACCCAGCTAGAGCATCGGACCGAAAAGTGGAATCCGGTTTTCGGATTATTCCGATGCTCAATCAAAGTGTTAGATCGTCCTTTGTGCGTCCGATAGGACGCACGGCGATCTAGCCATCTGCCGCTGCTGGGCGAGTTATCAAACAATCTTCTTCGGCTCAGCCGATCTTCTGGCCGGTCTTGGCCCAATCGGCGAGGAACTGCGCCAGTCCCTTGTCGGTCAGCGGGTGCTTGACCAGTTCCTTCAGCGTTGCCGGCGGCACCGTTGCGATATCCGCGCCGATGAGCGCCGCCTGCTTGACGTGATTGGTGGAGCGCACCGAGGCGACGAGGATTTCGGTGTCGAAATCGTAATTGTCGTAGATCTGCCGGATCTCGGCGACCAGTTCCATGCCGTCGATGCCGGTGTCGTCGAGGCGGCCGACGAAGGGCGAGATGAAGCTCGCGCCGGCCTTGGCGGCCAGCAGCGCCTGCGTGGCGGAAAAGCAAAGCGTGACATTGACCATGCGACCTTCCGAGCGGATGGCCTTGCAGGCCTTCAGCCCGTCGAAGGTCAGCGGCACCTTGATCGCGATATTGTCGGCGATCTTGGCCAGCACCTTGGCCTCCGCCATCATGCCGGCGTAGTCGGTGGCGGTCACTTCGGCCGAGACCGGGCCCTTGACGATTTCACAGATCTGCCTGGTGACCTCATCGATCTTGCCGCCCGATTTCAGGATCAGCGAAGGGTTGGTGGTGACGCCGTCGACGAGGCCAAGCTCGCTCAGTTCACGGATGTCCTTGACATCGGCGGTGTCGACAAAAAATTTCATGGCGGTCTCCTTTGTGTTTTCCGGGTGGCGGGAGGGCACGCTGGGCGTTGTGCTTTACTCTAGATAGTTGGGCTTTGCTCTAGACCAAAGACGGGGCAAGGTCACGTCCGATGAATAGAGATTCGCCCTTTGATGCCGCCGTGCCGGTGTTGGTTCCCATGCCGGCGCAGCGTCCCTACACCTATGCGGTTCCAAACGGGATGCGCGTGGTGCCGGGCTCGATCGTGCGCGTGCCGCTCGGGTCGCGCCAGGTTGCCGGCATTGTCTGGGACGGCGTGGTCGAAAACATCGACGCGAAAAAGCTTCGCCCCATTGAGCAAGTCTTCGACTGCCCGCCGATCACCGAGCCGATGCGCCGCTTCGTCGACTGGGTCGCCCACTATACGCTGTCGCCGCCCGGCATGGTGGCGCGCATGCTGTTGCGCGCGCCGGAGGCCTTCGATCCCGAACCCTGGACCGAAGGCCTGCAACGCACGCTGAGCGAGCCTGACCGGATGACGGCGGCGCGTGCGCGGGCGCTGGAGACGGCCGAGGGCGGGCTTGCCTGGACGCGCTCGGGCCTGGCGCACGCCGCTGGCGTTTCCTCGACGGTGATCGACGGGCTGAAGGCGCAGGGCGTGTTTGAGACGGTGATGATCCCGCCGCGCCCGGTCGTCGTGCCGCCGGACCCGACCTATGCCGCGCCGGACCTGATGCCGGACCAGCAGGCCGCCGCCGACATGCTGCGCGCGGGCGTCGAGCGGGGAGCGTTCGGCGTCACGCTGCTCGACGGCGTTACCGGCTCCGGCAAGACGGAAGTCTATTTCGAAGCGGTGGCGGCCGCGCTCGCCCGGGGCAAGCAGGTGTTGATCCTTTTGCCGGAAATCGCGCTCACGCATGCTTTCCTTGAACGGTTTCAGGATCGTTTCGGGGCAAAGCCCGGCGAATGGCACTCGGACCTTGCGCCGCGCATGCGCGAAAAGGTCTGGCGGCAACTGGCCGAAGGCACGCTGAAAGTCGTTGCCGGGGCACGGTCGGCGCTGTTCTTGCCTTTCAAGGACCTTGGCCTGATCGTCGTGGATGAAGAACACGACCCTGCCTACAAGCAGGAAGACCGCGTTTTCTACAATGCGCGCGACATGGCGGTGGTGCGCGCCCATATCGGCGGCTTTCCCGTCGTGCTCGCCTCGGCCACGCCCTCGGTCGAAAGCCGTGTCAACGCCGCGCAGGGGCGCTATGAGCGCGCCGTGCTGTCGGGGCGTTTTGCGGAAGCCGCTTTGCCGCAACTCCAGGCCGTTGACATGCGCCGGGCCCCGCCGGCGCGCGGCGGATTTTTATCTCCTATCCTCATCGCGGCCATGCGGCAAACGCTGGAGCGGGAAGAACAATCGCTGCTGTTCCTCAACCGGCGCGGCTACGCGCCGCTGACGCTGTGCCGGGTTTGCGGCCACCGCTTCGGCTGCCCTGTCTGTTCGGCCTGGCTGGTCGAGCATCGCTTTCGTGGCCAGCTTGTCTGCCACCATTGCGGCCATAACGAGCGGCGGCCCGATGCTTGCCCCGAATGCGGCACCTTCGACCACCTCGTCGCCTGCGGGCCGGGCGTCGAACGTATCGCCGAAGAGGTCGTCTCTCACTTCCCCGATGCCCGCACCATCGTCTTATCCTCCGACATGCTGGGCGGCGTGCGCCGCCTGCGGCTGGAACTGGAAGCCATCGCCAAGGGCGAGGCCGATATCGTCATCGGCACGCAGCTTGTCGCCAAGGGCCATAATTTTCCGAACATGACGCTGGTCGGCGTCGTCGATGCGGATCTGGGCCTCGCCAATGGCGACCCGCGCGCCGCCGAACGTACTTTTCAGTTGCTCAGCCAGGTAACGGGCCGGGCCGGGCGCACCGGCAAGAAGAGCCTCGGCCTCTTACAAACCTACCAACCGGAGCACCCGGTGATGCGGGCGATCGTCTCGGGCAATGCCGACGCTTTCTACGAGCGCGAGGTGGCGGAGCGCGAGCGCGCCGTGCTGCCGCCGTTCGGCCGGCTGGCCGGCATCATCGTCAGTGCCGCGTCCCGCGCCGAGGCCGAAGGCCATGCGCGGGGGCTGCGCCAGGCAGCACCACAAGCGGGTGACATCTTCGTTCTCGGCCCGGCCGAAGCGCCGCTGTCCCTGCTTGGTGGGCGGTATCGTTTTCGCCTATTGATCCAGGGGGAAAAACGGGCCGACATGCAGGGCTTCGTCACGGCGATGCTGGCGGCCGGTCCGAAAGTGCGCGGCTCGGTGCGCGTCCAGGTGGACATCGATCCGCAGAGCTTTTTGTGACGCGGCACGACCAGGCAAAATTGTGTTTGCACGGCGCTGGAAACGCGCTGACGTACGGATAAGATGCGCGCGTTGCCGTCGCGCATCGAAAAGGGGAAAAAATGGAATATTCGTTTCCGTGGCCGATGAGCGAAGGCGAGTGGCTGGCATGGTCGAGCGCTCTGTTCACCGTACTGCTGGGTCTGGGGCTGTTTCTGGCGCCCGGCCTGTCTTTTCGTGTCCTGCGGTTGCAGGCCAGACCGGAAAAGCCGGCGGCGATCGCGGAAGCGCGCGGGCGCATGTCGGGTTTCTATCTCGGCGTCGGCCTGTGCTGCATCCTGCTTGCGCAGCCGCTGCTCTACATGGCGCTCGGCTTTTCCTGGTTGTTCACAGCCTTCGGCCGCCTGCTGTCGATGATGTCCGACAGGGCCAACACGCCCTATAACTGGGTTTTCGCGGCGGTCGAACTGGTGCTGGCCGCCCTGCCGCTGGCTTTCGCTTTCGGCTTTGTGCCCTGAATTCGGGGCGAGCGGTTGAGTTCTGGCACCGGATGCGACAATAGTGCCGCCAAACCGATCCGGACAACGCATTGCGGTCTTAAAAGGCCTGTGCTAGACGGCAATCGACTTTCGGCTTGGGGATGCGGAAGCCGTGCCCCTTGGCTTGAGAAAACGTAGTAAGGTCAAAGATTTAGCCAGAGTTTTTGCTCGCGCCAACAATCTGTGGCCTGTCAATTGAGAGAAAAGACGGTCCGTGGCCCAATCGTCATCGCCAATCTCGGCTGTTGCAGAGCGCTATTCCGGCTCGCTGTTCGACCTCGCCCTCCAGGCGAAGTCGGTCGCCAAGGTCGAGGCCGACCTTAACAGCTTCGAAAAGATGCTCGCCGGCAGCGCTGATCTCGAACGCCTGATCAAAAGCCCGGTCTTCTCCAGCGAAGACCAGGCCAAGGCCATTGCGGCCGTCGCCGACAAGGCCGGGATCAAGGGGCTTGCGGGCAATTTCCTGCGCGTCGTTGCTGCCAATCGCCGCCTGTTCGCGGTGCCGGGCATGATCCGCGCCTTCCGCAAGATCGCCGCCGAACACCGTGGCGAGACGTCTGCCGACGTCACCTCGGCGCACGCGCTGACGCCGGCTCAGCAGACCGAACTGAAGGCCGCGCTGAAAAGCGTTGCCGGCAAGGATGTGGCCATTACCGTCACCGTCGATCCGTCGCTGCTCGGCGGACTGGTGGTCAAGATGGGCTCGCGCCAGATTGACACTTCGCTAAAAACCAAACTCAATTCGCTTAAGCTTGCACTGAAAGAGGTCGGCTGATGGACATCCGCGCTGCGGAAATTTCCGCAATTCTGAAAGACCAGATCAAGAATTTCGGCAAGGAGGCTGAGGTCTCCGAAGTCGGCCAGGTTCTGTCCGTCGGCGACGGCATTGCCCGTGTCTACGGCCTCGACAACGTCCAGGCCGGCGAGATGGTCGAGTTCCCAGGCGGCATCCGTGGCATGGCGCTCAACCTCGAAGCCGACAATGTCGGCGTGGTTATCTTCGGCGCCGACCGCGACATCAAGGAAGGCGACGTCGTCAAGCGGACCGGTGCAATCGTTGACGCCCCCGTCGGCATGGGCCTGCTCGGCCGCGTCGTCGACGCGCTCGGCAACCCGATCGACGGCAAGGGTCCGATCAAGTACACCGAACGCAAGCGCGTGGACGTCAAGGCGCCCGGCATCATTCCGCGCAAGTCCGTCAACGAGCCGATGTCGACCGGCATGAAGGCCATCGACGCCCTGATCCCGGTTGGTCGCGGCCAGCGCGAGTTGGTCATCGGTGACCGTCAGACCGGCAAGACCGCCATCATTCTCGACACCATGCTCAACCAGAAGTCGGTTCACGACAACGGTCCCGAGCAGGAAAAGCTGTACTGCGTCTACGTCGCGATCGGGCAAAAGCGCTCGACCGTCGCGCAGTTCGTGAAAGTTCTGGAAGAGCGCGGCGCGCTCGATTACTCGATCATCGTTGCTGCGACCGCTTCCGATCCGGCGCCGATGCAGTTCCTGGCGCCGTTCACCGCCTGCACCATGGGCGAATATTTCCGCGACAACGGCATGCATGCGCTGATCTCCTATGACGATCTGTCGAAGCAGGCCGTCGCTTATCGCCAGATGTCGCTTCTCCTGCGCCGCCCGCCGGGCCGCGAAGCCTATCCGGGCGACGTTTTCTACCTGCACTCGCGCCTGCTCGAGCGTGCGGCCAAGCTCAATGAAGACCATGGCGGCGGCTCGCTGACCGCTCTGCCGATCATCGAGACGCAGGCCAACGACGTGTCGGCCTATATTCCGACCAACGTGATCTCGATCACCGACGGCCAGATCTTCCTCGAGACCAACCTGTTCTTCCAGGGCATCCGTCCGGCGGTGAACGTCGGTCTCTCGGTGTCGCGCGTTGGCTCGGCCGCCCAGATCAAGGCGATGAAGCAGGTTGCCGGCTCCATCAAGGGCGAGCTTGCGCAGTACCGCGAAATGGCGGCGTTCGCGCAGTTCGGTTCCGACCTGGACGCGTCGACGCAGCGCCTGCTCAATCGTGGCGCACGTTTGACCGAGCTTTTGAAGCAGCCGCAGTTCTCGCCGCTCAAGGTCGAGGAGCAGGTCGCGGTGATCTTTGCCGGCGTCAACGGCTATCTCGACAAGCTGGCGGTCAACGATGTCGGCCGGTTCGAACAGGGCCTGCTGTCGCACATGCGTGCAGCCGGCAAGGAAATCCTCGACCAGATCCGCAAGGAAAAGGCGCTGTCGGACGATTTGCGTGGAAAACTCAAGGCGGAGATCGATAGCTTCGCCAAGACTTTTGCCTGATCGCACGTAGGATTAGAGTTGAAGCATGGCGTCACTGAAAGACCTTCGTAACCGTATTGCCTCCGTCAAGGCGACGCAGAAGATCACCAAGGCGATGCAAATGGTCGCCGCGGCGAAACTGCGTCGCGCCCAGGAGGCCGCGGAAGCGGCACGTCCCTATTCGCAGCGCATGGGGGCCGTTCTGGCCAACATCGCCCAGGCGGTTGGCGGCGGTGGCGACGCGCCTGCCTTGATGACGGGAACCGGCCGGGACGACACGCACCTGCTCGTCGTGTGCACCGCCGAGCGCGGCCTGTGCGGCGGTTTCAACTCGCAGATTTCGCGGCTTGCCCGCGAACATGCCCGCAAGCTTATCGCCGACGGCAAGACGGTGAAGATCATCTGCGTCGGCAAGAAGGGTTTCGACATCCTGCGCCGCGACTACGCCTCGCTCATCATCGACCGCGTCGATCTGCGTGAGGTCAAGACGCTTGGTTTCGTTAATGCCGACGCCATCGCCAAAAAGGTCATCGGCCTTTTCAACGAAGGCGGCTTCGACGTCTGCACGCTGTTTTATTCGCAGTTCAAGTCGGTGATCAGCCAAGTTCCGACCGCTCAGCAGATTATCCCGGCGGCCGTTGCCGCCAACGACGGCGGCGAGGAAGCCAATGGCGGCGCGGTTTACGAATATGAGCCGGAGCCGGGCGAAATTCTCTCCGACCTCATTCCGCGCAACATTTCGGTGCAGGTCTTCCACGCGTTGCTTGAAAACGCGGCGGGTGAGATGGGCGCCAAGATGAGCGCCATGGATAATGCGACACGAAACGCCGGCGACATGATCAACAAGCTGTCGATCACCTACAACCGCCAGCGGCAGGCGCAGATCACCAAGGAACTGATCGAAATCATTTCGGGCGCCGAGGCGCTCTAGGCACGATCCCGAAGGCCAGAAGCCTTCACGAAGATTGTGCGAGACAAGAACACGGACGAAAAGGGTAAACACGATGGCGAAAGCAGCGACCCCGCAAAAGGCACCCGCGAAGGCGGCAGCCGCGGCACCGGCAAAGAAGGCGGCGGCACCTGCCAAGGCAGCAGCGGCCAAGGCTGCACCGGCAAAGGCAGCCGCGAGCAAGAGCGCGACACCCGCGGTCAAGAAGACCGGGGCTCTCGGCAAGGTTCGCCAGGTGATTGGCGCCGTTGTCGACGTGCAGTTCGACGAAGGCAATCTGCCGGCGATCCTGAATGCGATCGAGACAGAGAATGTCGGCAATCGCCTCGTTCTCGAAGTCGCGCAGCATCTCGGCGAAAACACCGTGCGCTGCATCGCCATGGACACGACCGAAGGTCTGGTTCGCGGCCAGGCGGTCTATGACACGGGCGCGCCGATTACGGTGCCGGTCGGTCCGGGCATGCTCGGCCGCATCATCAACGTCATCGGCGAGCCGGTCGACGAGGCAGGCCCGGTCGACTCGACTGAAATGCGTTCGATCCATCAGCCGGCTCCTGAATATATCGACCAGTCGACGGAAGCGCAGATCCTCATCACCGGCATCAAGGTTCTCGATCTGCTGGCACCTTACGCCAAGGGCGGCAAGATCGGCCTGTTCGGCGGTGCCGGCGTCGGCAAGACCGTGCTGATCCAGGAACTGATCAACAACATCGCCAAGGCGCATGGCGGCTACTCGGTGTTCGCCGGCGTCGGCGAGCGTACCCGCGAGGGCAACGACCTTTACCATGAGTTCATCGAATCCGGCGTCAACAAGAAGGGCGGCGGCGAAGGCTCCAAGGCAGCTCTTGTCTATGGCCAGATGAACGAGCCTCCGGGTGCCCGTGCGCGCGTCGGCCTCACCGGCCTGACCGTTGCCGAGTATTTCCGCGACCAGGGCCAGGACGTTCTGTTCTTCGTGGACAACATCTTCCGCTTCACGCAGGCAGGTTCGGAAGTGTCCGCGCTGCTTGGCCGTATTCCTTCGGCCGTGGGCTACCAGCCGACGCTGGCCACCGACATGGGCCAGTTGCAGGAGCGCATCACGACGACGCACAAGGGTTCGATCACGTCCGTGCAGGCCATTTACGTGCCCGCCGACGACTTGACCGACCCGGCGCCGGCGACCTCGTTTGCTCACTTGGACGCGACGACGACGCTCAACCGCTCCATCGCGGAAAAGGGCATCTACCCGGCCGTCGATCCGCTGGACTCCACCTCGCGCATGCTCGACCCGCTGGTCGTCGGCGACGAACACTACCAGGTGGCCCGTCAGGTGCAGTCGACCTTGCAGCGCTACAAGTCGCTGCAGGACATCATCGCCATTCTCGGCATGGATGAGTTGTCGGAAGAGGACAAGATCACCGTGGCGCGTGCGCGAAAGATCGAGCGCTTCCTGTCGCAGCCGTTCTTCGTAGCCGAAGTGTTCACTGGCGCGCCGGGCAAGCTCGTCGACCTCGCCGATACCATCAAGGGCTTCAAGGGCCTCTGCAACGGCGAATACGATCACCTCCCCGAAGCCGCCTTCTACATGGTCGGCACCATCGAGGAAGCGGTCGAGAAGGCACAGCGTCTGGCTGCTGAAGCGGCGTAATCAAGCGATTAGTGAATAGGGAGTAGCGAATAGGGAAATTGGTCGGCGTAGTGAGGTTGTCTCTTTCAACTATTCGCTATTCGCCATTCCCTACTCGCTAAATTTGCCATGGCCGAAGCTTTCAAATTCGAACTGGTTTCGCCGGAACGGCTGCTTGTTTCCGAGCAGGTCGAGTCCGTCGTCATTCCTGGCGCCGAGGGCGAGATGACCGTCATGGCGCATCATGCCCCGGTCATGACGACCATCCAGCCGGGCGTGGTCACGGTGAAGGATGCCAGCGGCCAGGAAGAACGCTACGTTGTGTTTGGCGGTTTCGCCGACATCCTGCCGTCCGGCTGCACGCTTTTGGCCGAATCGGCGGTCGCGGTAAACGACATCGACCGCACCGATGTTGCTCGCCGCATCCAGGAAGCGCGCGAAGACGCCGCCGACGCCAAGGACGACGCCAGCCGGGCCAAGGCAGAGCAGTATCTCCACCAGCTTACGACGCTGGAGAGCGCCATTCTGCCGGCGTGATTTTTCGACATTTCATGACGATCAAAAGCCGGGTTCGCCCGGCTTTTTTTATGCCTGAAAGCGCCGCCCGACCGGCAACAAAAAACCCGCCACGTGGGCGGGTTTTTCAAATCCTGAAAAGGCGGCGCGGCTTAGAGCCCAAAACCTTCGAAACGCTTCTTGAACTTCGACAGGCGGCCGCCGCGGTCGAGCAGCGTCTGCTGGCCGCCGGTCCAGGCCGGGTGCGTGGTCGGATCGATATCGAGGTTCATCGTATCGCCTTCCTTGCCCCAGGTCGAACGGGTCATGTACTCGGTGCCATCGGTCATGACGATCTTGATGGCGTGGTAGTCGGGATGGATCTTGTCTTTCATCGGTCTAATCCTGGCTTTAAGGCGCGGCAGCGGCCCTATGGCCTGCGTCGAAGCGCCTCTTTCTAAAATGCGAAGCCGCAGCTTATTGAAGGGCTACGGCTTCTAAAACGGTCGAGGAGCCTATACAGCAGTCGCAACTGATCCACAAGGCCACAGCCTGCCATTTCAGGCATGCGGCGAAGAACCAGGCGCAGGGAACCAGCCAATGGCGCAAACCACCAGCGCAGACGAGCGCA
This sequence comes from Mesorhizobium sp. A623, assembly GCF_054489405.1. Classification (NCBI taxonomy): domain Bacteria; kingdom Pseudomonadati; phylum Pseudomonadota; class Alphaproteobacteria; order Hyphomicrobiales; family Phyllobacteriaceae; genus Mesorhizobium; species Mesorhizobium sp. A623. The sequence goes on from NZ_JBTMXB010000007.1 coordinate 106,275, forward strand.
GACGCTCGCTCAAGCCGCTCCGACGCCTCTTCCCGTTCATCGGACGCTACCGCTTCCTGGTCGCCGGTGCGCTGGTTTCGCTGACCATGGCGGCGGTTACCACGCTGGCGCTGCCGCTGGCCGTCCGGCGCATGATCGATCACGGCTTTTCCACCTCCGATTCGACCTTGATCTCGAATTATTTCCTGATGCTGATGGCGATGGCGGCCGTTCTGGCGCTGGCCTCGGCGGGGCGCTATTATTTCGTCATCACGCTGGGCGAGCGCGTCGTCGCCGACATTCGCGGCTCGGTCTTTTCGCACCTGACGACGCTTTCCCCATCCTTCTTCGACACCGCGCAGACCGGCGAGATCATCTCGCGGCTGGCCGCCGATACCACGCAGGTCAAGTCGGCGGTCGGGGCCACCGCATCGGTGGCGTTGCGCAACGTCATCCTGGGCTTCGGCGCGCTGGGCATGATGGTGGTGACCAGCCCGAAACTCTCCGGGCTCGTCATTGCCGCCATCCCGATCATCGTGTTGCCGCTGGTGGCCTTCGGGCGTTCGGTGCGGCGCAAGTCGCGGCAGGCGCAGGATACGCTGGCGCAAGCCAACGCCTATGCCAGCGAGCAGATCGGCGCGGTGCGCACGCTGCAGGCCTTCACCAACGAGAAGCTTGTCACCAGCCATTTTTCGCAAGCGGTCGAAACGGCGTTCCAGGCGGCGCGCGCCTCGATCTTTGCCCGCTCGTTCCTGACCTTCTTTGCCATTTTCACCATTTTCGCTTCGGTGGTCGCGGTCCTGTGGTTCGGGTCTCGCGACGTGCTGGCTGGCACGCTGTCGCCGGGCACCCTCGGCCAGTTCCTGCTCTATTCGGTGTTCGCCGCCGGCGCGCTCGGCGCCTTGTCGGAAGTGTGGGGCGAGCTTTCGCAGGCAGCCGGTGCCGCCGAGCGGCTGACCGAGATCCTGGTCGAAGTGCCCGGCATCGAAACCCCCGCCCATCCGAAAATGCTGCCCGCCGCAGCCAAGGGCGCGGTCAGCTTCGAGGGCGTATCCTTCTCCTATCCGGCGCGCCCCGACCGCACCGCCGTGCATGGCCTGAACTTTTCCGTGAAGCCCGGCGAGACGGTGGCTATCGTCGGCGCATCGGGTGCCGGCAAAAGCACGGTGTTTTCGCTGATCCTGCGCTTCTACGATCCCGAAACGGGCCGCATCGTGATCGACGGCGTCGACGTGCGCGATGCCGACCCGAAGGCGGTGCGCAACCGGATCGCCATCGTGCCGCAGGACGTCACTGTCTTCGCCGCCAGCGCCCGCGACAACATCCGCTTCGGCAGGCCGGGCGCTTCCGATGCCGAGATCGAGGCAGCGGCCAAGGATGCACTTGCCGATGAATTCATCCTCAAGCTGGAAAAGGGCTACGACAGCCCGGTCGGCGAACGCGGCGTGACCCTTTCCGGCGGCCAGCGCCAGCGCATCGCGATCGCCCGCGCCATCCTGCGCGACGCGCCGATCCTGCTTCTGGACGAGGCGACTTCGGCGCTCGACGCCGAAAGCGAGACGCTGGTGCAGACGGCACTGGAGCGGTTGATGCAGGGCCGCACCACCATCGTCATCGCGCACCGGTTGGCGACCGTGCTGAAGGCCGACCGCATCCTGGTCATGGACGAAGGCCGCATCGTCGAGGAAGGCACCCACCGCAGCCTCGTCGCCAAGGGCGGCATCTATGCGCGGCTGGCGCGGCTTCAGTTCGAGACAGGTTCCCGCGCTTTCGAGGGCGCGGCGGCGGAATAGAACACCGGCCTTCCAAGCCGGTGCTCTATCGCTCGGCGCTTCATGCTCCGTAGCGCTTCTTCAAATGGCTGGTGAAGTGCGCGGCGTTGAGCTTTTCACCGGTGGCGCGCTCGAGCAGGTCCGGCGTCGACAAGCGCGAGCCCTGTGACCATATCTTTTCGCGACGCCATTCGTTGATCGCGGAAAAATCGCCCTTGGCCAGGTCGTCGTCCACGCCGGGATGCTCTCCGCTCAGCGCCGCCCATTGCTGTGCCGCCATCATCGCGCCCAGCGTATAGGACGGGAAATAGCCGAAGGCGCCGCTGGCCCAGTGCACGTCCTGCATCGGCCCGTCAGCCGGGTTGCCGATGGTAGACAGGCCGAGTGAGGTGCGCATCTTGGCATCCCACGCCTCGGGAAGATCGGACGCCTCCAGCCTTCCTGAAACAAGCTCCTGCTCCAGTTCAAAGCGCAGGATGACATGCAGCGGGTAGGTGACCTCGTCGGCATCGACGCGGATCAGACCGCGCTCGACATGATGCACATGCGGCAGGATATCTTCCATCGACCAGTTTTCGCCGAGGTGTTTTTCCACCACCGGCAGCGCCCAGCGCCAGAAGGCGGGGTTGCGGCCGATCTGCTTTTCCACGAACAGGCTCTGGCTTTCATGTACCGCCATGCCGCGCGCCTTGCCGAGCGGCCAGTGCGCCCATGCCTTGGGCAGGTTCTGCTCATAGAGCGCGTGACCGGTTTCGTGCAGCACGCCCATCAGCGCCGACAGGAAATCGGACGTCCGGTAGCGCGTGGTGATGCGCACGTCGCTCGGCACGCCGCCGCAGAACGGGTGATGCGAAATCGACAGGCTGCCATGGGCGAGGTCGAAGCCGACCGCCGCCATCATGGCAAGGCCGAGTTCCCGCTGCCGGTCGACCGGATAGACGCCGGACAGTGGCTTTACGGGGCGCTTGCGCGTCCGTTCTTCCTGCACGGCCAGCGCCTCGGGAACGAAATCCTTCAAGAATGCCTTCAGCTCGGCAAAGACCGGCGTGATGTCGGCGGCGCGGTTGCCGGGATCGTACTGCTCCATCAGCGCGTCATAAGGATCAAGGCCGAGCACATCGGCGCGCATCGCCGCTTCCTCGCGCACCAGCGCCAGGACGCCCTCCAGAGCGGGCAGGAAGCCGCCCCAGTCGTTCTTGGCGCGCATGTCACGCCAAAGCTGCTCGCAGCGCATGCGCGCGCCTGTCTGGCGTTCCACGAATTCGACGGGCAGGCAGGTCAGGTTGGTGTATTGCCGTCTGAATTCAAACAGCGCCGCCGCCTGGTCTTCGTTCAGCACTTCCTGACCGGCGGCATCGATCCAGTCGGCGATTTGAGGTGCGGTGGCTTGTGCATGGTACATTCCCGCAAGTGCTGCCATCGCTTCGGCGCGCTTCTCGCCGCCGCCGACGGCCATATGGGTGGCCTCGTCGGCACCGAGAACAGCCAGCGCGTGCTCCAGCGCTTCGAGCTTGTGCCCGAGATCGTCAAGTTTCTGAAACGACATCTTGTCCCCTGATGATTCCCGATTCCGGCGAAGGCCGGAGAGAACACCAAGGGAGACGCAACTGCAACTGCGCAGGCGCTACCAGCGAACGCGCGTCTCGATGATCGAGCGCCTCAGGGATCAAGAAATAACCGCCCGCGGGTTTCCCCGAGGGCGGTCCTTCCTGCTCAAGACGTCAGCCGTTCGGATAGTGGCCACCGTCCGAGCCGTCGCCCATGAGCATCGCGCTGCCTGTATCGGACAGGAGCCGCTGGTCCAGATGGTCGACCCTGCGCATGAGCTGGTGATATTGCCCGGAAGGCAACCGGCCATGATCGGTGGCGGCCGTCCGCTGCGCGACCCTGGTGATATTGGCGTCACGCACCTCAAGTCGATGCGCCTCGGCCGGCGTGATCGTCCTGGCCTGCGTGGCATCGGCGATGCCCTGATCGATGCCTCGCAGTTGGTTCATGATGCTGTCGGCACGCGGGCCCTGGAAATCGGCCGGCGTGGCGGCATCCAACGCACCGGAAGGATCGCTGGACTCTCCAGCATAGGCCCCGGCGAACGGCACGGCCAGCAGGGATGCGGTGAAGGCCACTATCGTGAAGGACGTTTTGAAAGAGCGCATGATCGCGTCTCCTTGGATGACAAACCAGCGCTTGTCGCGCTGCGTCTTCGAGTCTTGGACCGTCCAGTCTCGTCGCGTCGCGATGTTGGGAGCATCGCCGGCGGGGCTCGATCCATGCCTGTAAAAATAGAGAAGCATGCCCGCGAAGGGTAATTACAAAGCGGTAATTCGGCTCACATTGTCGTGCGCCGCCCGTGTGCCACCGGGCCTGTTGCCCGGCCGCGTTGCCGCGAGCGACCGGGTTTATCCAACCGCGATCACCGATACGCAATCGCCGGCCTTGACCAGACCGGGGAAATGCCGCGCCGCAAGCAGGCCCGTCATTTTCGCGCGGATATCCTGGGGCGCGGTGCCGGTGCGGCCGGTCGAGTGGACGCGCGCGATCACCGCGTCCGCCTCGACGGGTTCGCCCAGATCGACCATGGTTTCGATCATGCCGTCCTCTTCCGCGAAGGAAAAACAGTCGCCGGACGGCATGTCGAGCCAGCGCGTCGGTTGCTTCTCGACCGCACCATTTACGATACCCGAATGGCGCAGCACATTGGCGACGCCCTGCCTTGCAATGCGTACCGTCTCGGCGCGCGAGGTGCCGCCGCCGCCGAGTTCCGTTGTGACGAAAACCTTGCCCATGTCTTCTGCCGCCGTATCGTACATGCCGACGGCGTCGATCTCGAGCATCTTGACCGAGTAAGGCGCGGAGAACGCCTCGACGGCCGCGAAGGCTTTTGCTTCCAGCGCCTTGTCGGGCAGGATGTGGGCGGCGCAGAACGGCATGAAATCGAGCGTCTTGCCGCCCGAGTGGAAGTCGAGCACGAGGTCGGCGCGCGGCAGCAGTTCACGCTGGAAATAATCCGCGATCTTGGCCGTCACCGTGCCATCGGGAGCGCCGGGGAAAGCACGGTTCATGTTGCCCTTGTCGATGGGCGAGGTGCGCGTGCCGGCGCGGAACGCGGGATAGTTCAGCGCCGGCACGATAATGATTGTGCCGGCAACGTCCTTCGGGTCGAGCGTACGCGCGAGATCGTAAAGCGCCAGCGGCCCTTCATATTCGTCGCCGTGGTTGCCCCCGGTGAGCAGCGCCGTCTGGCCTTTGCCGTTGCGGATCACGCAGATCGGGATCATCACCGATCCCCACGCGGAATCGTCGCGGCTGTAGGGCAGGCGCAAAAAGCCGTGCTGGACGCCGTCGTGGTCGAAATCGACGGTGGGCGTGATGGGCGTGGGTCTCACCATCGGATCAATCCTTGACCACCAGCTTGCGCGGCACATTGGCCAGGCACTCGACGCCGGTTTCGGTAATGAGGATCGATTCGGTGATTTCCAGCCCCATCGTCTCCAGCCACAGGCCGGTCATGAAGTGGAAGGTCATGCCGGGCTTCAACTCGGTCTTGTCGCCGGGGCGCAGGCTCATGGTGCGCTCGCCCCAATCCGGGGGGTAGGAAAGCCCGATCGAATAGCCGGTGCGGTTATCCTTGATGATGCCGTACTTCTTCAGCACGCCGAAGAAGGCATTGGCGATGTCCTCGCAGGCGTTGCCCGGCTTCGCTGCGGCGAGCCCCGCCTCCATGCCTTCCAGCGTCGCCTTTTCGGCGTCCAGGAATTCCTGTGTCGGCTTGCCGAGGAAGACGGTGCGCGACAGCGGGCAATGGTAGCGGTTGTAGCAGCCGGCGATCTCGAAGAAGGTGCCTTCGCCCGACTTCATCGGCTTGTCGTCCCAGGTCAGATGCGGCGCGGAAGCGTCGACGCCGGACGGCAGCAGCGGCACAATGGCCGGATAGTCGCCGCCAAACCGGCCATCTGGACCGTCGACGCCGCGCGTGCCGGCATCGTAGATCTCGGCGACGAGATCGCATTTGCGCATGCCGACTTCCATCTTGTCGGCGATGCGGGCGTGCATGGCTTCCACGATGCGGGCCGCCTTGCGCATATAGTCGATCTCGGTCGGGCTTTTGACCGCGCGCTGCCAGTTGACCAGCGCCGTGGCATCGACGAAGCGTGCGTTGGGAAGGTTCTTCTGCAGCGAGGCAAAGGCGGCGGCCGAGAACCAGTAATTGTCCATCTCGACGCCGATCCGCTTCGACCCCCAGCCGCGCTCGCTGAGCACCTGGGAAAGAAAATCCATCGGGTGGCGTTCGGTGGATTGCACATAGTGGTCGGCGTAGCCGACGATGTTGTCATGCCCGATATAGGCGGTGCGCTTGGCGCCGTTGGCGTCCTGGCCGCGTCCATACCAGACCGGCTCGCCTGAAGGCGGCACGATCACCGCCTGATGCACGTAGAACGACCAGCCGTCATAGCCGGTCAGCCACGCCATGTTGGACGGATCGCTGCAGATCAGGACATCGACGCCCTTTGCCTCCATGGCCTGCCGGGTCTTGGCAAGACGCTGCGCATACTCCTCGCGGGAGAATTTCAGATTGGGCTGCATTTTCTTCGTGTCCTCGTTTGTTGGGCCTTTTCAGGCCGGTATCAGCTTTCGAAAATCGTGCCCGCGCCGGCCGTTTTGGCCCGGTCGCGCGCCAGCGTGGCGATGGCCGTGTCCTGAACGCCGGTGCCGGTCAGGTCGGCGATGGTGATGTCGCTGGCAGAGCGCCGGCCATGTATTTTGCCGGCTATGATCTGGCCAAGTTCGGCCACGTCCGCATCCGCCGTCATCACGCCGGCGGCAATGGCATGGTGCAGTTCGCCCAGCCGGCGTGTCTGTTTCGCGCTATCGGCGACATAGAGGTCGGCCATGCGGATGATCGCCGGCGCGATCTCGTTCTTGTGCTCGGCGTCGGAGCCCATGGCGGTTATGTGCTGGCCGGCGACAACGAAGCCGGCATGGATCAGCGGCTCGGTCGAAGGCGTTGTGGTCACGATGATATCGGCCCCCGCCATGGCCTTGGCCGGGTCGCTTTCGGCGCGGACGCGGATGCCCAGCTTTTCCCGCAACTCGCCGGCTGTGGCTTCGGCCTTGGCGGCGTCGCGCGCCCAGATGCGGGCTTCCTCGACAGGCCGCACCAGCATCAGCGCCTCCAGTTGCAGCCTCGCCTGCGCGCCGGCCCCGAAAATGGCGGCGACGGACGCATCCGGTCGCGACAGATGTTTTGCCGCGACCGCGCCGGCGGCGGCGGTGCGGATATCGGTCAGATAACCATTGTCGAGCAGCAGCGCCTCGACCAGCCCGGTCGTGGCGGACAGAAGCACCATCATGCCGTTGGTCGAGGGCAAGCCGAGCTTCGGGTTGTCGAAAAAGCCGGGGCTGATCTTTATGGCAAAACCATCGATGCCCGGCACATAGGCGGTCTTCACATCGACCTCGCCGCGATGCTCGGGAATATCGAGCCTCAGGATCGGCGGCATGGCGACGGGCAGTGTGGCCAGCGCGAGAAAGGCGTTTTCCACGCAAGCGACGGTATCTAGGTCGAGCGATACGATTTTGCGCAAATCGGCTTCGGTGAGGATGGCCATCGTCGTCATGCCGCTCGCTCCACCTCGCCACACACGAACTGCCTGTGCAGACCCATGTCGATGTTGCGGCCGGAGAGAATGACGACGACCGGGCCGCCCGCCTCTACCTTGCCAGCAAGGATGGCGGCGATGCCGACAGCGCCGGCACCTTCGACGATCTCGCGCTCCTGCGCATAGGCGTGGCGGATGCCTGCGGCGATTTCCTGTTCGGAAAGCAGGACCACGTCGTCGAGCAAGTCCCGGCACATCGAGAACGAAAACCGGTTGTCGAGGCCGATGCCGCCGCCGAGCGAATCGGCTAGCGTCGGCAGTTCCTCGACCAGAACCGGATGGCCAGCGTCGAGGCTGGCTTTCATGGCAGCGCCCCGCTCCATCGAGATGCCGATGACCCTGGTGGCCGGGCTGACGCCCTTGACCGCTGCCGCGACCCCTGCCGCCAGCCCGCCGCCGGAAAGGGGCACCAGCACGATCGCCGCATCCGGCACCTGCTCCATGATCTCCAGCCCGAGTGTGCCTTGCCCGGCAACCACCGCCGGGTGGTCGAAGGGCGGCACCATGACCAGCCCTTCCGCCGCGACCAGCCGGTCGACTTCCTGCTGCGCGTCGTCCTGGCTGTTGCCGACGATGCGGATTTCGGCCCCGAGGCGGCGGATTTCATCAAGCTTGTTCTGCGGCACCAGCTTCGACATGCAGATCACCGCCCGCATGTTCTCGCGCGCTGCCGCAAAAGCGAGGGCGCGGCCGTGATTGCCGGTCGAGGCCGCGATCACGCCGCGCGCTTTTTCTTCCGCCGAAAGCGAAGCGACCGCGTTGGATGCACCGCGCAGCTTGAACGCGCCGGTGGTCTGGCGGTGTTCCAGCTTGAGATGGACCGGTATGCCCATTTGCTCGGAAAGGCTCGCGGACAGGACCGTCGGCGTGCGCTCGACCTTGCCGGCGATCCGTTCGCGCGCGGCCTCAATGTCTTGAAGGGTAACGCTCGCCATGGTCAGTCACGCGGCAAAGCGAGCGTGTGGAGCCGCCCGAATTCCGAACGCGAAACGTCGTCGCCGCACAGCCGCAGGCAGTTCCACGCGGTCGCCTGGTTCGAGGTGACGACCGGCCGGCCGGTGGCTTCTTCCATCGCGACGACGGCCAATGCCGACCGCAAAGCCGTGCAGGAAACGAACAGGGCATCTGCCCCGTCATCCATCGCCTCGCGCGCCAGTTCGACCAGCGATGCCGGAGAAATCCGCGCCATTTCGCGATCGTCCTCGAAGCCGAGGCAGGTAACGCTGGCGATCTCGAACCCGTGCGCGGCGAAATAAGCCACCATCGGCTGTGTGGTCTTCACGGTATAGGGCGTCAGAATGCTGATTTTCTTCGCGCCCTGCGCGCGCAGGCCCCGCACGCCGGCCATGGGCGGGGTGACGACGGGAGCGCCCGGCTTGGCAGCGTGGATGGCCGCCTCGATCTCGGCGTCGCCAATGACCACGGAGGCCGAGGTGCAGGAATAGCAGACCGCGTCGAGCGCCTCGTCCGGCAGGATGAGTGCCGCGCCCGCCGTCAGCGCCGGCTGCATCTTGCGCAGATTTTCCGGTGTGGTCGGGTTGGCATAGGGGATGCGCGCCACATAGACGCCGATCCTCCTGCTTGCCACCATGCGCTGATAGTCCGGCTCGGACGTATGGTCGGTGGCGAGGATGATCAGGCCGACACGCTTTTCCAGCGGGCGCGGATCGAGCGGCGGACGGGCGGAATGCACGGTGATTTCGGGCAGCGACTTCATGTCAGTTCTCGACCCTGCCGTAACGGCGCTCCAGCCAGCGCAGCAGAAGGACGGAAAAAAGGCTGATGATGAGGAAGAACACGCCGACCAGCGTCATCGGCTCGACATAGCGGTAGTAGGTATTGGCGACGCTCTTTGCCTGGTTCATCAGTTCCAGGACCGTGATGGCCGAAAGCAGCGGCGTCTCCTTGAACATGGCGATGAAATAATTGGCCAGCGCCGGGATCATCGGCGGGATGGCCTGCGGAATGATGATGTGCGTCCAGGTCTGGCGGGCGCTCAGATTGCAGGCCTTGGCAGCCTCCCATTGGCCGCGCGGCACATTGTCGATGCCGGCGCGATAGACTTCCGCCGTATAGGTGCCGTAGTGCAGGCCCAATCCGATGGTGCCCGCCACCATCGGCGGCAAAAGGATGCCGAAATCCGGCAGCACGTAGAAGATGAAGTAGAGTTGCACCAGAAGCGGAGTGCCGCGGATGAATTCGGCGGCGAAGCCGACACTGCGCGAGAGCAGCCGGTTTGGCGAGCGCCGCGCCAGCGCGATGCCGAGGCCGACGACCGCCGCCAGCACTGAGCCGAGCAGCGTCGCCAGGATCGTGATCTTCACGCCTTCCAGCAGGGTCGGCATGATCTGCCAGACGAAGTTCCAATCCCACTCCATTACAGGACCGTCCTTTTAGGGCTTGCGGCCATCACACACGTACTCCGTCGAGCCCGCGCGCCATGTGGCGCTCCAGCTTGCGCATAGCCCAGGAGATGGCGAGCGCGAAGGCGAAGTAGATGATCAGGATGGTGGTGAAAGGCACCAGCGTGTTGCCGGTCTGGGCGCGCACGACCTGGGCCTGGAAGGTCAGGTCGGAAAGCGAGATCAGCGAGACGACGGAGGTTGCCTTCAACAATTCGATGGCGTTGTTGCCGAAGGTCGGCAGCATGACCAGCAGCGCCTGCGGCAGGATGACATGGCGCATGCCCTGCCAGCGGCTGAGATTGAGCGCGATGCAGGCCTCATGCTGTTCCCGGCCGATGGACTGGATAGCCCCGCGCACCACTTCGGCGGCATAGGCGCCGACATTGAGGCCAAGCGCCAGGACGCCGGTTTGCAGCGGCGTCAGGGTCACGCCGATGACGGGCAGCACGAAATAGGCCCAGAACAACTGCACGAAGATGGAGGTGCCGCGAAAGAACTCGATATAGGCGGTGGCCAGCGCCCGCACGGCGAAGAAGCGCGACAGCCGCCCCATTCCACCAAGGAACGCCATGACAACCGCCAGCGCCGAGCCCATCAGCGTAAGCTCGAGGGTCACCAAAGCGCCGTGCAGGATCAGGCCTAGATATCCGGACCAGTCGATGATCATGGGTTTTTCCGGTTGGCGAAAGCGTCGATTATGCGAAGCGAAGCCGGATGAGGGCGCCCGCTTGGCCGATACCCCTCATCCGTCACCTGCGGTGACACCTTCTCCCACAAGGGGAGAAGGCAATCCGGCGCTTACTTCGCCGAGCAGAGTTTTTCGCGCGTCGTCGACATCGCGGCGGCCGCCGAGAAGCCATAAGGCTCGATGATCTTGGCGAATTCGCCCGACTTCTTGATCGCGGCCAGTTCCACGTCGAAGGCGTCGCGCAATGCCTCGTCGCCTTTCTTGAAGGCCGCGCCGTCGCAATAGACCGGCGCGCCCTGTACCGGCGCGATCACTTCGAGGTTGGGATCGTTGGCCTTCTTCATCAGGTCGTTGATCGACAGGACCGGCAGCGAATAGGCATCGATGCGGCCGTCCTGCAGCATCTTCACGCCGCTCTGGCCGTCCGGAACGACGATGACGCGCTCGCGCGGAACGCCGGCATTGAGCGCCAGCTTTTCCTCTGTGCCGCCGCCCGGTGCGCCGATGGTCGCGCTCTCATCCTTGGCAACGTCCTCGTAGCTCTTGAAGCCCTTCGGATTGCCCTTCTTGACCAGCATCGCCTCGGCGTCGCACAGCACCGGCTCGGAATAGGCAACCGCAGCGCAACGCTCCGGCTTCATGAACAGGCCGGCGGTGACGACATCGAAGCGCCCTGCCTGCAGGCCGGGGATCATCGCGCCATATTCGGAGATAGAGGCGACGACATCGGCGACGCCAAGGCGCTTGAACACTTCGCGCGCGACATCGGGGGCTGCGCCCGATACCTTGCCGTCGGCGGCGACGGCCGTGTAGGGCGGCTCGTTGGCGATAGCCAGGCGTGCAAAGCCCTGCGCCTTCAGCGCCTCAAGCTTGGCGTCGTCGGCCGAACTTGCCGTCGACGTGGCGAGAACCGCACCAAGCGCAATACCGGCCATGCCGGCCAAAATTCCAATCTTTTTCATCGTTCCCAACTCCTCTTGTGTTGTTTTGAGCGTATTAGGGCGTTCTCCTCGCGCCCTGCATGGCGGTCAGACGCGATGGCCCGCCGCTATGATCTTTTTCAGGAAGCTTTGCGTGCGTTCCTCTTTCGGATGACTGAAAATCTCATCGGGCTTGCCTTCCTCGACGATCCTGCCGCGATCGAAAAACAGCACCCGGTCGGCAAAATCATGCGCAAAGCCCATTTCATGGGTGACCAGCAGCATAGTCATGTCAGTTTCGGCGGCGAGCTTGCGCATGACGTTCAACACCTCGTTGACCAGTTCCGGGTCGAGCGCGGACGTCACCTCGTCGAACAGCATGATCTTGGGCGACAGCGCCAGCGCGCGCGCGATCGCCACGCGCTGCTTTTGGCCGCCCGAAAGCTGCGCCGGCATGTTCTTGGCCTTGTCGGCCATGCCGACCATGTCGAGCAGTTCCATGGCCCGCTTCTCGGCGGCGGCGCGCGGCGTGCCCTTGGTCAGCATCGGCGCCAGCGTCACATTGTCGATGACGCTCTTGTGCGGAAACAGGTTGAAGAGCTGAAAGACCATGCCGATCTTCTGGCGCATCTTGGTGAGATGCTGCTCGTCGGCGGGCAGGAGCTGGCCGTTGCGCTCCATGTGGTAAAGCTGCTCGCCGTCGATCTGGATATGGCCGCCGTCGATGCGCTCCAGCGTCATCAGGATGCGCAGGATGGTCGTCTTGCCGGAGCCAGAGGGGCCGATCAGCGCCAGCTTCTCGCCGGGCATGACCTGCATCGACAGGCCGTCCAGAACCTTGAAGGCGCCAAAACTCTTGGAGATGGCGTCGACCTTGATGATAGGCGTGGGCATGCGTTTCTCCGTGGGAGATGCCGATGTCCCTAACGATGCTTAACGCTTCAAATCATGTCAATTGGTAAAATAAAATCATGACAATATTTCTGATTCGCCACACCAAGCCGTGCCGATACTCAAATCGCGAGCAGCAAATGCTCGGGATCGCCGAGCAGAAGTTTGGTGATGACGCCGAGGCCGGCGCGCAGTTCGCCCTCCGTGGTCGAGCCGAGCGAGATGCGCACGGCCGGCTTCCACGGCGCATCGGCGATGCGAAACGATTGGCCGGGCGCGATCGCCACGCCCTGAAGCCGCGCCTGCGCGACGAAGCTTTCCTCGGAGCGGTCGCCGGGAAGTTCCAGCCAAAGGTGCATTCCGTCTCGCTGCGCGCGGTAGCTGACATCGCCCAGCACTTCGGCGGCGATCTCCTGGCGGTTACGCAGCGCTACCCGCTGCCACGCCACCAGTTCCATGGCGGTGCCGTCGCTCACCCATTTGCTGGCGATTTCGGCCACCATCGGCGTCGCCATCCAGTTGGAGACGAGATGCCGGTTAGCGACAGCCGCCACATAGCGGTCGGGCGCAGCGAGATAGCCGATGCGCAGGCCCGGTACCGTGATCTTGGTAAACGAGGTGACGTAGAGCGTGCGTTCGGGTGCGAACCAGGCCAGCGGCGGGGCGCGGTCCTCGACCAGCGGCCCCAGAACGTCGTTTTCGATGATCGCGATGTCGTGCCGCCGCGCTACTTCTGCCAGTTCGGACCGCCGCACCGATCCCATCAGCGTGGCGGTCGGGTTGATGACCGACGGCTGCACGAACACCGCCCTGATGTCGGAATGCCGGCAGGCGTCGTCGAGCGCCTCGGGCAGGATACCATTGTCGTCGATGGGCAGGCCTTCGAGGTTGAAGCCGAGATAGCGCGCCAGCGGCACCAGCGTGTGGTGGCCGATGGCCTCGGTCGCGACCGTCGAGCCGGGCGGCGCGACGCTCATCAGTGCAACGGTCATCGCCGCCGTTGCGCCATTGGTGACGCTGATATTCTGCGCCGAAACCTCGAGCCCGCACAGCCGCAGCCATTCGACGGCGATGGCGCGATGGCGCGGGAACACCATGTTCGGCCGGAACGACAGCGCTGAACTTGCCGGCAGCGTTTCCGCAAGCCAGGCCAGCGCCGCCCTCAAGCGCTCCAGGTGCATCGTCTCGCAGACCGGCTTCAGGATCGACAGGTCGATGACCTCGCCCGGCCGCTCCGGCAGATAGGGCGGCTCGGGCTCGCTGCGCTGCGTCTGCACGAACGAGCCGCGGCCGATTTCGCCCGAAATCAGCCCGCGCCGGATCAGTTCCTCATAGGCGCGGCTGACGGTCTGGACGGACAGTTTCAAATCGTCGGCCAGTCGCCGGTGCGTCGGCAGGCGCTCGCCATTCACCAGCCGGCCGTCGTGGATCGCACGCGCGATCTGGTCGGCCAGCGAGAGGTATGCGGGACGCCGGATAAGGGCTGGATCGGGGTGCCACAATGTCATGACTTATTAGAGATCGAAATCAGTGCAATTGACAACTGAAATCATGCTCCGCAATGGTGTCTTCACGAACAAGTGGACAACCATGACCGCATTGAAGCTCGACGCCATCGATTTGAAGATACTGGACGCCATCCAGCGCGACGGCCGCATCACCAAGCTGGCGCTCGCCGAAGCGGCCGGCCTGTCGCCGACGCCGTGCTGGATGCGGCTGGCGAAACTGGAAAAGGCAGGCATCGTCAGCGGCTATCACGCCAGGGTCGCCATGCGCGTCATCGCGCCGGTCGCCATCGTCTTGATGGAGGTGACGCTGGCCAGCCACCGCCAGGCCGATTTCGACCGCTTCGAGCGCGCCGTCCGCGAGATGCCGGAAATCGTGGCGTGCTGGTCGGTCGGCGGCGGCGTGGATTATCTCATGAAGGTCATGGCGCGCGACATCGACGCCTATCAGCGGCTTGTCGACGGCCTGCTGGAACGCGAGATCGGCATCGACCGCTATTTCACCTACATCGTCACCAAGACGGTGAAGGAGGAGACCGTGTTGCCGGTGGCGGAACTGATCGGCGCACAATAGGCGCTTTCGGAGGAATTGCCTTCCGCGGGCGGAAAACGAAGAGAGTCTCTCTCTTTGCGTGCTTGGGAACAGCCTCTCTGTCGTGTGGCGGCCGTTATGCTGGGCGCCAGGATCATGGAGACCCGCAATGTCCGCCAACGCGCATTTTGCCCGCACGCATCGCCACGAAGCGCTCGACCGCCTTGCCGATCGCCGGTTGTTGCGCGAGCTTGCCTATGTCGACGGCCACTGGACCGCCAGCGAAGCCGCAAACAGTTTCGAAGTGACCGATCCCTCGTCGGGCGTGACGGTGGGTTTCGTCGCCTCGCTCGATGCCGCGCAAACGACGCTGGCCATCGATGCCGCCGCCAATGCCTTTCCGGCATGGCGCGCCTTGCTGACGCAGGAACGCTCGAAAATCCTGCGCAAATGGTTTGAACTGGTCATTGCGGCCAAGGATGACCTCGCGCTCTTGATGACGCTGGAGCAGGGCAAGCCGCTGAAGGAATCGCTCGGCGAGATCGACTACGCGGCCTCCTTCATCGAGTGGTATGCCGAGGAAGCCAAGCGCCTCAACGCCGAGGGCGTCACCAGCCATCTGCCGAATGCTGAAATGAGCGTGCGCCGTGAGCCGCTGGGCGTCGTCGGCGTGGTGACGCCGTGGAATTTTCCTGCCGCCATGCTGACCCGCAAGGCCGCTGCCGCCCTAGCCGCCGGCTGCACCATCGTTGCGCATCCGTCTTCCGAAACGCCGCTTTCAGCACTGGCGCTGGCCGAGCTTGGCGAGCGCGCAGGCCTGCCGGCGGGTGTGTTCAACGTCGTCACCGGCAAGGCCGCGCCAATCGTGGGGGCGATGTGTGCGGATGCCCGCATGCGGGCCATGAGCTTTACCGGTTCGACCGAAATCGGCCGGCTGATCGCGGCGCAATGTGCTGCGACCATGAAGCGCCTGGTCATGGAACTGGGCGGTCATGCACCGCTGATCGTTTTCGACGACGCCGATCTCGACAAAGCGGTGACAATCGCCATCGACGCCAAGTTCGCGACTTCGGGGCAGGATTGCCTTGCCGCCAACCGCATCTATGTGCAGCGTCCGCTTTACGAGAAATTCTGCGCCGCCTTCACCACGCGCATCGGGGCGCTGAAGGTCGCCGATGGTTTGAACCCGGACGCCGACATCGGCCCGCTGATGCATGAGCGGGCCGTGCGCAAGGTCGAAGAACAGGTCGAAGACGCCGTTGCGAAAGGCGCGAAATTGATGGCTGGCGGCAGGCGCGCCGAGGCCGGTCCGCTGTTTTATCAGCCGACGCTGCTGGCCGATGTGCCGGAAGATGCTCTTATCATGCACGAGGAAACGTTTGGGCCGGTTGCCGCAGTCACGCCGTTCGATACGGAAGACGAAGTGATTTCCCGCGGCAACGCCACGGAATACGGGCTTGTCGCCTATGTCGTCACCGAAAACGGTTCGCGGCAGCGCCGTATGGCGAACGCGCTCGACTATGGCATGGTGGCGATCAACCGGGTCAAGATCACCGGTGCGCCGATACCCTTCGGCGGGACGAAGCAATCCGGCCTTGGCCGCGAGGGCTCGCGCCACGGGCTCGAAGCCTTTACCGATCTCAAATATGTCTGCGTCGATCTGGCGTAATCTAAAAGGAGAAAAAAGATGGCCGATCAATCGAACGAACTCAACGCCTGGGACCGGGATCACTTTTTCCACCCCTCGACGCATATGGGCACACATGCGCGCGGCGAAACGCCGAACCGCATCATGGCCGGCGGCGAAGGCGTCACCATCTGGGATACCAACGGCAAGAAGAGCCTCGACGCTTTCGCCGGGCTTTACTGCGTCAATGTCGGCTATGGCCGCCAGAAGATCGCCGACGCCATCGCAGCCCAAGCCAAGAACCTCGCCTACTACCACGCCTATGTCGGTCACGGCACCGAGGCCTCGATCACGCTGTCCAAAATGATCATCGACCGCGCGCCGAAGGGCATGTCCAGAGTCTATTACGGCCTGTCCGGCTCCGACGCCAACGAGACCAACATCAAGCTGATCTGGTACTACAACAACGTGCTCGGCCGGCCGGAAAAAAAGAAGATCATCTCGCGCTGGCGCGGCTATCACGGCTCCGGCATCATGACCGGATCGCTGACCGGCCTCGACGCTTTCCACAATGCCTTCGACCTGCCGCGCGCCCCGGTCCTGCACACCGAGGCGCCTTATTACTACCGCCGCGCCGACCGCTCGCAGACCGAAGAGCAGTTTTCGCAATTCTGTGCCGACCAGCTCGAAAAGCTGATCCTGGCGCAGGGGCCGGAAACGGTTGCCGCCTTCATGGGCGAGCCGGTGCTCGGCACCGGGGGCATCGTCCCGCCGCCTGCCGGCTATTGGCAGAAAATCCAGGCCGTACTGAACAAGTATGACGTGCTGCTGGTCGCCGACGAGGTCGTCACCGGTTTCGGACGGCTGGGCACCATGTTCGGCTCCGACCATTACGGCATCAAGCCCGACCTCATCACCATCGCCAAGGGCCTGACCTCGGCCTATGCGCCGCTGTCGGGCGTCATTGTCGGCGACAAGGTCTGGCAGGGACTGGTGCAGGGGTCCGACAAGCTCGGCTCCATCGGCCATGGCTGGACCTATTCGGCGCACCCGATCTGCGTGGCTGCCGGCGTCGCCAATCTGGAACTGATCGACGAACTCGGTCTCGTCAAGAACGCCGGTGAAACGGGAGCTTACTTCCGTGCCGAACTCGCCAAGGCTGTCGGGGGCCACAAGAATGTCGGCGACGTGCGCGGCGACGGCATGCTGGCGGCGGTGGAATTCGTGGCTGACCGGGACGACCGCAAATTCTTCGATGCATCGCAGAAGATCGGGCCACAGGTATCGGCAGCGCTTGCCGAGCTCGGCGTCATCGGCCGCGCCATGCCACAGGGCGACATCCTCGGCTTCGCCCCGCCGCTCTGCCTGACGCGCGAGGAAGCCGACATCGTCGTGTCGAAGACGGCGGACGCGGTGAAGAGCGTGTTCGCTAAGATCTGAAGCCTAGTGTGCAGGCCCGTCGTCCGGTGAATCGGATGGCGGGCTTTCATTCGATCGACCCTCGGCTGCTTCGAAGGAGGGCACGCCGCCCAGGCCTTCGGTGCGGTCGCGAAAGAGCGCCGAGCGCGCCAAAAGCATCAGCGAAACCGGTGTCGTGACCACGATGAGAACCGCGATCAGGATTTCGTGCAGGACCGGGCGCGACTGCAGCACCGAAAAGCAGATCATCGACGCGATGAGGATGCTGCCCGCGCCCCAGGTCGTGCCGAGCGTCGGCGCGTGGATGCGTTCGTAGAAGGTTCGGAACTGGAGAAGCCCGATCGTGCCAAGCAGGGTCAGGCCGGCACCCAGGACAAGGAAGAATGCCGCGGGCAGGGCCGCCCATAGCGGCAGTTCGGCGAGGGGGTTCATTCGATCACCTCGCCGCGCATGAGGAATTTGGCGAGCGCCACGGTCGAGACGAAGCCGAGCAGCGCGATCACCAGCGCCGCCTCGAAATAGACCGTGCTGCCGGTGCGGATGCCCATGGTCAGAAGCAGCAGCATCGCGGCAACGTAGAGCGCATCGAAGCCGACGATGCGGTCCTGCGCGCGCGGCCCCCGCATGAGCCGCAGCAGCGCGCAGGCCATGGCGGCGATCAGCAGCAATTGTGCAATGGTGACGGCCCAGATGACGATCGTCCCGCTCATTCGAATATCTCCATCAACAACGCTTCGTAGCGCTGCTTGATCAAATCGACCCATGCCTGTTCGTCGTCGAGATCGAGAACATGGATGCGAAGCCTGCCGCTGCCGGCATGGTATTCGACCCACGCCGTGCCGGGCGTGCTGGTGATGATGCAGGAGAGCACCGCAAGGCCGGTCGGATCGCGCAGCTCGAGCGGGATCATCACGAAACCGGCGCGGCGCTGTCTTCTCCCTCCTTGCAGGATAATGGCCGCGACAGCGATGTTGGAGCGCAGGATGTCGATCAGCACGACCAGCAGCAGGCGCGGGATCATGTCCCAGCGTCTTATCTTCGGTTTGTCGGGCTGAAGCGCCACCATCGCCAGTGATGCGCCGACGGCCACGATAGAACCCAGCAAGATATGGCCGGCGGAAAGCCCGTTGAGCAGCAGCCACATGACCAGCAGCGACGCCGTCAGCACCGGATAGGGCAGCAGCCGGCTCATTGGTTCGCCCCCGTTTTGGGGCCGGGCAGGCGCGGTGCGGCGAGCACATCGCGGACATAGTTCTGCGGCGCATGCAGGGACCGCGCCGTCGCATCCATGTAGCGCATAGCGGGTCCGCCCTGCACGACCAGTATCGCGCACAAGATAAGAAGGAACGCCACGGGCACGATCTCGATGACCCGGACGCGCGGCACGGTTTCCTCGATCGGCGCCCAGAAGGTGCGGATGCCGGCGCGCGTCATGGCGATCATCGCGGAAAGACCGGACAGGATGATCAAGGCCGTCAGCACCCAGGTAGCATCGCTTATGCTGCCCGCCGGACCGAGGCCTTCGGGATTGAGCAGAGCGGTCAGCATGGCGAATTTGGCGATGAAGCCGGAAAGCGGCGGCAGGCCGGACAGGAGCAGCCCGCAACCCGCGAAGCAGATACCCAGAATAGCCAGTGTGGCGGGAATGGCGGCGCCGACTTCTTCTTCGATCTCCTCCTCGTCCATCTCGTCGCCATAGGCTTCCATCGTCACCGCCAGCACGTTGGCGGCCGGGTCCTGCGCCCGCTCGACCAGTTCGATGAGCAGGAAGAATGCGCTGATCGCCAGGGTCGAACTGACCATGTAATAGAGCGCGCCGGACGTTACCGAGACACTGGCGCTCCCGATCGCGGCCAGCAGCGTGCCCGACGAAACCAGCAAATAGAAGCCGGCGAGCCGCCCCATGGCCTGTGAAGCCAGCACGCCTGCGGTGCCGAAGAAAATGGTGGCGATGCCGCCATAGAGCAGAAAGCCTTCGCCGAAGCCGGCGGATGCGCCGGCGTCCGCGCCGAACAGCAGCAGCGAAAGCCGCAGGATGATGTAGATGCCGACCTTGCTGAGGATGGCGAAGATGGCGGCGACCGGGGCGGCGGCGGCGGTATAGGCGCCGGGCAGCCAGAAGCCGAGCGGCCACATGCCGGCCTTGACCAGGAAGGCGACGCCGAGAATGGCCGCGCCCGCCTCCAGCAGCATCCGGTCGCTTGGCGCCACCAGGGGAATGCGTACCGCAAGGTCGGCCATGTTGAGTGTGCCGGTAACGCCGTAGATCAGGCTGACGCCGATCAGGAACAGCGACGCGCCGGCAAGGTTGACGGCGATGTAGTGCAGGCCGGCCCGAACCCGCTGCGCGCCGGAGCCGTGCAGGACCAGGCCATAGGACGCCGCCAGAAGCACCTCGAAGAAGACGAACAGGTTGAACAGGTCGCCGGTCAGGAACGCGCCGTTCAGGCCCATCAGGAGAAGTTGGAACAGCGTGTGGAAATGCGGGCCGCTGCGGTGCCAGCGCGCCAGCGCGAAGACCAGGGAGGCGATCGCCAGCACGGAAGTCAGCATCACCATCATCGCCGACAGCCGGTCGAGCACCAGCACGATGCCGAAGGGTGCCGGCCAATTGCCGAGCAGGTAGACGCCGGTGGTGGCCTCTGGCGCATCCGCCAGTTTCAGCAGCGACAGGGCGATAACTGCCAGCGCCAATGTCGAGACGAAGTTGACCATTGCCTTGAGGACATGGCGGCGTTCGTCGAACAGCAGCAGCGCCGCGCCGGTCAGCAGCGGCAGCAGGATCGGCAGGATCAGCAAATGGTCGGCCAGCTCCATCAGCGCGGCTCCCTGCCGTCGACGTGGTCGCTGCCAGTCAGGCCTCGCGAGACGAGCAGCACGACGAGAAACAGCGCCGTGGTCGCAAAGCCGATGACGATGGCGGTCAGGACGAGCGCCTGCGGGATGGGATCGGCGTAATCCGCCGGGTCGATCGCGCCGCCCGATCCGAGCACGGGCGCTGCCGCAACGCGCAGCCTGCCCATGGAAAAGATGAACAGGTTGACGCCGTAGGAGATCAGCGACAGGCCGATGATGACCTGGAAGGTGCGTGGCCGCAGCAGCAGCCAGACGCCGGAGCCGACGAGGACACCGATGGCGATGGCGAGTGTCAGTTCCATCAAGGAGCCTCCGGCGCGGCTTCGGCGGCGATGCGCGAGGCGCGAAGGCGGCGGATCGACTGGTGGGCGAAGGCGATCAGCATCAGGACGGTTGCGCCGACCACCAGCGAGAAGACGCCAAGATCGAAGAAGGCAGCACTCGCCATCGGCACCACCCCGATCAGCGGCAGTTCCAGATATTGCGAATGCGAGGTCAGGAACGGGTAGCCGAACAGCCATGATCCCATGCCCACCAGCGCGGCGAAGAGCAGGCCGAAGCCGATCCAGTTGACCGGCAGCACCCGCAGCCGGGCCTCGACCCAGGTCGTGCCGGCCGCCATGTATTGCAGGATGAAGGCGGCCGCCATCGCGATGCCGGCAGCAAAGCCGCCGCCCGGAAGGTCGTGGCCGCGCAGGAACAGATAGACGGCAAATACGATGATGACTGGAAACAGCCATTGCATGATGACGGACGGGACCAGCAGGTAATCGCTGACCGTGTCGCCCGCCTGGCGATCGGGCCGATCCTCGTCGAACGTCTTCTGGACGCGCTGTTGCTCGGGCGATTCGATACTGTCGGCGGCGGGGCGGAAGCGGCGCAAAAGCGCGAACACCGTCAGCGCCACGACGCCCAGCACCGTGATCTCGCCGAACGTGTCGAAGGCGCGGAAATCCACCAGGATGACGTTGACGACGTTCTTGCCGCCGCCTTCGAGATAGGCCTTTCCCATGAAGTAGTCGGCAATGGTGGCGGGCGGGGTCCGCGTCATCACGGCGTAGGCGATCAGCATCGTGCCGAGGCCCACTGCTACAGCCATGGCCAGGTCGCGGAAGCGCCGCAAGCGGTCGCCCAGGGTCGCGATGCCGGCGTCCGTCTCTTTGAACCGCTTCGGCAGCCAGCGCAGGCCGAGCAGAAGCAGCACCGTGGTGACGACCTCGACGAGCAGTTGGGTGACGGCAAGGTCTGGCGCCGAAAGCCAGACGAAGGTGATGCAGGTGACCAGGCCCGCGCCGCCCAGCAGGATCAGGGCCGCGAGCCGATGGAACTTCGCCTGCCATGCGGCGCCGAGCGCGCAGGCGATGCCGACCGCCCAGATGGCGGCGAAGGCCGGATCGGCGCCTGCCCATGCCAGCCCGCCGGGAAGGAGGAGGCCCGTTTTGTAGATCGGCCATAGTGCCGCGACGAACGCCACGCTGACCAGCAGGCGAAGCTGCGGCTGCAACCGGCGCGTGCCAAGCTGGCTTTCGATGAAGCGCGCCCATCTCCACGAAACCGTCACCATGGCGCGCTCGAAGATGCGCTGGCCCTTGAGCCGTCGGAAGATCGGCGGCCCTTCCTCGCAATGCGCCAGATAGTTCTTCAACAGCAGATAGAGGATGGCTCCGCCGACCAGGGCCGCGATACTCATCATCAGCGGCAGCGTGAAACCGTGCCAGACGGCGAGGCTATATTCCGGCGTGGAAGGACCAAGGACCGATTCGACGGCGGTATGCAGGAAGGGGCCGATGGTGAGGCCCGGAATCGTGCCGACGACAAGGCACGCCAGAACCAGCAACTGCATGGGAAAGCGCATCAGGAACGGCGCTTCATGCGGCTCGCGCGGCAGGTCGGAGGGCGGGGGCCCGAAAAACACGCCGTGGATGAAGCGGATGGAATAGGCCACGGCAAAGGCGCTGCCCAGCACGGCCGCATAAGGTGCTGCGGTATCGAGGATGGAGACCTGGTGCGTGGCGGCGGCCTCGGCGAAGAACATCTCCTTGGACAGGAAGCCGTTGAGCAGCGGCACGCCGGCCATGGCCGCGCTCGCCACCATGGCAAGCGTGGCGGTGATCGGCATGAAGCGGAACAGCCCGCTCAGCCGCCGGATGTCGCGCGTGCCGCTCTCATGGTCGATGATGCCGGCGGCCATGAACAGCGATGCCTTGAAAGTGGCATGGTTCATCATGTGGAAGATGGCGGCGACAGCACCTAGCGGGCTGCCGAGGCTGAGCAGCATGGTGATGAGGCCGAGATGGCTGATGGTGGAATAGGCGAGAAGCCCTTTGATGTCCTGCTGGAAGATGGCGAAATAGGCGCCGAGAACGAACGACATCATGCCGGCGAGGCCGACGATCCAGAACCATTCCTGGGTTCCGGCAAGCACCGGCCAGAAGCGCGCCATCAGGAACACGCCGGCCTTCACCATGGTCGCCGAATGCAGATAGGCCGACACCGGCGTCGGGGCCGCCATGGCGTTGGGCAGCCAGAAGTGGAACGGAAACTGCGCGCTCTTGGTGAGCGCGCCGAGCAGGATCAGCACCAGCGCCGGCACGTAGAGGTCGTGCGTGCGCACAAGGTTGCCGGAAGCCAGAACCGTTTCGAGATCGTAGCTGCCGACGATGTGACCGATCAAAAGCACGCCGGCCAGCAGGCCGAGGCCGCCAATGCCGGTGATGGTCAGCGCCATGCGCGCGCCGTCGCGGGCAGCGGCGTTGTGATGCCAGTAGCCGATCAGCAGGAAGGAAAAGATGCTGGTCAGTTCCCAGAAGACGACGAGCAGGATGAGATTGCCCGCAATCACGATGCCGAGCATGGCGCCCATGAACGCCAGCAGGAACGAGAAGAAGCGGGGCGCGTGGTCCTCCGGCGACATGTAGTAGCGCGCATAGAGCACGACGAGGAAGCCGATGGCGCTTATCAGCATCACAAACAGCCAGGCGAAGCCGTCCATCCGCAGCGTGAAGTTCAGGCCAAGCGTGGGGATCCACTCGGTTTCGCTGCGAATGGCCCCGCCAGCGGCGATGGCCGGATAGGCGGCGGTAGCCAGAACCAGCACGGTAAGCGCCACGGCGCCGGCGAGCCAGACCTCGGCGTTGCGGGCATTGGAAGGCAGGAAAGCGGCAATGATGCTGCCGGCGAAAGGCATGACGATCATCAGCAAAAGGGATGTGTCAGGCGTCATTCTGCGCGGCGGCTCATCTGGGAAATCGGCAACCATTGCCTGATCTCACCCATTATGGTTGACTTGGGTACGAGTATGCAAGGCACAAAATGGATGAATCTACTTCCGGAACAATGCCGTGCGGCGCGGGGGCTGCTAAACTGGACGCAGGAAAAGCTGGCCTGCCTGGCCGGTGTATCGCGCAGCACGATCAAGGACTTCGAGTGCCACCGCCATGCGCTGCACCGCGCGTCGGAGCTGTTGCTCGTCAAGGCGCTGGAAGAGGGCGGGGTGCTGCTGCTTTTCTCGGAGGAAGAAGGCCCGGGCGTGCGTTTGCGGCAAGCATTCGATTGCGGCGGCGCGGTGAAACGCTCTACCGCTCGGTGAGCTTCAGCTCGATGCGGCGGTTCTTGTTGCGCGCCTCTGCGGTATCTGCCGGATCAAGCGGCTGGAATTCGCCGAAGCCGGCAGCCACCAGCCGGGTCGGCGGCACGCCGTTCTCGATCAGGAACTTTACCACCGAGGTCGCGCGCGCCGACGACAGTTCCCAGTTGTCGCGGTAGCGGCCGGTGCCCGACAGCGGAATATTGTCGGTATGGCCATCGACGCGCAGAACCCAGTTGATCTCCGGGGGGATTTCCTTTTGCAACTCGATGATGGCGTCGGCGAGTTTCTTCATCTCGACCTTGCCGGCATCGTTGATCTGTTCGGAGCCGGTCGGAAACAGCACCTCCGACTGGAACACGAAGCGGTCGCCGACGATGCGGATGTTTTCGCGGTCGGAAAGGATTTCGCGCAGGCGGCCGAAGAAATCCGAGCGGTAGCGGTTCAGTTCCTGCACGCGCTGCGCCAGCGCTACGTTGAGGCGCTTGCCGAGGTCGGCGATCTTGGTGTTGGAATCGTGGTCGCGCGTCTCCGAGGCGTCGAGGGCGTCTTCCAGCGCCCCGATCTGCTTGCGCAAGGCGGCGATCTGCTGGTTCAGCAATTCCACCTGCGACTGCGCGCGCTGGCTAAGCTGGCGCTGGGTGTCCAACTCACCGGTAAGCGTATCGGCCCGCGCATTGGCGGCATCGCCGGCGCCGGCGCCCTTCGCCAAAAGTTGCTCCAGCCGGCTCTTTTCTTCTTCGGTTGCCGACAGCGAGGCCTGCAAATTGGCAAGGGCGTCCTGCGCGTCCTGATTGGTGCCCTTTTCAAGCGCCAGCAGCGAGGTCAATTCATTGATCTGGGAATTCAGGCGGTTGAGCACCGCGTCCTTGCCGGAAATCTCGCGGCTAAGCAGGAATTGCGCCAGCACGAACACCGACAGCAGGAACATGATCGCCAGAAGCAGCGTCGACAGGGCATCGACGAAACCCGGCCAGTAGTCGATGTGGCGGTCGCCGCGCCGCCCCCTGCCTAGCGCCACGTCAGCGCTCTCCCGGCTTGTTCAGCGCGTCGGCGATCTTCTCCAGCGTCGCGCGCATCGCCTTTTGTTCGTCGGATTGCGCCTCGACCCAGTCGCGCATGATCTGCTGTTCGGAGCGCATGTTCTTGACCAGTCCGGAAATGCCGTCGGCGAGGTTGGCCATGGCGGTGGCGACGCGCGGGTTCGAGCCGCCGGCCTCCTGCATCGAGCGCAGGCGCTCCGTCAGGACGCGCACTTCGTCGGAGGATTCGGCCTTGGCCGTATCGGCAACGACCATGTCGGACGACATGTCGGTAACGGAGGACAGCCAGTTTTCCAGTTCCGTATAAAAACGCGTCTGGGCGCGGCCGGCCTGCACGTCGAGGAAGCCCAGCACCAGCGAGCCCGAAAGGCCGAACAGCGACGAGGAAAACGCAGTACCCATGCCGGCGAGCGGTGCCGCCAGCCCTGCCTTCAACGCTTCGAGCACGGCGGCGGAATCGCCGGTGCCGGGGTCGAGGGATTCGATAGTGTCGCCGATGGAACTGATGGTGCCGAGCAGGCCCCAGAACGTGCCGAGCAGGCCGAGAAAGATCAGCAGGCCGACCAGGTAGCGCGAGGTGTCGCGGCTTTCGTCCAGGCGGGTGGCGATGGAATCGAGCATGGTGCGCATCGAACTGGTCGAGAAGGCGACCGACGCCGAACGTCCGATCATCGCCTTCATTGGCGCCAGCAGAACCGGCTCTACCGTCTCGGACCCGGCGCGGAACGAATTGACC
Organism: Mesorhizobium sp. A623; assembly: GCF_054489405.1. Classification (NCBI taxonomy): domain Bacteria; kingdom Pseudomonadati; phylum Pseudomonadota; class Alphaproteobacteria; order Hyphomicrobiales; family Phyllobacteriaceae; genus Mesorhizobium; species Mesorhizobium sp. A623. Next base: position 131,894 of record NZ_JBTMXB010000007.1, read on the forward strand.
CAGCGCACTTCGCGAAACAGCCGCACGACCTGTCCGAAGGCGAGCAGGATGCCGATGCCGAGCACGCCGACGATCAGGCCGTTCAGGCCCGGATTGTGGGCGAAGGCGGTCGATATTTGCCGCGTCAGGATGATGGCGATAAAGGCGACGATGGCCAGGAAAACCACCATCGACAGAAGGAAGACCTGCGGGCTGGAGACCTTGTGCGGATCGTAGTCCAGTACATCGGTGCGCCTGCCTGCTCCGAACGATTTTAGGAAAGCCATGCGTGTCCCGTTCCGATGCCCGCGTTCGAGCGCGACTCTAAACGGAAATGTGACGAAATTGAAAGGCGCTTGGTGTGAATGAGCGCCATACAGGCGCTCAAAGGCGGTTGAGCACCAGGCAATCGGCCAAAGCGGCCAGATGCAGGCCGGCGCCGGCAACGACGAAACCGTGCCACAGCGCGTTATGAAAGCGCAGGCGCTTCCAGACGTAGAAGACGACGCCGCAGGAATAGACGATGCCGCCGGCGACAAGCAGGGAAACCGAACTTGCCGGCAGCGCTTGCGCCAGCGGTTCTGCCAGCACGACCCCGCTCCAGCCGATGGCGAGGTAGAGGAAGACGGCGAGCCGATCGAGGCGGCCGGGCAGGAAGACTTTCAGGGCGATGCCGAGCGCGGCCGCTGCCCAGACCACGCCGATCATCCAGTCCACCAGGCGCGATCCCTCGATTTGGGCCAGAAACGGCGTGTAGGTCGCGGCGATGAGCAGGTAGATGGCCGAATGGTCGAACCGTCTCAGCACCCACTTTGCCGGCGAGGATACCGGCCACAGATTATAGGCGAGCGAAATCGAAAGCACGCCGAGCAGCGAAAGAACGAACAACACGGCCGCCAGATATTCGCCGGGATGGGAGCGCGAGGCGGCGAGCGCCAGCGTTACGGACCCCGCAATCACGGCCAGCACGATGCCCACCGCATGGACGACGCCATCGGCGATGCGTTCGGCGCGCGAATAGTGCCAGCGTCCCATAAAGGGAATATTCAGGTCGAGAAGTGGTTCAGTTGAGCTCATCCGACAGGCCTGCCTTGCCACTATCTGGGGACGATGCAGGTCTTATGCCAGAACGATGTCGCAGCTTTGTGACACGCTGGGAGCCCCGAATGGCTGCCGAGTTGTCCAATCCATGCGAGATGTTCAGCCCTTGAGGGGCTTCTTTACCGTCCTGGCCAGAATGCGGTGGATGGTCTCGTTGCCGGCGACCACCGAGCCGCTTTCCAGCATGCCCTGGCCGCCATCGGCGTCGGACACGAAGCCGCCCGCTTCGCGGATCAGGAGCAGGCCGGCGGCAATGTCCCATGGCGACAGGCCGGCTTCCCAGTAGCCGTCCATGCGGCCGGCGGCGACATAGGCGAGGTCGAGCGAGGCTGCGCCCATGCGGCGAATGCCGGAGACTTCAGCCATTACGTTGCGCAGTTCGACAAGGAAATTGCCGTGCTGGCCGCGCCCGAGATGCGGCACGCCGCAGCCGATCACGGCATCGGAAAGCTTGGTGCGCGCCGCCACGCGCAGCCGGCGGTCGTTCATGAAAGCGCCGCCGCCGCGCTCGGCGGTGTAGAGTTCGTCCATCGCCGGATTGTAGATCACGCCGGCGACCGTCTGCCCCTGGCGCTCCAGCGCGATCGAAACGGCAAAAAGCGGAATGCCGTGCAGGAAGTTCGTCGTGCCGTCGAGCGGGTCGACGATCCAGCGGTGCTGGTCGTCGTCGCCGGCGACCGCGCCGCGCTCTTCCATCAGGAAGGCGTAGCCGGGCCGCGCCTTGGACAATTCGGCGAAGATGATGTCCTCGGCCTTGCGGTCGGCCTGGCTGACATAGTCGCCCGGCCCTTTCATCGAGACCTGCAGGTTCTGCACTTCGCCGAAGTCGCGCGACAGCGAACGGCCGGCCTTCATGGCGGCCTGCACCATGACGTTGAGGAGAGCGGAACGCGCCATTTTTTCTCTAGCTTCCTGCCGTCAGTGCTTAATCGGCACGGCGGACGTATGTGATTTCGTTGGTATCGACGATGATGCGCTCGCCCGAACCGATGAACGGCGGCACCAGCACGCGAATGCCGTTTTCAAGCATGGCCGGCTTGTAGGAAGAGGCCGCCGTCTGGCCCTTTACCACAGGGTCGGCTTCGGTGATCGTCAGCGTCACCTGGTCGGGCAGCGAAATGCCGATCGGGCGCTCGTCGTGAAGTTCCACCGTCACCATCATGCCGTCCTGCAAGAAGGCGGCGCGGTCGCCGACGAAATCCTTTTGCAGTTCCAACTGCTCGTAGCTTTCGGTGTCCATGAACACCAGCGCCTCGCCCTGCTCGTAGAGGAAGGAGAAATCCTTCTGCTCGAGGCGGATCTTTTCCACCGTCTCGGCCGAGCGGAAACGCTCGTTGAGCTTGGTGCCGTTGATGAGGTTCTTCAGTTCAACCTGGTTATAGGCGCCGCCCTTGCCGGGCTTTACGTGGTTGCACCTGACCGCCACCCACAAGCCCCCATCGTGTTCGATGACGTTGCCGGGACGGATTTCGTTGCCGTTGATCTTGGCCATGATGTTGGGGTCCGGAAAATGAGCTGTCCGCCAGGGGCGGTTTCGGCGCTTCCAAGACCACAAATTGCCGAAAGAGGCAAGAGAGGCCGGATTACCGGCGTGAAACAGGCGCAGTTCCGTCCGGCCCCGAATCGCTCTGGCGGGCGTTGCCGCGGTCAGGGCAGGCGGTTGGCTTTTTGCAGCGCCTGCTTGGTTTCGTCGTTGGTGAGGCCAGCCATGAAATCCTCCATCTGGGGATCGACGAGGCCGGCGCGGCGGGCCAGCATGTACCATGCCGCCGCCAGAATGGAATCGGGATCGGTGCCGATGCCGCCCATATAGAGCTTGGCGAGGCGGTTGCGGGCAGCGACGTTGCCGCCGTCGGCGGCGCGTTTGGTCCAGGCGAAGCCCGATTTGAGATCGCGCTTGCCGCCGCGCCCGTCGATCAGCCAACTGCCGAGATCGAGCTGGGCTGTATCGTAATTCTGCAGCGCCGCCTGCACCAGCAGAAGCCGCGCCCGCGCGTCGTCCTTGGTCTTGCCGCCGACGCCATTGGCGTAGATTTGCGCCATGGCGTATTGCGCGTCCGCAAGGCCGGTGGTGGCGGCGCGCTCGTAATAGGGAACCGCCCTGGCCAGACCCTGGTCGCCCTGGTCCTCCTTGACGAGCAGTTGCGCGAAATTGAACTGCGCCAGGCGATTTCCTGCTTCCGCGGCCGCCTGCAACAGGGCGTGGGCCTGTTTCTCGTCCTTCTTGACGTAACGCCCGTCGATCAGCATCAGCGCATACTGGAACTGTGCCTCCGGCATGCCCTGCTCGGCGGCGCGGGCGTACCATTTCGCCGCCTCGGCCGCGTTGAGCGGCACGCCAAGGCCGCGCGACAGGATTTCGGCAACGAGTACCTGAGCGGCGGGGTCGCCGTTCTTGGCGCGCACCAGGGCCAGATTGTAGGCGGTCATGTAGAGGCCACGCTGGAAGGCGCCATAAGCGGCATCGGACGGCTTGGCGCCGAACCGTTCCGGGTTGATGGCATCGGCCGATGGCAGCGGGGCGGGTGCCGCCGTGGTGGCCGGCTGCGGCAGGGGGTTGGCGATGGGCTTTTGCGTATCGACCGGCGGCGTGAGCCGGTCTTGCGGTGCCGACTTGTCTTGCGGTGCCGGCCCGACTTGCGGCGAGGGCGTAACTTGTGGTGTCGGCTTGACTTGTGGCGAGGGTTGGTCTGGCGTTGCCGTTTCGATAGCCACGGCATGAACGGTCGTCGCTGCGAGCAGGCCGGCAATCAGGGACATGCGTGACGGCAGAGCCATACGAGATGGCAGGGATCGGCGCGACGGCATTTTCAACCCTCGAAACGGGGTGCTGTCTCATCGAGCAGCGCGTTGGCGCGGGCGATCGCCTCGCGCGGATCGATGCCTTCCGCAAAGATTGCGCTGGACAGGGCGACAAACTCGCAGCCGGTGGCGGCAGCCGTTTCGACGGAGGCGATGTCGCTGCCCGCCATGACGATGCAGGGGATTTCGATCATTTCGGCCCACCATTGCCCGAGGGACAGGTTGCGCGGGTGCGGCTCGGGCTTGTTGTCGTAGCCGAAGCGGCCGAAGAAAATATAATCGGGCCGCGCTTCGCCGAGTTCCAGCGCGTCGTCGCGGGTTTTCGCGCCACCGCAGCCGACCATCATCCTGGCCTGAAAATCCTCGATGGTTAGGGCAAGTTCGGCAGCCTTGACCTCGACATGAAGACCGTCCGCCTGCACGCGCCCGGCAATGCGGGTGTCGCCGGCCAGGATGACGGCAATGCCGCCGGCCTGGGCTGCCGGCACGATCTTTTCGGCCAGTGCCTGAAACGAGGCTTCATCCATATCGTATTGCGGCAGGATCAGCGAGGCGACGTCGCCGCCGTCAAATGCGGCAAGAACGGAGGCGGCTGCAATGCCGGGCGGTGCGATGAGCACGATGCGGCAGCGATTGGGCGGCGTTGTCTGGTTCATGATCCTCGATCCCGGTTTTCGCCTAATGCCGGGCGAAGATGGTTGCATTGCGGCATAGAGCAAAGTGCTTCTGTTGAGAAGGCGGGCGGCGCGATGGAAGAGGATGACGCCGCCGGCAAGCTGTGGTTAGAAGCGTCTGGAAACAGTTTGGGAGAACGGGATGGCCAGTCCCTACGACATCGATCTCGACAAGAACCCAGCCAACTACCAGCCGCTGACGCCGATTTCTTATCTGGAGCGGGCGGCGAAAGTGTTTCCCGACCACGTCGCCATCATCCATGGCGCCCAACGCATATCCTATCGCACCTTCTGGCAGCGCTCGCTGAAACTCGCCTCGGCGCTCGCTCAAAAAGGCATCGGCAAGAACGACACGGTAACGGTGATGCTGTCCAACACCCCGCCCATGCTGGAGGCGCATTTCGGTGTGCCGATGGTCAAGGCGGTGCTGCATTGCCTGAACACGCGCCTCGATGCGGCGGTGATCGCCTTCCAGCTCGATCACGCCGAGACGAAGGTGCTGATCGTGGACCGTGAGTTTTCCGACGTGGTCAGGCAGGCGCTTTCCATCGCCAAAGTGAAGCCGCTGGTCATCGACTATGACGATCCAGACTATGCGGCCGACGCCCCCTATCCCAAGGGCGAGCGCATCGGCAGCCTCGACTATGAGGATTTTGTCGCCGGCGGCGCGGAAAAATTCGCCTGGTCGATGCCCGACGACGAATGGGACGCCATCTCGCTCAATTATACGTCCGGCACGACAGGCAACCCCAAGGGCGTGGTCTATCATCATCGCGGCGCCGCGCTGATGGCCTATACCAACACGATCCACGCCGGCATGGCCAAGCACGCCGTCTATCTGTGGACGCTGCCGATGTTCCACTGCAATGGCTGGTGCTTTCCCTGGACGCTGGCCGTGCAGGCCGGCACGCATGTATGCCTGCGCTGGGTGCGGGCCAAGCCCATGTATGACGCAATCGCCGATCACGGCGTCACCCATCTGTGCGGCGCGCCGGTGGTCATGTCCGTGCTCATCAACGCGAAGGACGAGGACAAGCGCGAGTTCGAGCAGGTCGTCACCTTCAACACGGCCGCCGCCCCGCCGCCGGAAGCGGTGCTTTCGGGCATGGCGGATGCCGGCTTCGCCGTCACCCATCTCTACGGCCTCACCGAAACCTACGGGCCGGCCGTCGTCAATGAATGGCACCGCGAATGGGATGCGCTGGAAAAGGGCGCGCAAACGGCAAAGAAGGCGCGCCAGGGCGTGCGCTACGCGGCGCTGGAGGCGCTTGCCGTGATCGATCCGGAGACGATGCAGGCGACGCCGGCCGATGGCGAAACCATCGGCGAGGTGATGGTGCGCGGCAATATCGTCATGAAGGGCTACCTCAAGAACCGCAAGGCCAGCGACGAGGCGTTCGCCGGCGGCTGGTTCCATACCGGTGACCTCGGCGTCATGCACCCGGACGGCTATATCCAGATCAAGGACCGTTCCAAGGACATCATCATTTCGGGCGGAGAGAATATTTCCTCCATCGAGATCGAGGATGCGCTTTACCGGCATCCGGCGGTGTCGGTTTGCGGCGTGGTGGCGCGCCCCGACGACAAATGGGGCGAGGTGCCGATCGCCTATGTCGAACTGAAGCCGGGAAAATCCGCCACGGAGGCAGAGATCCTCGACCATTGCCGGTCGCTTCTGGCGCGGTTCAAGGTGCCGAAGGCCGCGATCTTCGCGGAGATCCCCAAGACCTCGACCGGCAAGATCCAGAAGTTCAGGCTTCGGGAAATGGCCAGGGAAAGCTGATAGTCGAGAGGGGGCTTGGCTTCCCCGGTGCTTTGCCGCGTGAAATAAAACGGTGCATCCATTTGGCTGACTCCTGCCGGCGTATCTCGGTGTGCTAATATAGCGGCGCCGGCGCCGTTTGCCGGCGCACGATCCGCTGCCCGACAGACGGCGCATCGTGCTTGTCGCATACCCATTCCCGCACCGGGAAAAGGCAAATCGGAGGAAACCGCCATGCAAGGGGTGGCAAGGAATTTTTTCACGCTGGCGATCATCTACGCATTGTGCGGGATGGCGCTCGGGATCGATATGGCGATCACGCAGGACCACACGCAAATGCCGGTCCATGCCCACACGATGGTGGCCGGATGGCTGATGTCGGCCGTGTTTGCCTTCTTCTATCATCTGTTTCCGGCAGCGCGGGAAAAGGCGCTGGCGCAGGTGCATTTCTGGCTGACGGCAATCAGTGGGATCGGCCTGCTTATCGGCCTTTACCTCCTGCTTGCGGGCAACGAAGCCATGGAAGCGGTGACGGCGGTTTCGTCCATGGGCTTTTATGCCGGGTTCGTGCTGTTCGCCATTATCGCGCTGCCGGTGGTCTGGCGCAAATGAGCCGCCAAGCGACGACAAAAGCCTTTCTGTTTTGAATAAAATTGTGCCGGGTTAACGGCTCGTTAAGCTTTACAGGTGTTTACTATCGGCATCCAGTGATCTGGATTCTTACCAAGTGGTTGGAGCCACTTTGTTTGACGCCTCCCTGTTAAACTCCTGAGAGCCGCTTATTCGCGGCTCTTTTTTTTGCGCGCCGCCGCAACTTCACTGCGCTTCCGGCGTTAACCCTTTGTTAAACATATCCTTGCCAAGCCCGTTCGCGAGGCGCATTTTCCCGACCTTGGTTGTATAGAAAGCGGGCGCGGCAATAGGCCTTGAGTCGGCCGCTTTCAGCAGGGGCGCAGCAATGAACGAACCGTCGAGGGAAAGCGTGAAAACGATCAAACTGGCGGAGCGCCGTGTTTTTTCGCAGTCCTTCAAGCCGCTTTATAATGAAGGCATGGGGCTGGTCGAGGAAACCGCTGAATATCTCGACGGCGAGGGCCGAGCCGAGGCGAAAAAGCTGTCGAGGCTGGGCGCGACGCTTTACGCGGCCGAGTCGATGCGCCTGACCACGCGGCTGATGCAGATCGCCTCTTGGCTGCTTTTGCAGCGCGCGGCCAACTCCGGCGAAATGACGCGCGACCAGGTCGCATCGGAAAAATCGAAAGTCCGGCTGGATACCGCTTCCGCCCACGAGGATGCCACGGGCTGGAACGAACTTCCCGAAGCCTTTCTCGGTCTCGTCACCCGTTCCTTGCGCTTGCAGGCGGTGGTGCGGCGCGTGGATGAAGAGGTCTACGGTTCGGCAATGGGCCCGGCGGCTCCGGGCGTTCGCCGCCTGAACCCGGTGTCGGACCAGATATCGCTGCTGAACACCGCTTTCGGCCGCGGCTGAATTTCCTTCTCGTTTCTGGTTTGTTCACTTTTTGCTGGCATCGCTTGCCGCGAAAGGTAGACTTTGCTCATGGCGGAAGCGATTCGCATCATTGGTATCGATCCGGGGCTTCGCCGCACCGGCTGGGGCATCGTCGAGAGCCTCGGCAATTCGCTGCGCTTCGTCGCCTCCGGCACCATCAAGTCCGACGACAAGGCGGCATTGGCCTACCGGCTTTGCCAATTGCATGACGGGCTGGTCGACGTGCTGCACGCGGCGATGCCGCACGAGGCGGCGGTGGAGCAGACTTTTGTCAACAAGGATGCGGTCGCCACGCTGAAGCTCGGCCAGGCGCGCGGCATTGCCATGCTGGTTCCGGCGCGCGCCGGACTGGTGGTCGCCGAATACGCGCCCAACGCCGTCAAGAAAACGGTGATCGGCGTCGGCCATGGCGACAAGAAGCAGATCCACATGATGGTCAAGGTGCTGCTGCCCAAGGCCACTTTCGACAGCGAACACGCCGCCGACGCGCTCGCCATCGCTATCTGCCACGCCCATCATCGGCAAAGCGTGGCGTATCGGCTGGCGCTGGTCGGGTAGCGCGAAAGGGTTGCACATATACCGGTTCGGCGCGCCTGTTCTTGACTTGTTCTGCTTGGCGCAGTAAGTAATACCGGAGAGGTATTACCATGCGCGTCACGACAAAAGGTCAGGTTACGATCCCGAAGGAAATTCGTGATCGCCTGGGCATTGGCCCCGGCTCCGAAGTCGAGTTCGTGGAGCGCGATGCCGTCATTTTGCTGGAAAGGCGAGAGGCTGCACCCGAAGCGGGGGAGCAGAGCTTCGATGAATGGGCTGCGAGTATCGCCGGCACATTCGACACGATGGGCATGGACGGAAAGGCCTATGTAGACTGGCTGCGGGGACCTCGTGAAGATCTCGACCCTCGTTGACACCAATGTCCTGATCGACATTCTCGGCCCGGTGGAACTGGCAACACGGCGCTGGTCGTTGGCCGCGCTGAAGCACACGCTGGGTGAAGGACCAATCGTCTTCAGCGCAATCGTCTGGGCCGAACTGTCGAGACCTTCCCTCGGCGAGGAGGCGCTGTCGCGTATCTTCGCCTGGCTTCGGCCGCTTCGCGAGGACTTTCCTTTCGATGCCGCTTTTTCGGCTGGAACGGCGCACACGCAGTACCGCCTGCGTGGCGGAAAGCGGGAAAGAACCCTGCCGGACTTTCTCATCGGCGCGCATGCCATGGTCGCGGGGCATCGTCTGTTGACGCGGGATGCGGGCCGATACCGCTCCTATTTCCCCGGCCTCAACATATTGAGTCCCGAGACCTACGCCCTGGAGAACGAGTAAATGATCGGCAAGCTCAAGGGCACACTGGACGAGATCGACGAGGACCACTGCATCGTCGACGTGCATGGCGTCGGCTATGCGGCGTTCTGCTCGACGCGCACGCTGGCTGCGCTGCCTTCGCCCGGCGAGGCCGTGGTGCTGTTCATCGAAACCTATGTGCGCGAGGACATGATCCGGCTCTACGGCTTCCAGTCGGCGCTCGAACGTGACTGGTTCCGGCTGCTGATGGGCAATGTGCAAGGCGTCGGCGCGAAAGTAGCGCTCGCCATCCTGTCGACGCTGTCGCCGGCCGACCTCGCCAACGCGATTGCGCTGCGCGACATCGCCATGGTTTCGCGCGCGCCCGGCGTCGGCAAGAAGGTGGCCGAGCGCATCGTCACCGAATTGAAGAACAAGGCCCCGGCCTATGCCGGTTCGGCATCCGGCACCATCGGGCTGAAGCAGGAACTGGGCGAGGGCGTCGCGCCTGCGCCGATCGCTGATGCCGTATCGGCGCTGGTCAATCTCGGTTATTCGCGCGACACCGCCGCCAATGCCGTTGCCGCCGCACTCAAGACCGCAGGCGAGGACGCGGATTCGGCCAGGCTCATCCGTTTTGGGCTGAAGGAACTGGCGCGGTGAGCTGTTGCTTGCTTGAGGGGCTTGCGCATGGCAGGACGGGCCGATGAGCCTTTCTCCACGCCTGATCACACCGGAAAAGCGCGGCGAAGACGCCGAACAGACGCTACGCCCGCAAACGCTGGACGATTTCGTCGGGCAGGCGGCGGCGCGCGCCAATCTGAAAGTGTTCATCGAGGCGGCCAAGGGGCGCGGCGAGGCGCTCGACCATGTGCTGTTCGTCGGACCGCCCGGTCTTGGCAAGACGACGCTGGCGCAGATCATGGCGCGGGAACTCGGCGTCAATTTCCGCTCGACCTCCGGCCCGGTCATCGCCAAGGCGGGCGATCTGGCGGCCCTTCTCACCAATCTCGAGGACGGCGACGTGCTGTTCATCGACGAGATCCACCGGCTGTCGCCGGCTGTCGAGGAAATCCTCTATCCGGCGATGGAGGATTTCCAGCTTGACCTGATCATCGGCGAGGGGCCGGCCGCGCGCTCGGTGAAAATCGACCTTGCCAAGTTCACGCTGGTCGCCGCCACCACGCGGCTTGGCCTTTTGACCAACCCGCTGCGCGACCGCTTCGGCATCCCGGTGCGGCTTAATTTCTATTCCGTCGAGGAACTGGATCTGATCGTGCGGCGCGGCGCGCGCATTTTGGGCATGCCGCTCGGCGATGACGGCGCGCTGGAGATCGCGCGGCGCGCGCGCGGCACGCCGCGCATCGCCGGACGGCTGTTGCGCCGCGTGCGCGACTTCGCTTCCGTTGCGGGCGACGGCCATGTCGACCGCCGGATCGCCGACGAGGCGCTGACGAGGCTGGAAGTTGACACGCTCGGCCTCGATTCGCTCGACCGGCGCTATTTGTCGATGATCGCGCAAAATTTCGGCGGCGGGCCGGTCGGTATCGAAACGATTGCTGCGGGCCTTTCCGAACCCCGCGACGCCATCGAGGACATCATCGAGCCTTATCTGATCCAGCAGGGTTTTATTCAGCGCACGCCGCGCGGGCGCGTTTTGACGGCCAATGCCTGGCGGCATCTCGGCCTCGATGCGCCGAAGGATCTGGCGCAGCAGCAGATCAATTTGTTCCAGGAGGAGTGAGAGGGCCGATGCTTTTGCTCCCCTTGGCGGGATGAGCTATGCGTCGGGTACCTACTTCGCCAATTCCCGCATCATCTCCATCATCTCCGGTTCGGCTTTTTCCCCGTCGAAGGCGTCGACGATGCCGAAGGCTCCACCATAGCCCCAGATCGACCATGAAAAGCCGCGCTTCTCCGCCAATGCGATCATGTCGCGCGCATAGGCGGCACGGTATTTGCCGGGCACGACATGCGGGTTGCCATATTCCTGCCGGATCATGCCGAACTCGCCCAGCGTGACGTCTTGCGGCTTGACGCCGTTGGCCTTGGCCCAGGCTTCGGCCTGCCTGAACGGCGCTTCCATTTCGGCGCGCAGCTTCTGCCCGGTGTCGATGTCGGCGACCTGTTCATCGAGATAGGCGAGTAGGCCGGCACGGCGCGCCAATGGCGCTTCGGTCTTTATCTTCCGCCGGATGGCGTCGAGCGTGCTTTCCAGTTCGGCATGGGAGACAGCCGTCAGCGGGTAGGGCAGGCCGGTGACATAGCGGATGAAGTCGCCAGCCCAGGTCGCGCCCTGATGGGTGAGCAGGAAGGGCTGGTAGGAATGGAACGTCCAGATGACGTTGTCGTCGGGAATGATCTTCGGGTCGATCGCGGCCAGGCTTTCGGCATTCGAATAGCAGCCACCGCTCAGCACCAGCGTCAACCGCGTCGCCGAGGACCGCGCGGCGGCGAACAGGTGCTTCAGTCGCTGCGGCCAGACATTCGTGCCGTCGCAATCCACGACCGGCTCGTTCATCGGCTCGAACGCGACCTTGCCCGGGTCTTCGCCGGCAAGCGTGCGCGCCATGGTGCGGACAATCTCCAGATAGCGCTCGAACAGGGCCGGATCGGCCATCACCTCGTCCATGCCGACGGTTCCATTGCCGCCGGACGGCGTCAAATGCAGGTCGACCACCACGTTCAGCCCGGCGCGGTTGATGAGCCGGACCGAATCCAGCACGCTGGCATAGAGATTTTTGCGTAGTGCCGCCGTCTTGTCCAACAGGAAGGGCGCGGGGTCGACCGGCATGCGCAGGAAGTCGAAGCCCGCATCCTTCAGCGCCCTGAAATCGGCATCGCCGAGAGACTTGCGCCACTCGGGAAAGGGCAGGATCACGGCGGGATCGGCCCACTGGTCTTCGCCGGCCCATGTCGTCCATGGGTCGAGATTGAGGCCCCGCTGCATGGCGAAGCTCGCGGCTTGAGACGGCAGCGCCATCATCAGGCCGAGCGCCAATGCCATTATCAGGGTCTTGATCGTCGCCATCAACAATGTCATCGCGTTGGGGCCATCGCATTCGATTGAGCTAGGGCCTGCCCCTTCGGCAGCGAAAAGGAAAGCGTTATGGACGATCATGGTGAATCGGCAAAAGCGCTCGCAGCCGGCCTTTCGGGCGTTCTGACGGATTTCGGCCACCGGCTTCTGGCGCGGGTCTATTATGCCGACACCGATTTTTCCGGCGTCGTCTACCATGCGCGCTATCTCGAATTCCTCGAGCGCGGCCGCTCGGATTTCCTGCGGCTGGCCGGCGTGCATCACACGGAACTGGCTGACGGCAAGCACGGCGAAAGGATCGTCTGGGTGGTGCGGCGCATGGAGATCGACTTTCGTGCGCCGGCGCGCATCGACGACATTCTCACCGTCGAAACCCGCGCTGACGAGATTTCCGGTGCGCGCATCGTCATGGCCCAGCAATTGAAGCGCGGCGACGAGTTGCTGGTCGAAGCGAGCGTCCAGGCTGCCATCATCGGCGAGAATGGCAAGCCACGGCGCTTTCCCAAGGAATGGATCGCGGCCTTCATGCGGAAATAGGCGCGGGCGCGAGCATCTCGGCAAACCGCGCCGTTGCCTATCTAAGCGCCATCTTATGCGTCATTCGGCTCCTAACCGATCCTTAACCATAACAGTTCATGAAAAGATTGGTGAAAATGGAAGGGACCGAGCGCCTTCCTTTCACCAAGATTTGCCCTGAAAAGGCCGCGGACGCCGCATTTCTCGAGGCCGTACGCGGATAACGGGCGAACGGAACAACTAGGAATGCGCAGGGGCCAGCCGCAAGCCACGCCCGGAAAATCTTTTAAGGACCTCAGGAATGGAAAATATCGCTCTCGCCGAACCGGGCGCGCACTTGTCGATTTGGGCACTGTTCATACAGGCCGGTTGGGTGGTCAAGCTGGTCATGCTGGGCCTGATCGTGGCTTCGGTATGGAGTTGGGCGATCATCGTCGACAAGCTGGTTTCGTACGGGCGCATGCGGGTCTCGCTCAACCGTTTCGAGCAGATTTTCTGGTCGGGGCAGTCGCTGGAAGAACTTTACCGCACGCTGGCCGACCGCAAGACGACCGGCATGGGCGCGATTTTCGTGGCCGCCATGCGCGAGTGGAAGAAGAGCTTCGAGAAGGGCGCAAAGTCGCCGCTCGGCTTGCAAAACCGCATCGACAAGGCGATGGACCTGGCCCTGACCCGCGAAATGGAGACGCTGGAGGGCCGGCTCGGCTTCCTCGCCACCACCGGATCTGCCGCGCCCTTCATCGGCCTGTTCGGCACGGTCATCGGCATCATGACCTCGTTCCAGGCGATCGCGGCGTCGAAAAACACCAGCCTTTCGGTGGTGGCTCCCGGTATCGCCGAGGCACTGCTGGCCACCGCCATCGGCCTGCTCGCCGCCATTCCCGCCGTCATCGCCTACAACAAGCTGTCATCGGACGCGAACAAGATCGCCGTGAAGATGGAAGGGTTTGCCGACGAGTTCTCCGCCATACTCTCGCGCCAAATCGATGAAAAAGTAGCGCAGAAAGTTTAGGACCGATCATGGGAATGTCTATGGGCTCCGGTGGCTCAGGCCGAGGCGGACGCGGTGGCAGGCGGCGTCGCCAACACGGCGTGATCTCCGAGATCAACGTCACGCCGATGGTCGACGTGATGCTGGTGCTGCTCATCATCTTCATGGTGGCCGCGCCGCTCCTGACCGTTGGCGTGCCGATCGACCTGCCGGACACGCAGGCGAAGTCGATGAACGCCGATACGCAGCCGATCACCGTTTCGATCAACGATACCGGCAAGGTCTATCTGCAAGAAACCGAAATCCCTATCGAGGAGGTGGTGGCCAAGCTGCAGGCCATCTCCAAGACAGGCTATGAGGAGCGCATCTTCGTGCGCGGCGACAAGACCGCCGACTATGGCACCGTCATGAAGGTGATGGCCCGCATTTCGGCCGCCGGTTACAAGAATATCGGCCTCGTCACCTTGCAGGAACAGGATCAGTAATCTTGAAGGCGGGTCTCACCACATCGGTGATCTTGCACGCGGCGGTGCTCGCCTTCGGGCTGTTTTCGCTGTCGGCGCCTTCTGCGCTGGAAGTGACCGACATCGAATCGATGCCGGTCGACATCGTTCCGCTTTCGGAAATCACCCAGATCCAGCAGGGCGACAAGAAGGCGACCATGCACGACAAGCCCGCGCCGACGCCGACCGAGCGGCCCGACGTGGTCGCCGATGCCCAGAAGGTTGGCGAAAACAGCGTCGATACCGACAAGCCGGTGACGCCGGAGGCCAAGCCGAAGCCGGTGGAAGAGGCTGCCGCCCCGAAGCCCGCACCGGAATCGAAAGAGCCGGTCAAGACCGAGGACGTTCCCAAGCCCAAGGAAGAGCCCAAGCCCGTGCCCGCCACCGACGTGGCGCCGGTGCCGCAGCTCAAGGAAGAGGTGAAGCCGGAGCCGGTCAAGCAGCCCGATCCCAAGCCGGTGCCTATCAAGGAGCCTGAGGCGAAGCCGGAGCCACCCAAGGAAAAGGCGGCCGAGAAGCAGCCGCAGCCCGAGGTCAAGCCGGATGCGGTGGCCGAGGCCATTGCCGCCGAGCCGCCGACGGAGACGGTGCAGTTGCCTGACGCGGCGCCCGCACCGGACGCGCGTCCGCAGCCGCGGCCGGCACCAGCCGAAACCGCGAAGGCGCCGGACCGCAAGAATGCCGACAAGCCGGTCAAGGAAGCTTCGGCAAGGCCGCAATCGAAAGACAAGGAATTCGACGCCGACGCCATTTCCGCGCTTTTGAACAAGCAGAAGGCTTCCGGCGGCGGCGCCAAGCGCTCGACCGAGCAGGCTTCGCTTGGCGGCGATAAATCGACCGGCGGGGCCAAGCTGTCGCAAAACGAGATGGACGCGCTGCGCCAGAAACTGGGCGGCTGCTGGAGCATTCCGGCAGGCGTGGACGATGCCTCGACGCTAAAAGTTTCCGTGCGCTTCCAACTGGACCGCTCGGGCATGCTGCAGGGGCGTCCCGAAATCGTTGCCGGGGGTGCCCCGTCCGGACCCGGCAGGACGGCGGCCGAATCCGCCGTTCGCGCCGTGCAGAAATGCGCGCCGTTCAACCTGCCTGCCGACAAATACGATACCTGGGCCGAAGTGGTGGTCAATTTCGATCCGAGCGACATGTTCTGACGAACGCCGCCAAAAGGACAAAAGAGGTTTATGGCATGAAGAAGCTGCTTTCTACGCTGATGATGATAGGCGCCCTCGCCACCGGTCTTGCCGGGCTTGCCACTGTGCCGGCCCATGCGCTGGTGACGATCGACGTCAACAAGGGCAATATCGAGCCGCTGCCTGTCGCCATCACCGACTTTCTGGCCGGCGACAAGCTCGGTACCGAGATTTCCGGCATTATCGCGGCAGACCTGAAGCGATCCGGCCTGTTCGCGCCGATCGACAAGTCTGCCTTCATCGAAAAGATTTCGAACCCCGACGTTGCCCCCCGCTTCGACGACTGGAAGGTCATCAACGCGCAGGCGCTGGTCACCGGCCGCGTCACCAAGGAAGCCGACGGGCGCATCCGCGCCGAATACCGGCTGTGGGACACTTATGCCGGCCAACAGCTTTCCGGCGAGCAGTTCTTTGCCAATGACAGCAATACGCGCCGCGTCGCCCATATCATCGCCGACGCTATCTATGAGAGGCTGACCGGCGAGAAGGGCTATTTCGATACCCGCATCGTCTTCATCGACGAGTCCGGCGCCAAGAACGCGCGCGTAAAACGCCTCGCCATCATGGACCAGGACGGCGCAAATGTGCGCTATCTTTCCAATGGCAAGGCGATCGTTTTGACGCCGCGTTTCTCGCCGAACCGTCAGGAAATCACCTATATGTCCTATGAGGGAGGCGAGCCCCGCGTCTATCTGCTGCAGATAGAAACGGGCCAGCGTGAGCTGGTGGGCAACTTTCCCGGCATGACCTTCGCCCCCCGCTTTTCGCCAGACGGCCAGAAGGTAATCATGTCGCTGCTGCGCGACGACGGCAATTCCAACATCTTCACCATGGATCTGCGCAGCCGCTCGACCACCCGGCTGACCAATTCGACGGCCATCGACACCTCGCCTTCCTATTCGCCGGACGGTTCGAAAATCGTCTTCACCTCCGATCGGGGCGGGCGCGCGCAGATTTACGTGATGGGCGCGGACGGGTCCGGCCAGACCCGGATTTCGTTTGGCGACGGCACCTACTCGACCCCTGTGTGGTCGCCGCGCGGCGATCTCATCGCCTTCACCAAGCAAACGGCCGGCGAGTTTCAGATCGGCGTCATGCGCACCGACGGCTCGGGCGAGCGCATTCTTTCTTCCGGGTTCCAGCAGGAAGGGCCGACCTGGGCGCCAAATGGCCGCGTGCTGATGTTCTTCCGCGATTCTGCCGGCGGGCCGAAACTGGTTTCCGTGGACCTGACCGGCCGCAATGAGCAGTCTATCCCGACCGCGAACTTTGCATCCGATCCGGCATGGTCGCCCTTGCTGGAATAACAGCGCGGCAATTCTTGGAATCGACGAAGAAAGAGGCCATTTATGGCCTCTTTTTGCATCTACGTCGCGTTTTGGCCGTATTTTGGCCTAGGGTCCGCGTGAAATATGGCCTCGGACAAAGGGCTGCGGACGGCAGCCGAAACCGAATTTTAACCGTGTTTGTTGAATGGCGGTTAACCCAAAGATGGTTACTGACCGATCAATAGATTCACTCGAATACGAAGGAGAGGCGGCATGCGCCGTATCGCGAAACTAGCAACAAATCCGGTCATGATCGCGCTTTTCGCCTCGCTGGCGATTGCCGGTTGCGCTTCCAAGAAAAACCTCAACAGCGCTGCCGATCTCGGCCTGAATGGCGCCGGTGCCGCGTCGCCGGGTTCGGCCCAGGACTTCACCGTCAATATCGGCGACCGCATCTTCTTCGATACGGACTCCACCTCGATCCGCGCCGACGCCCAGCAGACGCTCGCTCGCCAGGCCCAGTGGCTGAACAAATACGGCCAGTACCGCATCGTCGTCGAAGGTCATGCCGACGAGCGCGGCACGCGTGAATACAACCTCGCGCTCGGTGCTCGCCGCGCTGCCGCGACGCGCGACTTCCTTGTCGCCAAGGGTGTCGCGGGCAACCGGCTGAAGACCATTTCCTACGGCAAGGAACGCCCCGTGGCCGTCTGCGACGACATTTCCTGCTGGTCGCAGAACCGCCGCGCCGTCACCACGCTTGCCGGCGCCGGCAGCTGATCGGTATTTTTGCAACACATATTCGGGGAAAGGCGGCCGCAGGGCCGCCTTTTTCATGTTTGGCAGCCGCAAACAAAATTTGGCCGAAGTCTGGCGTCCTGCTAGAAGGCCAAAGTGCCGGATACGACGGCGGGCCCAGTAATGCAGTTGCCTTGTGATGCAGTTGCCTTGCTCGACGGTCGGTGCGGTGCGAACGTTCACTGGTTTCATGGCGAGAGGCATATGCATTTCAGATCAATCCTGAGCGGCACGCTGGCAGTGCTGTTTGTGTCCGGCACGGCGGCCTTCGCCGCCGGCATCGGACAACCGACTTCGTCGGAAAGCGGGTTCTCCTTCCACCTGCCGACGATCAACCTTCCCGGCGTATTCAGCGACAAGAAAACGGCCCCGACCCAACTGGCTCCGGCCCAAATGGCCCAATCCAGCGGCGCGGGGGTTACCGAACTGGAAAACCAACTGCGCCAGATGAACGGCAAGATCGAGGAACTCAATTTCCAGGTCTTGCAGATGCAGGAGCAGATCCGCAAGCAGCAGGAGGACAATGAATTCCGCCTGCAGCAGTTGGAGCAGGGCGCACCGGCCGGGCAGAAGAAGTCGGAGGCCGGCGCTGGCAACACCAGCGTCGCCCAGGCGCCGGTGGCTGCCCAGCCCCCGGCTGCCGGCCAACCCCCCGCCGATGGCCAGAGCGTCGAAGACGTCATCATCGATTCCGGGACCGGCGACCCCGGCACACTGGTGCCCGGCAGCGGCACTGCAGCGGCAGGCGCGGGAGCAACAGGCGCGCCGGCCAAGACGTTCGGGACGATCACCGTCGACAAGAACGGGAATGTGGTGGATGCGGGCGGCAACACCCAGTCGACCACGCCCTTTGCATCGGGGCCGGCGGCGAGTTCTTCGGACGGCGGGTCGCAAGGCGCGGTCGTTGCCGCGCTTCCGGCCACCGACAATGCCGACGAGCTTTACCGCAATTCCTATCAGTTCATTCTTTCGGGCGACTACAGCACGGCGGAGCAGGGGTTCCGCGACCATATCAGCCGCTTCCCTAAGGACGCCAAAACGGCGGATGCGCGTTACTGGCTCGGTGAATCGCTGCTCGGCCAGCAGAAATACCGCGATGCGGCTGAAATCTTCCTCGCCGCCAGCAAGAACTATCCGAAGGCCAAGAAGGCCCCCGACATGCTGCTCAAGCTTGGCGTTTCGCTTGTCGGCCTCAAGCAGCGGGATGTCGCCTGCGCCACCTTCGGCGAAATCGGCAAGCGCTATCCCAATGTTTCCGGCGCGCTGAAAGAGCGCATCAAGCAGGAACGGGCACTGGCCTCGTGCTGACATCGCCCCGGGCGGAAGCCGGCCCTGCTGCCGAAACCGACCCCGTTGCCGACGCAGATTTGCCTGACAGTCTCTTTTCTTCAATCGACTTTTCCGGTGGCGCGCTCGTTGCCATTTCCGGCGGCAGCGATTCAACTGCCCTGCTTCTTCTCCTCAAGCGATTTCTCGACCGCAATGCGCCATCGGCGCGGCTTCTGGCCGTCACCGTCGACCACAATTTGCGGTCCGGCTCGGCTGCGGAAGCGCAGGCCGTTGGCCGTCTATGCGCCGAACGCGGGATCGCCCATCTGACCGTTGCGTGGACTGGCCCCAAGCCGTCCTCGGGCGTGTCCGTCGCCGCGCGCGAGGCGCGCTACCGGCTGTTGGCGCGAGCCGCCTGCGATGCAGGAATAGGTATCGTCCTTGCCGGCCACACCGCCGACGACCAGGCCGAGACGGTGCTGATGCGCCAAGCGCGCCTGGCGGCCGACGCCCGTACCGGCGCGCGCGGCCTTGCCGGCATGGCGCCGGCGACCCTTTACGATTGGAAGACGTGGATCGTGCGGCCGCTGCTCGGCACGCGCCGCGCCGCCTTGCGCGATTTCCTGCGCGGCGAGGGAACGGGCTGGGCCGACGATCCGACCAATCTGGACCCGGCATATGAACGCCCCCGCATCCGGGCACTGATCGACGGGCGCGGTTTCGCGCAGGCCATCGCCCTTGCCGGCCGCGAGGCCGCCGCGCGCGAAACAGCCAGCTTGGGCGCTGCCGCGCTGGTCCGGGCCTTTGCCAGCCAGCCGGCCGCCGGGCTGGTCCGGCTCGATCCCGCTTTTGCAAAGGGTGACGAAAGTGCCGCCATCGTCGCGCTACGGGTTCTGCTGGCGACGATGGGCGGGGTTTCGTTTCCGCCTGACGAGGCCCGTGCGGCAGCACTTCTGGCGAGGTTTGGCGGCACGCCGTTTCGCGCCACATTGTCGCGGGCTGTCGTCGATGTCAGGCGCGCCGGCATCTTCCTTTACCGCGAGCTACGCGACCTGCCGGCGGCCGCGCCGGCTTTTGACGGCATGGTCTGGGACGGCCGCCGGCGCATCAGACTGCCCGACAGCTTTACCGCGTCCATCGTCGCGCCTGCCGGCTCCAGCGCGCAGTCGAGCGGCCTGTCGGGGCAAAACGACGTTCCGGCCAGTCTTTTTCGGGCCGCGCACGCCGCCGAACCCGTGTTTTCCGGCAATTCTGCTGAGCAAGGTTCCTCGTCCGGCCACCTCCGGCATGGGCTGATCTCGCCCGTCGTTGCGCCCTTTGCCCGCTTCCTGCCCGGTTTCGATCTCGCGCTTGCCGCAGCAGTCGCCGCCCTTGTCGGCGCGCCGCCGCTGCCGGCCTCGCCGCTGATGGATCGTCAAGCCGACCAGGGGGCCGATCCGCAGGGCATCAAAGCTTAACCGAGACGCGCGGTTGTGCTTGGCAAGGCCGGGCGCGCTCCCTATGTTAGGGCAACTTCTTGCAGCGTGCGCGGCCGCCGGCCGTGCCAACGGGAAATCCCAACGGGACAATTGATGAATCCGAATTATCGCAATCTGGCGCTCTGGGCGATTATAGCGGTTCTGCTGATCGCGCTCTTCAATCTGTTCCAGACCCCGCAGACGCGCGGGGCGTCGACCGACATCCCCTATTCGCAGTTCCTTCAAGATGTGGATGCTGGGCGCATCAAGTCGGTGACTATCGCGGGCGAACGCATCAGCGGCAGCTACATCGACAACGCTACCGGCTTCCAGACCTATTCGCCGGGCGACCAGTCGCTGGTATCGCGGCTTGAGACCAAGCAGGTCACCATCAACGCGAAGCCCGAGACGGACGGCTCCAACACGCTGTTCGGCTATCTGATCTCCTGGCTGCCGATGATCCTGATCCTCGGCGTGTGGATATTCTTCATGCGCCAGATGCAGTCCGGCTCCGGCCGCGCCATGGGCTTTGGCAAGTCGAAGGCCAAGCTTTTGACGGAAGCGCATGGGCGCATCACCTTCGGCGACGTTGCCGGCGTGGACGAGGCCAAGGAAGACCTCGAGGAGATCGTGGAGTTCCTGCGCGATCCGCAGAAATTCCAGCGGCTCGGCGGCAAGATCCCGCGCGGCGTACTGCTCGTCGGCCCTCCCGGCACCGGCAAGACCTTGCTGGCGCGCTCGGTGGCTGGCGAAGCCAATGTGCCGTTCTTCACCATTTCCGGCTCGGACTTCGTTGAAATGTTCGTCGGCGTTGGCGCAAGCCGTGTCCGCGACATGTTCGAGCAGGCCAAGAAGAACGCGCCCTGCATCATCTTCATCGACGAAATCGACGCGGTCGGCCGCCATCGCGGCGCCGGTCTTGGCGGCGGCAATGATGAGCGCGAGCAGACGCTGAACCAGCTGCTGGTCGAGATGGACGGTTTTGAGGCGAACGAGTCGATCATCCTGATCGCGGCCACCAACCGTCCCGACGTGCTCGATCCCGCGCTGCTGCGTCCGGGCCGTTTCGACCGTCAGGTCGTGGTGCCGAACCCCGACATCGTCGGCCGCGAGAAGATCCTGAAAGTGCATGTGCGCAACGTGCCGCTGGCCCCCAATGTCGACCTCAAGGTCATCGCGCGCGGTACGCCGGGCTTCTCGGGTGCCGATCTTGCCAACCTCGTCAACGAAAGCGCGCTGATGGCGGCCCGCCGCAACAAGCGGCTCGTCACCATGGCCGAGTTCGAGGACGCCAAGGACAAGATCATGATGGGCGCGGAACGCCGCTCCTCCGCCATGACGCCGGCCGAGAAGGAACTGACCGCCTATCATGAGGCCGGCCATGCGGTGATGGCGCTCAACGTGGCGTCCGCCGACCCGCTGCACAAGGCGACGATCATTCCGCGCGGCCGCGCGCTCGGCATGGTCATGCAGTTGCCGGAAGGCGACCGCTACTCGATGAGCTACACATACATGATCTCGCGTCTCGCCATCATGATGGGCGGCCGCGTGGCCGAGGAGTTCAAGTTCGGCAAGGAAAACATCACGTCTGGCGCTTCCTCCGACATCGAGCAGGCGACCAAGCTGGCGCGCGCCATGGTGACCCGCTGGGGCTTTTCCGACAAGCTCGGCCATGTCGCCTATGGCGACAACCAGGAAGAGGTGTTCCTCGGCCATTCGGTCGCGCGCACGCAAAATGTCTCGGAAGGGACGGCGCAGATCATCGATGCCGAAGTGCGCCGCCTGATCGACGAAGCCTATACGGCGGCAAGGAACATCCTGACCAAGAAGAAGAAGGAATGGATCGCCATCGCCGAGGGGCTGCTCGAATACGAGACGCTGTCGGGCGAGGAGATCAAGCAATTGATCGCCGGCAAGAAGCCGTCCCGCGACCTTGGCGACGATACGCCGACCAGCCGTGGCTCGGCCGTTCCCAAGGCCGGCGGCACCGCGCGCGGCAAGAAGAAGGGCCCCGAACCGGAAGGCGGCATGGAACCGCAACCGCAAGGGTAGGGGTTCTTCCTGAGAATTTGACGAAAACGCCGCGGCATGCCCGCGGCGTTTTTGTTTCTGCACCGATGGCCCTCCTCATCGGCATGAAGGTTCCTTCGATACCCCTTGACTCATTCATAACCGATCAGCTATGTAATAATTAATAGCTGGATGGTTATGAATCGATATGCCGGAATCCCATGACATTCTTTTCAGGTCGTTGGCCGATCCGACGCGCCGCGCAATTTTCGAACGGTTGTGCCGCGAGGGAGAGCAGACCGTCGGCGCTTTGACGGCGCAGGCGGGCATTTCTCAGCCGGCTGTCTCCAAGCATCTCGCTATCCTGAAACAGGCAAGGCTGGTGCGCGACCGCCACGAGGGGCGCCAGACGCATTACAGCGCGCAACTGGATGCGCTGGCGCCGCTGGCCGACTGGACGAGCGAGATGACCGGTTTCTGGCAAAGCCGGTTGGATGGGCTCGAAGATTTGCTCAAGAGGATGGACCAATGAACGACATTTCACCCGAACTAGGCACGGTCCCCGAAATACGCACCGTCATTGTCGAAAGGGAATTTCCTCATCCGCCCGAAAAGCTCTGGCGCGCGCTGACGCAGCCGCATCTGATCGAGGAATGGCTCATGAAGAACGATTTCAAGCCTGCCGTGGGGCATCGCTTCAACCTGCGCGGAGACTGGGGCGGTGTGCTGGATTGCGAGGTCCTTGCCATCGAGTCGGCCAGAACGCTGTCCTACACGTGGGACTTTGCCCATGACGATCCGGCCTACGATCTGAGAAGCGTGGTGCGCTTCACGCTTACCCCCACGGACACTGGCACTCATCTGCGTGTCGAGCAATCGGGCTTCCGCCCGGATCAAAGGCAGGCCTATGGCGGCGCCAGGGTCGGCTGGCAGCAGTTCCTCGAAAAGCTGGAACAGGTTGCGGCGAAGGCAGGCTGACTGCTGCCGAACCGTAGATCGAACGGCCGTCCGGCTGGGCGGCGGCTTATATCGAAGGAGGATTCATTGCGCTGGAACACGTGGATCAGGCAAGGCCATCGCTGGCTTGCGATCATCTTTACTCTGACCGTCGCCGCCAATTTCGCGGCGATGGCGCTGGGGCAGCCCCCCGCCTGGATCGTCTATTCGCCCCTGTTGCCGCTTTTCCTGCTTCTGTTCAGCGGGCTTTACATGTTCGTTCTGCCCTATGTCGCCAGGGAACGCGGCGGACGGCGCGTCGAGGGGTAGCAACGGCGTGCTTGCAATAAGGGCAAGAAAAAACCCGCGGGGCGGATGCCTCGCGGGTTTTTCAAAGTCGGTTTTTTCAGGATCAGCTCTTCAGCCGGGTGTTGCACAGGCTGTAAAAGCCGCCGCCCTTCTGGATCCATCGCAGGCCGCCAAGCGTGTCGGCGTCCTTGTTGGCATAATACTGGTCGAGGCAGGTGTGCATGCGCGCCTTGCCGGGGGTTTCGTCGTTGTATTTGTTGGCGATGGCGCTCGGGAACTTGACGCCGCGCGGCGCCCTGGCGGTCGGCGCTGCCGGTTCCCGGTCGTACTTCGCCTCGGTCGGGTTCGGCACGGTATCGTCATCGGTCGCGCCGGCGCCGCACTCGGCCTTGCGGAAATCGTTCCACTTCATGCCGCCCAGCGTGTTGCCAGACTTCGCCGCCTGATATTTGGTGCTGCACTCAGCCATGCTCAGGCCCTTGGGCTCGTCGGCGGTAGCGGCGGTCTTGGTCTTGGTCGCCTTGGAAGGCGCTGCAGCGGCAGTTGCACCGGCGGCGCATTCGCTCTTGCGGAAATCGTTCCACTTCATACCGTTCAGCGTACCAGCTTCCTTGGCGGCCTGGTATTTTACGCTGCATTCCTTCGCCGTCAGCCCTTTGGGCTCGTCGGCGGTAGCAGTCGTCTTGGTCTTGGTCACCTTGGCGGGTGTTGCGGCGGCAGTTGCGCCGGCGGCGCACTCGCTCTTGCGGAAGTCGTTCCACTTCATGCCGTTCAGCGTGTCGGCTTCCTTGGCCGCCTGGTATTTTACGCTGCATTCCTTCGCCGTCAGCCCCTTGGCTCGTCGGCAGTAGCAGTCGTCTTGGTCTTGTCAGACTTGGAGGTCGATTTCTTGTCGGGCTTCGTGGCCGCGTCGGCATCGGCGGCGCATTCGGCCTTGCGGAACTGGTTCCACGTCTGGCCGTCGAGGGTGCCGGCATCCTTGGCCGCGTTGTACTTCGTGCTGCATTCGGCCATGGTGAGCGCGCTTGCCGGCGAGGCCAGCAATACGGTGGCCACGGCCAGTCCAGCCAGACTGGTCAGTGTGGCAAGTCGATTAATGAGCATGTAACTCTCCGTTGGATGCCGCCGGGAACGCACCCGAAAAGCAATAGCGCTCCACAAGGATTTGCGCCAGACCCTAGTCTGCACAGCACATAGCCGCGAATACGCGAAAATCATGGCAGACGCGGCGTTCGGCCCGACAAAAAAATGGGAACGGCGCCGGCTAAAGGCAGCGACCGCAAAAAAGGAACCCTTTCTCAGGATTCGTAACATAAACTCACACATTGTGATGCAGTAGTTCGCCGTTTGTGGCAGTAAAAGCCGACCGAGCGCAGCTAGGGACAGGTACGCGGATGGGACGTTATTTCGGTACGGATGGTATTCGCGGGCGGGCCAATAAATTCCCGATGACCGCCGAGATCGCCATGAAGGTGGGGATGGCCGCTGGCCTTTCCTTCCAGCGCGGCAGCCATCGGCACCGGGTCGTGCTCGGCAAGGACACCCGCCTTTCCGGCTATATGATTGAAAGCGCGCTCGTCGCCGGCCTTTGCGCGGCCGGCATGGACGTGTTCCTGCTCGGGCCTATTCCGACGCCGGCCGTCGCCATGCTGGTGCGTTCGCTGCGCGCGGATATCGGCGTGATGATTTCGGCCTCGCACAATCCGTATTTCGACAACGGCATCAAGCTGTTCGGTCCCGACGGCTACAAATTGTCCGACGAGATCGAAATGCGGATCGAGGCGATGCTCGATGACGACATCGAAATGGCGCTCGCTGATTCCGACGGGCTTGGCCGCGCCAAGCGCGTCGATGGCGTCCATGACCGCTACATCGAATTCGCCAAGCGCACGCTGCCGCGCTCCATGTCGCTTTCGGGCCTCAGGATCGTCGTCGATTGCGCCAATGGCGCGGCCTACAAGGTTGCGCCTGCCGTGCTTTGGGAACTGGGCGCGGAGGTCATCTCGATCAACGACGATCCCAACGGCTTCAACATCAACAATGAATGCGGCTCGACGCATCCTGCCAGCCTGCAGAAGAAGGTTCACGAGGTTCGCGCCGATATCGGCATCGCGCTCGACGGCGACGCCGACCGCGTCGTCATGGTCGACGAGCAGGGCGAGATCGTCGACGGCGACCAGATCATCGCGCTGATCGCCGAAGCCTGGCTGCAAAGCGGGCGCCTGGCCGGCGGCGGCGTCGTTTCCACGATCATGTCCAATCTCGGCCTCGAACGTTTCCTAGGTGGCTTGAACCTGCAACTGCACCGCACCAAGGTCGGCGACCGCTATGTCGTGGAACATATGCGCGCCAACGGCCTCAATGTCGGCGGCGAGCAGTCCGGCCACATCGTGCTTTCCGATTTCTCGACCACCGGCGACGGCCTTGTCTCGGCCTTGCAGGTGCTTGCCTGCATCAAGCGGCAGAACCGGCCGATGAGCGAGCTTTCCCGGAGGTTCGAGCCGGTGCCGCAATTGCTCAAGAACGTTCGCTACTCGGGCGGCGGCAAGCCGCTTGAGGACGCCTCCGTCAAGGCCGCGATTGAAGAGGCGCGCGCCCGCCTCGGCAATGCCGGCCGCGTCGTCATCCGGCCCTCCGGCACCGAACCACTCATCCGGGTCATGGCCGAAGGCGACGACCAGACGCTGGTCGAGGCGGTCGTCAACGATCTGGTTGAGATCATCTCGGAAACCCGCAGCGCGGCCTGAACTTGCCGGTCAGCGTTTTCTGACAGCCGGGCCGCGCGGCCCAGTGCAATCCTCAATTTTTAACGGATCGTGGTTAAGCGACAGGGTTAAACAGGATTTAACCATTGCCCATCATTATCCAGCCCTGAAGGCATCAATTTCGCACCGTTTCTGCCGCGGTTTCAGGGGTCAACAGCCTATGTTTTACTTTACCAGGTCAGCCCTCGTCGTCGCGATGGCGGCAGGCATGGCGGTCCCCGCGCTGGCTGCCGACCTCTATGAGCCGCAGGTGGTGGAGGCCCCGCCGCCGGTAATCCAGGACGTGCAATATGGCGGCTGGTATATCCGCGGCGATCTGGGCTACCACAAGTCGAAATTCCAGGGCGCCGATTATATCACCTATGGCGCCGAGAATTGCGGCCCCTGCGGCGGCGCCATTCCGGTGCCCGGCAGCAAGTCGTTCGATTTTGGCAAGCTCAAGGGCGGGTTCTCGTTCGGCGGCGGTGTCGGCTACAAGGCCAACCGCTATCTGCGCACCGACTTTACGGCGGACTACTGGTCCAAATCGGATTTTCGCGGCCAGACGTCCGACGCCAATTTCGTATCCGTCGATACGTCCAGCTTCAGCGCCCTTTTGCTGCTTGCCAACGCCTATGTCGATCTCGGCACCTGGAACCGCATTACGCCCTATGTCGGCGCGGGCATCGGCGGCGCGTTCGTGAAATGGGACGATTTGCGCAACACCTTCCCGGGCGTTGACGACCGCCATGCGGGCGCGAAGAGCTGGCGCTTCGCCTATGCTCTGTCGGCGGGCGCGTCCTATTGCCTGACCGACAATCTCGACCTCGACGTCGGTTATCGCTTCACCCACATCAACAGCGGCAAGATGTTCCATTATACCGGTTCGTCCGCCGGCGGGCCGGGCGCTGGTCCGGGCTACGACAAGGGCATCAATTCGCACGAAGTCCGCGGCGGCCTGCGCTACTCGTTCGGCGCCGCCAGCAGTTGCGTGGAACCGGAAACCGTGGCCTACGAGCCGGAGCCGATCTACACCAAGTAATTCATCCCATTCAGACAGCAAAGCCGCCCGGCATCGTCCGGGCGGCTTTCGTTTGTGCAGTGCTCTTGTGTGTTGATCTCGTTCGGGGACAGGGCGTCCTCCATCTGTGGCGAAATCGTTCCCCGGAAGTCCATTTGCT
Organism: Mesorhizobium sp. A623; assembly: GCF_054489405.1. NCBI lineage: Bacteria > Pseudomonadati > Pseudomonadota > Alphaproteobacteria > Hyphomicrobiales > Phyllobacteriaceae > Mesorhizobium > Mesorhizobium sp. A623. The sequence goes on from NZ_JBTMXB010000007.1 coordinate 159,215, forward strand.
AACCCGCTGTTATCCTTAACCAGCATTTAACCACTATGGTTAACAATGATCCTCGAACCGGTGGCTGTCATGCGAATGTGGCCAGGGGCAACTTCGGGAGTTGGGGACCATGAAACTCGAAATTCGTATTGCGCTGGCGCTGGGTGCCGCCGCGCTCACGCCACTGGCGCCCGCGCTCGCCGCCGATTACGACCCGCCCATCTATGTCGATCAGGCGCCGGAGTACCAGCCGGTCGAGGTTGGCTCGGGATGGTATCTGCGTGGTGATGTCGGCTACAGTTTCGGCGATCCAGTCTACGATTTCGAACTCCTGGGCGAGGAGACGAAACACCAGCGTTTCACCGGCGGGCTGGGCGTCGGCTACCATTTCGATGACTGGCTCCGAGGCGACGTGACGCTGAATTACCTCGGCGGCGACACATACGACCTCTCCAATGTCGGCAGCGCCTCGCACACCATGTGGAGTGGCCTCGTCAACGGCTATGTCGACCTTGGCACCTATGCTGGTCTGACGCCTTATGTCGGCGGCGGCGTGGGCGTGCTGTTTTCGCAGCACAAGATCGATGTCAATGCTCCCGCCGTTGGGCTGATCGTCGACTATGACGACAAGCAGCAGAAGTTCGCCTATGCCTTGAATGCGGGAGCAAGCTACAAGGTTTCCGACAACGTCTCGGTCGATATCGGATATCAGTTTCTGTCGTCGCCTTCAGCAGAATATCTGGATACGGACAGTTTCGAGATCAAGAAGGGCATCGACCTGCACCAGGTCAAGGTCGGGCTGCGCTACGATCTCTGGTAAGCATCTTTCCGGTTTTACCACCATCGCGGCGGGCTTTCGGGTCCGCCGTTTTCGTTTCGGCCTTCCGCGCCCGAAGCGAATATCCTGCCCGCGACAAAAACTTTCCTCTTGACGCCGAAGGCCTGAGCGAATATCGCCGTCCGTGGGCCACCACTCCCCAACGAGGGACGGTGTTCATTTCGCTTTTCTCCTTTTATTCCAATTGCTTGCGCGCTTCGTTGTGCCGGCTTGTGTCAGTGGTGTGTCAAAAAGCACGTCCGTGACGGTCTTATCCTCGATTGCATGGGCATAGGTGCGCAGGACTGTGGTGGCGTCTTTCCACCCGCCGCGCTCGGCTACCGTCTTAACGTCAAAGCCCTTGTGCAGCATCGTGGTTGCGAAGCCGTGACGGCAGCAATGCGGCGTCAATCGCTTGATGCCGGCGCGCTTCGCGACGTTGTTCCATGCGCAGCGGACACTGCCCCGCTCGGCATAGCCGAAAACCGGCTCATCGAGCTTCCGATTGGACGGTATATTGGCGAGCGCAGCGACGACTTCGGCCGGCATGTGAGCGACACGGCTCCACGGCGTCGGCTTGAATAGATAGAGGGTCGCGCGTCCCGTCGACAAATCAACGTCTGCCCAAGTCATCCGACAGCTTTCGCCAATGCGCGCCGCCGTCCCGAACATGAAGATGCACAATGCGCCTAGGTGCGGCAGGTCATCCTTGGTCGCCTGAGCGTGGAACGCCCTGACCCACTCGACAGTGGCCGGCGTCTTGACTTCCGGGTTTTCGGTGTACCGCTTGACCGAAATGCGGGGGCACCATCCCAGCCCGGAGGCATAGTTGATTGCCGCCTGTGTAGGCTTGATTACCTGCCGGTTCCACGTCGGTTCGTTGGCATTAGGATAGATTTTCTTCGCCGCGCGACGCACGGTTTCTGCGTGAATATCTTCGACCGCCGTATCTCGCCAGTGCTCCGCAAGTTTCAGCAGAAATCGATCCGATTTGCCCGCGTCGAGGTATGCGCTGAATACCTCAGCCATTGTCAATCCTGCCGCCGGCCCATCGAAATGACGTTGCCAGGCACGCCTTTCGACTTCCGCCTTGACCCTTTCGGCGACTTTGCGGTCAGCCGTTTTTGTAGAGCCGCGAAATCTGCGCCCGTTAACGGAGCCTCGATAGTGCCAGATCGCACCACGTTTGAAGATTTCGAGGGGCATGGGCGGGTCGCCTCCATGAGTTGCTGAACATCGTCTGCCGTAAAGATCATCCGTTTCCCGAATTGAGAGCAAGCGCCTATTGAGCGTGCCGTCTGCCGCAAGGTCCGTTCCGCGACGCCAAGATGCGCGGCCAATTCTTCCGGCGTGGTGTATTCGGGGAGTAGCGCCATCCGCTCAACCTCCCATCTTCGCCGTGATTTCAAGGAAGCGGTTGCGGCCTTCCTTCGTCTCCTTCACGCCGAGAATTTCCCAGGTGAGGCCGTCATAGGCGAACCGGTCTACAGAGTTGACAGTTGCCTGAGGCCCACCGTTGCGAATGACAAAGCGGCTCACCAGCTCGGAAACGATACCGCCATAGGCAACCCGTTCGGTGTCCGACACATCGGAGCGCGATGCAGAGACGGTCGCCAACGGCAACCATTCCACAATCTGGTTGCCAGCACCGTCGTCTCCGACCACGGTGTAGCGCTCGATGACTATGCGCCGATCAAGACTGCCCGTCCCCGTCATTCCGCCTCCTCGGTGCCCGGCTCAGTGCCGCGCTCGTCAAGCGGAACCATGTTGAGTGGCGACAAATATTCATCGCCGCCGTCGATCTCCGGCAAGTTCTCCCAGCCGCGGATTTCGTTCGGGCTGAGCCAGCCCCATTCGCGGCCGATGCGATAGCCCTCATAGCGAGCCTTCATGTCGCCGCGCAGCAGGCCGGCAAGATCGTGCTCGATAAACAGCGTCTTGCGGCTTTCGGTCGGCAACAGCGCTACATTCATGGCTTGCTCGATGCGCTTGGCCATCGGTGCCAGGCACCGCACGACAAGCGCGCGGCTTTCCATCTCGACATTGGAATAGGTGCCATGATCGAGTATCCCCACCACGGTTGGCGGAACGCCCCAGATCCGGCAAATGTCGAGATTGGTGAGCTTGCGGCTTTCCAAGAACTCGGCATCCTTGGCCGTCATGGAAAAGGATTTCCATTCTGCGCCGCCGTCCAGCACCATCACGTTTGACGTGATCGTGTTTGCATTGATCTTCGCCGCCAGCGCGCTGAGTGCTCCATCCTTCTTTTCGCCGCCGATCATGTTCGGGAAGATCAGCGCGCCGGAAGGCCGGTTGCCCTTTGCCGCCAAGCCCGCCGCCGTGTCTTGCTGTGTGAGCGCCAGGTTGAACGTTTCGCGGGCAAGCTGGATAGGCGAAAGCCCCATCACGCCGTCGCGGGCGAGCCGGTAGCGCAGATGCAGGAATTCATCTTGCAGGTACACGCGAATACCGCCGGCACGGTTTGTCACGCGATACCGCAGCCGGCCGCTTTCCAGCCGCTCGACCGCAACCGTGCCCGGATCGAGCGGTGTCAGGCCGATCACCTGCCCCCGCCCGTTCCATTCGAGCGTGGCATAGGCGTTGCCGGAAACCAGCAGGCTGGCAATCAGCATTTCGCGAGCCTCAAAGGCCGTCATCACGCCGTTCGGCGCATCGTGCAAAACGCCATAAAGCGGATAATCGATCGCGCGTTCACGCCCGCCATTGCTGGCGCGGCGATAGACATTCAGCGGCATAGCCGCGAGCGCACCCGAAATCAGAGAAATGCAAGCGCCGGCCGTGGCAAGGCCGCTGGCGCGTTGCGGATCGACATAGGCGCCGGTCGTGCCGTTCATGCCAAACCACTCGGCAAGATAAGGGTCGCTCGACGCGATCCGGGTTTCGGAACGGCTTTCGCGCCGCAAAAGACGGTCAAGAAAGCTCATTGCATCAACTCCAAAATCCTGAGCGCGCGGTCGGCATAGAGCCGGAACGGTGCCGGTGTTTCGAGCGAGCGCGCATGAATGACGGTGCCGTCGTAGGCCGGCCATGCCAGCACAACGGATATTTCGTGAAGCTCAATGCCGCGCAGCTCGCGGCGGTCGCCGTCGCGATGTTCGTCGAAGGCGGTGAAACCGAAGGACATGCCGCCCAAATCGCCACGCGCGGCAAGCGCCAGCACGTCACGGCCGTGCGAGGTGTCGGGCACGTCCAGGTCGAAGGCGAGGCCCTTGCTATCTTCGGACAGCCTGAGCGAGCCGGAACGGGTGCGGGCGAGAACGCGGCCCGGATCGTGATCGACTAAAGCGAGAATGTCGCCGTTGCCGCGAAGCGAGGTTGCGAAGGCACCAGGCGCGATGGTTTCGACAAAGCGCCCGCCTATATCGGCCGGGTTGTTGAAGGTCGCCGCATAGCCTTCCAGCTTGCGGCCATTGGTGCGAAGCTCGATTGCGAGCGCGCGGCGTTCGGTTTTCATAGCGACACCTCCCGGTAAGGCGCGCAAAGCCGATCGATCATGCCGGCCGGCTCGGCGGCCACGTCCTCACGGTGATCGTAGAAGAAGGCCGTCAGCATAAGCGTTGCCTGGTCGACGGCAGGCGGGACCGGCGCGGTCTGAGTGTCCACGCCGATCTTTGCCAGATAATCGCCCGCAGCCGCGAGCATGGCGGTGATAACCGCATCGTCGTCGTCATGGTCGACGCGACAGAATGCCTTTGCGTCCGCGAGCGTAATCATCAGCCCGTGATCTCCATCCAGCGGAAACCTTCGGGGTGACGCACAACCACGTCGGCGTCGAGGAAGGCATGCAGAAGAACGCCGCCCTTGGAAGCCACGCTATCCGCATAGGGGTTCATCAGGATATCGACGCCCGACCAGTAGCCGATATAGAGCGAGGCCCATTCGCCATAGATCAGCGCGCGAGTGTCGGGAGCCGGATCAACTCCAACAGTGACAACCGGAACCTGAGTGCTCGTCTCGACGCGCTCGGCATGGAATGTCTCGGAAATCGGAATAACGCGGTTCGTCGTATCCTGAATTTTTCGGGCAATCGCCATGACGGCCGGGTGGGTCAGAAAGGCCCGCGTTCCGGTCACGTCGTCGGTTTCCAGCGCCGCGATCATATCGGCCGTGGCGTCCGAAGATAGCGCCGCATCGGTAAGTGCCGTCACGCCCGTGTCGGCCATGATGCCGGTCGGCTCATTCGTGCCGCCGCCCTTGATGCCAGCCAGGTCGAGCGCCTGAGCAAGAATGAAGCCAATATCGCGGCGAAGGATGGTTTCAATCGCCTCGTTCGATTGCAGCACCATGCGGCGCGAAAGCTCGTACTGCCCCGAAACCGTGTTCGGCGACATGCTCTTTTTCTCGAACTTGGCATCGCTGCCCGTGGTCGCGGCATGTTCGGCAATCCAGTGAGCGGCTCCGCTCGCATTGAGGCGCGGCAGGTCGAGATTGCCGGTCAGGCCCCGCAGCACGGTTGCGCCAAGCGCTTCGACTTTCAGCGCCGGCCGGCGATGATCGGTCATGGCCGCAAGATCGGTGCGCACTAGATTGCCGCCGGCATTGCCGGCCGGGGTGGTGGTGGTGATCGCGCGGCTTTCCATGCTGCCCAGGAGGATTTCGGTCGGAACCATGAGGCCGCGCGTCTCGCGCCCCTTGGACAATTCCTGATGCACCTCAGCTTCAAGGCCGCTCAGCTTGCCGGCAAGGCTTTCCGTAGTCGCCTTGGCGAGCGAGTAGTTGCGCAACTCGCGCCGCGTGTCGGGTCCAGAAACATGCTCGCCCGATGCTTCAAGGCGCTCAAATTCAGCCATGCGTTCTGCGCGGTCGATTTGGCCGGTGAGCGCCTCAGCTTCCGTTTCCAGCGTCCTGAAGCGGGTTTCCTCGTTTTCTTCGAGTTTTTCCTTGCTGTGCAGGGTACGCATTTCGGTAATCTTCGCGGCGCGGTGCTCTTTAAGGTCTTGTAGTTTTGCCATCGTAGTTCTCCATCAAAGGGACTGGACAGTCGTCACGACGTTCAATCCGGGTTTCAATTAAGGTCCATCGGGCCGGCAAAGCCGACGCTGGGAAATGCCGCCTCACGGCGGGAACACGACGCATGATGCGCCGCGATTGGGAGGTGTGGATAAAACTCCTGTGGAAAAATCATTCGTCCGCCTCGGTATCGTCGTCCGGGACATCTTCCACATAAACGAAGGCACGGCCGGCCATCTTCAACAGATGTTCGCCGATGGCGTGTTGATCCAACACCACGATAGGCCCAGCTAGTAGGCCGTCCGCGCATCCCTCTTCTTCAAAGCATTTGTCGACTGACTCGTGCCAAGTGTGGGTGTCGTCGGAGAACCACAGGAAAAAGCGCGCAGGCAATGCACGCCCGATCCCTTCCGGTTTGTTGTGCATCTTTAGAACCATGCGCGAGAGCCGGTTAGCACCGGCAAGCCAAGAAATTGGCGCTCCACTCAGGCTGAAGGTGCTGCCCGGTGCCGCTTGAGCTGCCAGCTTTTCGAGCGCCTCGCGCATGGCGGCCTTGTTGGTATCATCCGGCAATTTCTGAATTTCGGCAGCATCGCCGTCATAAGCACGACGGCTCTGCAAAGCGAAACGAGTGATGCCGGCTGCGAGCCAATCGGAAACCAGCTTCCCTTGCTGCGGTCCAATACGGCGTTCCGCCAGCAGCCTAAGTGCCAGCAGTTCCGCGAGGCCGAACACGTTGAAACGCATATGGCCTTCACTGACGGGCAAATAACCATGCCGTCGCCAGTCGCGTTGCATTACCGTCGACACGCCCGTGATGCGTTCGGCTTCACGAGGCGTGAAGACTGCTAAGCTGATACCTGTTTCCATTGCGCTCAACCCCGAGTTTCGTGTTATCTACCACGGATTTTAAATCCGTGTCAAACAACACGCTTCGGATTTAGCTCAGCCTGTGGATTTCTCCGTGCAGGCAACCACGCGCAAGTCGACAATTTCTTGCACCTCGTAGAGCTTTTCTGTCGCGATGTGGGCAATCCGGGCGATGGGGTTTCCGTGCTCGGGGTCTAACGAGGCGCAGGCGAGCACTATGCAATCGATCATCTCGGTGATGTCGACGATCTTCTCAAATGCACCCATCGCCTCAGAGTACGACAACGTTGGACGCTCACCGGAAGGCAAAACAGTGCTATTGCTGAGGTCAGCCATGATCGATCCTTTCACGATCGGTTGCGGTTAGGGGCGACGGCAAGGCTGCAACCTTGTGTCGTCCCGGATATACCGATATGCTTTATATCTGGATTGTCAATAACGCATATCGGGATATAGGCATGGCCCGCCCTCTCACTTACACAAACAAGGTGCTGATCGGCTTCACCGACGAACAGATGCAATTAGTCGATGATTGGAGGCGCGAGCAATCTGAGATACCCAGCCGATCGGAGGCAGTGCGCACACTGATTGGGGAGGGGCTGGCCGCCTACGAAGGCCCAAGCGGGATTTTGCCGGATCATTTGCCGATGCTAGACCGCTACATCGAAGAAGAGCGGCCGGGATTGTCTAGGACCGAGGCGCTCCAAGTGATCGCATCTATTTTCCTTTCTCTCCGGGAGGATAAGAAAAGCGGCAAACGGGCGACAAAAAAATGAACAAAAAGGCAGACGCCGAGCGCGCTATCCGGCGTCTTGCATTGGAATGGATGCACGAAACCGGCTACCAGCAGCAGCCGGGTCATTATCCGAGTTTCGGCGCGTTCACAACGTGGCTCGAAGGCAAGCACTACAGCCACTATTTGGACTTCCGATCTCGCGTCAGCCCACGATTTGAGGCCGAAGGCTGGTTTGAAAGCGAGATCAGGAACTACTGGCGCGCGCGGATCATCCCATAATCAGACCATCAGCTCCGCCAGACACGCCGGCAGCGCCTCTGGCTCGTGTCGTTTCGAGATGCTGAGCGCCATCGCCAGCGCGACAAGCCCGTCGATCCTGCCCGCCGCCTTCGACTTGTCGAGTTTTCGCCCGCCAGCCGGATCGCGCGTCACCACGGCATTCGCGGCGCACATGTTGAGCACTGGATTGCCGCCATGTCTCAGCAGCTTTTCGGCTACGCACCTTTCCAGCATGTCGACGGCTGGCGAGAAATCCTTGAAGCCCTGCCCGAACGGCGTCAGTGGCAAGGCCGCGCCGATCAGCCCCAGCTCGCGTTTCAAATCTTCGATGCGCCAGCGATCATAGGCGAGCGTCTGCATGTTGTAGCGCGTGGTCGCATTCGCCAGAACGTCCGCTACGAAGCCCGGATCGATCGTCGCGCCGGGAATGAGCGTGATAAGGCCCTGCTTTGCCCAAACATCATAGGGTACGCGGTCCTCGTTCGATCGGTCCTCGATGTTCGCTTCCGGCATGAAGAAGCGGGCGAGTACGTCAAAATGGCCCTTGTCATCGGGAAAGACCATGACGAAGGCCGTCAAGTCGCGTGTCGCGCCCAGGTCGAGACCGGCATAGCATTCGCGGCCATCGAGGCTGGCAGCGTCGACCGTGCCGGCGTTGGCGTCCCATTCGGCCTTGTGGATGAAGCGTGAGACGGCGGAAACGCGCTGGTTGAGGATCAGGTTGCGGAACGCCGCTTCCTTCGACGGCACAAGCCGCGCCTGCCCAGCCTGCCGCTGCACGTCGGCGAGCGAGCGGAAGTCGCCTATTGCCGGGTTTGCCAGCCGCCAGGTCTCAGGCTCCCACGGGTCGGCGTCCTGCGGCGCGGCGAACAGGGTCAGATGAAACGACGGGTCGGTGATGTCGCCCGACTGGACGCGCAAGCCGTAGTCGATCAGCTCGGACAGGACGGCGTGATCCGCCGCCGCCTGAGTAGAAATCACCATCATCAACGGATTGTCGCGAGCGCCTGTCGCGGTGTCCATGGCGTCGAACAAGGCACGGTTCGGCGCGCTCCCCAGCTCGTCATAGACGACGAAGGACGGCGACAGGCCCAACGCGCTGCCGGCGTCGGCCGACAGGGCGGCATAAATCGAGCCTTCGCCGTGGCCGCTCATCACCTCGATCTGCTTGGTGAACCGGACGATGTTGCAACGATCGTTCAGCTCCGGGTGTGATTTCAGGACCGCGACCATTTCCTGAAACAGCTTCGACGCCTGGTCGCGGGTGAGCGCGCACGAATAGACCTCGCCTCGCGGCTCCGCTTCCGGCCCGACAAGGTGGCAGAGCGCCAGCGCCGCCGCGAGCTGCGTCTTGCCGTTCTTGCGGCCCATGCTGAGCACGGCGGTTCGCACCGTCCGCGAGCCGGCGGCGTCGTCAGAATAGACGGCGCGGATAAATTCTTGCTGCCACGGCCGGAGTTTCATCTTGGTGCCGGCGAGTTTGCCGGCCGTGATCGGCAGGTCTTCGCAGAACTCAATCACGCGCTGGTCGCGTGTCAGGCTGGGTTCATCCCAAGGCAAAACTTCGCGAACTTCGACCTGCCCGCGCCCTGAAAGCGGATTTGATCCGATGCCTCTAAGTGCCATCCGCTTTGTTCCTTCTGCTTCCTAAGTATCTGAAACTAAGTATATTCCGCTCTTCCACACCGGTCCTATCCGGCACCGTTCCCCGTGATTTCAGGCACCCCCACCATGCCAATCGTCGCCGGGATCGATCGGGTTGCCGTTCACGTCGAAGCCTTTGAACCGTCGACCGGATGACGAGCGGTCAGGTCGATCGACCGCGTTCGTCTTCTCGTTGTGGCAGCGCTCGCAAAGGCTCATCAGCCCGTCGAGCGGCGGGAACGGATCGCCGCCAGCCTTGATCGCCTTCACATGGTCGACGGCCACGGCCGATGCGATCCGACCGCGAAGCGAGCAGGCGTAGCACATGGGATTGTGCGCCAACTTCGCCAGCCTCAGCCGCTGCCACGTTCGCGTGCTGTAAGGCCAGTCAGCCACGGCGCACCTCGTATGCCAGATCGAGCAGCGCCGCCACGATCTCGCTCTTGTCCTCATGGAAGCGCTCAGGGTTGCGCGGTGATGGCGAAAGCCGCTCTATCTGGCGCGCATATTCGTCCAGCAGGATCGACAGTTGCCGGCCTCCAGGCACTGGTCTTCGCGTCTCAATCAGCATGGCAGCGCCGTTCGGTTCCCGGTTGCGCTCGGCTTTGCCCGCGCTTCCTATTCCCAAGCCCCTTTGCAGCGTCTCCGCTGGCAATACCGTGCCCGGTGCAAGCGTCGTGAAGCCCGTCAACGTATGTTTTTTGATCTTGGTTCTTCGTGGGGTGGAATGATTTGAACCCTATCGATCGTGCCAAAGCTGGCCCGCGCTTGAGCCAGGCAAGCCATTCTTTCGAGCTGACGCGCACGATGTTGGTGAGGTTCTTCTGTCCCGTGCGCGGCCGCGCCTCGACGGTCACATGACCGCGCGCGCGCGCCTCGCGTAGAGCGTTTTGCACGGTCGTTCGGCTTACGCCTGCAACGGCTGCAATGCGGTCAATGGGAAGGGTGCACACGCCATGGTGCTTCACCTCGCCTGCGATGACGGCCAGAGCGGCGCGCTCGCCTTCCGTGTAGTAATGCCGGATCGTGTCGGGCATACCGCTTGAGCCGCCCAGCATGCGCCGCCGTTTCACGGACGCGGCGCGATCGGGCGAGCGTTGCCACTTGCGATCAAACCGCGCCGCAAGGCGACGAGAATAGCGATTGAGAGGATTGGGGGCACGGCTCGGCCCCTTGGTGCGGATCGCGCCTGACATGTAAGCGTCGACCAGCTCGGGGTCAGGGGCCCCAGCTTTGACCAGCCGAGAGTTGAGCAGCGCGGCGCTGACGTGCAGGGGCGCGCTCATCGCTGCACTCCGTTCGCCACGCGGATCGCCTGGACGGCTTCAAGCGCCGATAGATCGAACATCCGCCGCAGCGTTGGAATGATCGGCTGCGGGCAATTCTCACGGTTTTCCGCATACCAGCGGCCGGCTCGCGTTGCGGCGTCGTCGGCGTTGTGGTAGGAGTTTCCGTTGAAAGCGCTGCTGTGCTTTTCTATCGCATTGCCGCCGTTCAGGGGACCATCCTGAGCGGCGGTTTTCGTTTGCGCAGTCGCCGGCGCAGCATGAACAGACGGCGAACCGCTTGTGTCAGTTTTGTGCCACTTCTTGCCGCGCGTTCCGCCTCCGTTCTGCACGGCGCTGCAAGAACCTGCATGGCAACTATCGATATCGCTTGCGCTTTTCCGAGGATTTCGGTAATGGCCGGAGTGGGCCACCCCTCCCCAACGAGGGGCCACTATCTGGAAGGATAGACCACGATGACGACACTTCCCATGCCCGGATTCCGTCCGGCAAACCCCCGCTTTTCTTCAGGTCCCTGTTCCAAACGTCCCGGCTGGTCGGTCGAGGCGCTGACGGATGCTCCGCTTGGCCGCTCGCACCGCGCGAAAATAGGCAAGAGCAAGCTGGCGCAGGCCATCGACCTTACCCGTGAAATCCTGAACGTTCCGGCCGATTACCGCATCGGCATCGTGCCGGCGTCCGACACCGGCGCCGTCGAGATGGCGCTGTGGTCGCTGCTGGGCGAGCGCGGCGTCGACATGGTCGCCTGGGAATCGTTCGGCGCCGGCTGGATCACCGACGTGGTCAAGCAGCTCAAGCTTGCCGATGTGCGCCGCATCGAAGCGCCCTATGGCGAATTGCCGGACCTCTCCAGCATCGATTTCGACCGCGACGTGGTCTTTACCTGGAACGGCACCACCTCTGGCGTGCGCGTGCCGAACGGCGACTTCATCCCGGCGGATCGGCAAGGGCTGACCATCTGCGACGCCACCTCGGCGGCGTTCGCGCAAAAACTCGACTTCGAAAAGCTCGATGTCGTCACCTTCTCCTGGCAGAAGGTTTTGGGCGGCGAGGGCGCGCATGGCATGCTGATCCTCAGCCCCCGCGCCGTCGAGCGGCTGGAAAGCTACAAGCCTTCATGGCCGCTGCCGAAGATTTTCCGCCTCACCTCCAACGGCAAGCTGATCGAAGGCATTTTTCGCGGCGAAACCATCAACACGCCGTCGATGTTGTGCGTCGAGGATTATCTGGATGCGCTGAATTGGGCGAAAAGCATCGGTGGGCTGGACGGGCTGGTTGCCCGCGCAAACGCCAATACCGCCGTCATCGACCGCTTCGTGCAAAAGTCCTCGTGGCTCGGCCATCTGGCTGCCGTCCCGGCAACGCGGTCGAACACATCCGTTTGCCTGGCAATCGTCGATGCGGAAATCGCCGCGCTCGATGCCGAAGGGCAGGCGGCGTTCGCCAAGGGTCTGGCAACCGCGCTCGACAGGCAAAGCGTCGCTTTCGACATCGGCCATTATCGTGATGCGCCGCCCGGCCTGCGCATCTGGTGCGGGGCAACTGTCGAGACGGCGGACGTTGAAGCGCTGATGCCTTGGCTCGACTGGGCTTTTTCCACACAGAAAGCCGCGCTCAAGCAAGCGGCCTGACCTGGCATTTACGTTTTACTGGAACACCCCTCATCCGACCTCGCTCCGCTCGGCCAACTTCTCCCACAAGGGGAGAAGGGACAGGCCCTCTTCCTTCTCCCCTTGTGGGAGAAGGTGTCGCCAAAGGCGACGGATGAGGGGTCAGCAACCTGACAGGATTGAAAAAAATGCCCCGCGTTCTCGTTTCCGACAAACTTTCCCCCACCGCCGTGCAGATATTCAAGGATCGCGGCGTCGACGTCGACTATCTGCCCGATCTCGGCAAGGACAAGGAAAAGCTGCTCGAAGTCATCGGCCAGTATGACGGCCTTGCCATCCGCTCCGCGACCAAGGTCACCGAAAAGCTGATCGCCGCCGCGAAGAACCTCAAGGTTATCGGCCGCGCCGGCATCGGCGTCGACAATGTCGATATTCCGGCCGCCTCGCGGCGCGGCATCATCGTCATGAACACGCCCTTCGGCAATTCGATCACCACGGCCGAGCACGCGATTGCCATGATCTTCGCGCTGGCCCGCCAGATACCGGAAGCCAACGCCTCCACCCATGCCGGCAAGTGGGAAAAGAACCGCTTCATGGGCATCGAGATCACCGGCAAGACGCTGGGCATCATCGGCTGCGGCAATATCGGTTCGATCGTCGCCTCACGCGGCGTCGGCTTGAAGATGCACGTCATCGCCTTCGATCCGTTCCTGTCCGACAAGCGGGCCGAGGAACTGGGCGTCGACAAGGTTGAACTGGACGAACTGTTCGCGCGCGCCGACTTCATCACGCTGCACACGCCGATGACGGAGAAGACCAAGGGCATCATCAATGCCGATGCGATTGCCCGGATGAAGCCCGGCGTGCGCATCGTCAATTGCGCGCGCGGCGGCTTGATCGTCGAGGCCGACCTGGTCGCGGCGTTGAAGAGCGGCAAGGTCGCCGGTGCTGGCGTCGACGTGTTCGAGGTCGAGCCGGCCGAAAACAACGCGCTGTTCGGCATGGAAAACGTGGTGGCGACGCCGCATCTGGGCGCTTCGACGTCGGAAGCGCAGGAAAACGTGGCGCTGCAGGTGGCCGAGCAGATGTCGGACTATCTGATCAAGGGGGCGGTCACCAACGCCATCAACATGCCCTCGATCACCGCCGAGGAAGCGCCGCGCCTGAAACCCTTCGTCAAGCTGGCGGAGGTGCTGGGCGCGTTCGTCGGGCAGGTGACGGAAGACCCGATCAAGGAGGTGGAAATCCTGTTCGACGGGCAGACCGCGACCATGAATACGCGCGCGCTGATCAGTGCCACGCTTGCCGGGCTGATCCGCCCGCAGGTTTCGGACGTCAACATGGTGTCCGCCCCGATCATGGTGAAGGAACGCGGCATTATCGTCGCCGAGGTCAAGCGCGACAAGTCGGGCGTGTTCGACGGCTATATCAAGCTGACGGTGAAGACCGAGAAGAAGACACGCTCGATCGCCGGCACCTGCTTTTCCGACGGCAAGCCGCGCTTCATCCAGATCAAGGGCATCAATCTCGATGCCGAGGTCGGGGCGCATATGCTGTACACGACCAATGCCGACGTTCCCGGCATCATCGGCCTGCTTGGCACGCTGTGCGGGGAAAACGGCGTCAACATCGCCAACTTCCAGCTTGGCCGCGACCATCCCGGCGGCAATGCCATCGCCCTGCTTTACCTGGATGCGCCGTTCCCTGAAAACGTGCTGGCGCAGGTGCGTGACAACAAGTCGATCGATTCCGCCAAGCGGTTGCAATTCGACGTGGCGTAAAGTTCGGGGGGCGCAGACGGAAAGCTGAACTCGTTCCGGCCAACACCCCTCATCCGTCTCGCCGCTACGCGTCGATCCACCTTCTCCCACAAGGGGAGAAGGTAAGAGCAGCGCCGACCTTCCCTTCTCCTCTTGTGGGAGAAGGTGGCCGAGCGCAGCGAGGTCGGATGAGGGGTGCTGGACGGAGCGCTCCCTCGAAAATAAATATATCCACACCCTCCGCATCCCTCTCATAATGCCCGGCAGTTTCTCCCATGGGAACGCCGGTCGCGACGGTGAACGTGTGGGGAGGAACCGGCGCCTCCGATGGCAGGAAACGTGCCTGTCGCCCGGGGAGGTTCCGTCCAGAGGGTCACCCGCGGGTACTATGGCCCGTGCGTGCTGGAGCGAGCACACAAGCTGGAAGGCGCAAATGCCGGACGGTGTAGCGGATCGGACGGAAACGGAAAACGCCGGCGTGACGCGAGGTTCGCGCCATGTATCAAATTATCGAAGGCACGGCCTCGCGTCGCGCTTCCCACCTGCCCAAAAGGCAGCGTTCTTTGAAATGGCCAGACTGCGAATGCAGGGCGTGGCAAGGATGATGGCTATTTTGTCACTTGGCGGATCGCGCTGGACGAAAGCGGCGAACGCGGTCCGTGAATGAAGGTCCATGCCGGCGCGCGCATGCGGGCAAGCTGCTGCGCGTCGCGTTCGTCGATGCGGGCGTAGTCGAAGGTTTTCGCCACCACGGATGACAGGAAAGACAGCGTCGCACCCGGCCGGTCGATCACCGCGACGGGGAAGGTCAGCATGATCTGGCGCCAGCGCTGCCAGCGGTGGAAGTCGCGCAGTGAGTCCGCGCCCATGATCCAGACGAAATCGACGCCCGGATTTCGGGCGCGTACCAGCGCCAGCGTGTCGGCGGTGTAACGGATATGATGGGTCGCCTCGAAGGCAGTCACTTTTATGCGCGGATTTTTGGTGATGTCTTCCGACCGGTGCAGGCGCTCGGCCAGCGGAGCCAGTTCGCGCCCGTTCTTAAGCGGATTGCCGGGTGTCACCATCCACCACAACTGATCGAGTGCCAGACGCCGAAGCGCAATATCGGCGACCAGCGCATGACCGGCATGCGGCGGGTTGAACGAGCCGCCGAACAGGCCGACCTGCATGCCCTTTTCGACATGGGGCATGCGCAGATAGTGGGGCGACAGTTTAGCGTTCGACACGGAATGCACTACGTCTCTAATCAAGCCGAAGCCGAGGCCGGCCCGTTGCCATCACGGCCGCACCTGCCCCGTGCCACGCACGCGGTATTTGAATGAGGTGAGCTGTTCGACGCCGACCGGGCCGCGCGCGTGCATCTTGCCGGTGGCGATGCCGATTTCCGCGCCCATGCCGAACTCGCCGCCATCGGCGAACTGGGTCGAGGCATTGGCGAGCAGGATTGCCGAGTCGATTTCGTTGAAGAATTTTTCGACCGCCTTGGCGTCCTCCGCGACGATGGCCTCGGTGTGGTGCGAGGAGAAAGTCTCGATGTGCTCGATGGCTCCGGCAACGCCGTCCACCAGTTTTGCGGAGATGATGGCGTCGAGATATTCGGTGGTCCAGTCGGCGTCCGTGGCGGGCGCGGCATCGGGGAAGATGTTCAGCACGTCGGCGTCGGCGCGGATAGCGCAGCCGGCGTCGCGCAGCGCGGTCAGGATCGGCACGAGGTGTGTCGAAGCGACAGCGCGGTCCACAAGCAGCGTTTCCGCCGCGCCGCAGATGCCGGTGCGGCGCATCTTGGCGTTGACGGCGATCTTCACGGCCATGTCGAGGTCGGCGGACTTGTCGATATAGAGGTGGCAGATGCCTTCGAGATGCGCGAACACCGGCACGCGGGCCTCGTTCTGCACCCGCGAAACGAGGCTTTTGCCGCCACGCGGAATGATGACGTCGAGATTGCCGGACAGGCCTTTCAGCATCTCGCCGACGGCGGCGCGGTCGGTGGTCGGCACCAACTGGATGGCATCTTGCGGCAGGTTGGCGTTCTTCAGCCCTTCGACCAGGCAGGCATGGATGGCGGCGGAGGAATTCCCCGAATCCGAGCCGCCGCGCAAAATCACCGGGTTACCGGCCTTGAGGCACAGCGCGCCGGCATCCGCCGTCACGTTCGGCCGGCTTTCGTAGATGACGCCGACGACGCCGAGCGGCGTGCGCACGCGTTCGATATGCAGGCCGTTCGGGCGGTCCCATTCGGCCATCACCTCGCCGACCGGATCGCGCAGTTCGGCAATAGTGCGGATGCCGTCGGCCATGGCGCGGATGCGTGCCGGCGTCAGCTTCAGCCGGTCCATGAAGGAGGCGGCAAGGCCATTCTCCTCGCCATTGGCCAGATCGACGGCATTGGCGTCGAGGATGGCCTGTTCCTGGGCCGCGATTGCCTGCGCCATGCCGACCAGGGCGGCATATTTGCGTTCGGCGGTGGCGATGGCCAGTGGGCGTGCGGCAGCGCGCGCGCGGCGGCCGATAGCGGCCATCACGGCCGCAATGTCGCTGTTGGAATTGTCATGCCGGGTCAGCATGGTTCAGTCTCCGTCGTAGCCGGGGCGTCGGTGTAGGCGGTGGCGTCGTCGTTTACCACCAAATCGTCGCGGTGGATCATCGCCGAGCGCGCCTCGTAGCCGAGCACCGTTTCGATCTCGGTCGTCTTCAGGCCCGCGATTCTTACGGCATCGGCGGCATCGTAGGCAACCAGCCCGCGCGCGATTTCACGGGCCTCGGGCGACAGTATCGCCACGGTATCGCCGCGCGAAAAGTTGCCGCTGACCAGCTTGACGCCGGCCGGCAGCAACGACTTTCCGGACTTGAGCGCACGCACCGCGCCGGCGTCGATGGTGAGCCTCCCCGCCGGTTCGAGCTGGCCGGCAATCCAGGTCTTGTAGCCCTTGACCGGGTGACTGCTCGGCTTGAAGAAGGTGGCGCGCTCGCCGCGCTCGATCGCCATCAGCGGCGACAGCCGCGTGCCGGCGGTGATGATCATGGCGGTGCCGGCGGCGGTTGCGATCTTGCCGGCGTCGAGCTTGGTGCGCATGCCGCCGCGCGAAAATTCGGAAGCGGCAGCACCCGCCATTGCCTCGATGTCGGGAGTGATGTGGTCGACCAGTGGGATGAAGCGCGCCTGCGGATCGTGCGCGGGCGGGGCGGTGTAGAGCCCGTCGATGTCGGACAGCAGCACCAGAAGGTCCGCGCCCATCATGGTGGCGACGCGCGCCGCCAGCCGGTCGTTGTCGCCATAGCGGATTTCGGAGGTGGCGACCGTGTCGTTCTCGTTGATGACCGGCACCGCCTTCATCTTGAGCAGGGTGGAGATGGTGGCGCGCGCGTTGAGATAGCGGCGGCGCTCCTCGGTGTCGCTGAGCGTCAGCAGGATCTGCCCGGATTTGAGCCCATGGCCGCCCAACGCATCGGACCATGCGCCCGCCAGCGCGATCTGGCCGACGGCGGCGGCGGCCTGGCTTTCTTCCAGTTTTAACGCGCGCTTGCCCAAGCCCAGAATGGTGCGGCCGAGCGCGATGGCGCCGGAAGAAATGACGAGGATTTCCGTGCCGCCCTTGGCCAGCTCGCCAATGTCGTCGGCCAGCGATGCCAGCCAGTCTCGCTTGAGGCCGGTCGCGCGGTCGACCACCAGCGCCGAGCCGATCTTGATGGCGATACGCCGGTATTTTTTGAGGGAAAGCGCAGTCATCGCCGGCTAGTCCTGCCACCGCGTATCGACAGGGGCGGCAGGCGCGCGGGCGTCTTCCACGATCTTCATCAGCGCGCGCAGCATGGCTTCGACGCCTTCGCGGGTGGGGGCTGATAGCAGCATGGGCGTGCGGCCGGCGGCACGTTTCAGCGAGGCTATTTTCTTTTTGCGCTCGTCGGCATCGAGAAGGTCGACCTGGCTGAGCGCGACGATCTCGACCTTGTCGGCCAGGCCGTTGCCATAGGCCTCGAGTTCGTCGCGCACCGTCTTGTAGGCCTTGCCGGGGTTTTCTTCCTGTGCCGAAACAAGATGCAACAGCACGCGCGTGCGTTCGACATGGCCAAGAAAACGATCGCCGATGCCGACGCCCTCATGCGCGCCTTCGATAAGACCCGGAATATCGGCGATGACGAATTCGCGGGCATCGATGCGGGCGACGCCAAGGCCCGGATGCAGGGTCGTGAAAGGATAGTCGGCTATCTTCGGCTTCGCCGCCGTTACCGTCGCAAGGAACGTCGACTTGCCGGCATTGGGCAGGCCGACCAGTCCGGCATCGGCAATCAGTTTCAGCCGCAGCCAGATGTTCATTTCGATGCCGGGCAGGCCGGGGTTCGCGCGGCGCGGCGCCTGGTTGGTCGAGGTCTTGAAATGCTGGTTGCCGAAGCCGCCATTGCCGCCCTTGGCCAGCAGGAATCGCTGGCCGATATGCACCATGTCGCAGATCAGCGTTTCGTTGTCCTCTTCCAGAACCTGGGTGCCGACCGGCACTTTCAGCGTCACGTCGGCTCCCTTGCCGCCGGTCATGTTGCGGCCCATGCCGTGCATGCCGGTCTTGGCCTTGAAGTGCTGCTGGTAGCGATAATCGATCAGCGTGTTCAGCCCGTTGACCGTCTCGAGCCAGACGTCGCCGCCGCGCCCGCCGTCGCCGCCGTCGGGGCCGCCGAACTCGATGAACTTTTCGCGCCGGAACGACACGGAGCCGGCACCGCCGTCGCCGGAGCGTATGTAAACCTTGGCCTGGTCGAGAAATTTCATCGGAAGGGGCTGTTTCTGCTGCTATTGAGTTTCATGACTGACCTCTACCCTATAGCGCGGGATAGGGCGAGAGCGGGCGCGGCGTGTTTTGGTCGGAAGATGGCGATGAAACTGGTCACCTACAACACCCAGTATGGCGTCGGTCTCGACGGGCTCTACGATATCGAGCGTATCGCCAGTGCCGTGCGTGGCGCGGACGTGATCGCGCTGCAGGAGGTTTGCCGCAACAATCCCAATAATGGCGGGCGCGACATGGTCGCAGAACTGACTGAGGCCCTGCCGGACTATTTTTCGGTCTATGGCAGCAATTTCGAGGCCAATATCGGCTCTCATGTCGCCAGGGGCCGGGCCGTCACCACCATGTTCCAGCTTGGCAACATGGTCTTGTCCAAGACCCCGATCCAGCTGTCGCGCAATCTGCTGTTGCCGCGCAGCCGCAGCTTCGATGCGCTGAATTTTCAGCGTGGGGCGCTGGAAGCGTTGATCGAGACACCGCTCGGCTTCATCCGCTTCTACTCGACCCATCTCGACCATCGCAGTCCGGCCGAGCGCGTCAGCCAGATCGCATTCCTGCGCGAGCGGTTGTTGAATTATCCGCTGGAGGGCGGCGGCCTTTCCGGCCTTGCCGAGGTCGGCCTGCCGGAGCCGCCCTGTCCGCAGGATTTTGTCGTGATGGGCGATTTCAACATGCTGGCCGGATCGCCGGAATATAGCGAGATTGCCGGCGCACCCGATCCTGAGTTCGGCATGCCGCTGAGCGCTGGCCTCGCGGTTGACGCCGCATGCCATCTTGGCGTTGACGATCTCACCACATGGGTCGATCCCAAGCGTCCCGACGATGCCGGCCGGCACAAGCGCCTCGACTATGTGTTCGCCAGCGCCTCGCTCGCCCGATCCTTGCAACGCCTGTGGGTCGACCGGCAGGCGGTCGGCTCCGATCATTTGCCGGTGTGGGCGGAACTGGCGTAGTTTCGGTGCGTCCTTCGAGGCTCGCCCGTCGACGTTGGGGCGGGCTTTCTTTGGTCGTGCGGGCTCGCACCTCAGGATGAGGACCGTTGTTGCTTATCGCTCGGTATCTGCCGACAGGGCAGGAGACGCCCCCGGAGCGCCGCCCTTCCTCATCCTGAGGTGCGAGCCCGCTTTGACGCCCGAGAAGGAGCACAAGCCCGGAAGGGCGAGCCTCGAAGGACGCACCCCGCCGAACATCATCAGACTGGGCATCATCAGAAATGCACCCAGTTGCGCAGGCTGGTCCAGGTCTTGCGGTCGAGACGATAGCGCTCGACCGGCACCTGGCCGGCGACGATCGAATTCAGCATGCCCTGGCCGGCATACTGGAAGCCGCATTTGTGGATGACCCGGCGCGAGGCCGGATTGATGACCCGGCACGAGGCCTGCAGAACCTGAATGTTCGTGCTGCGGAAGGCGAGATCGACTAGGGCGTGCGCGGCCTCGGTGGCATAGCCGCGCCGCCAGTAGGGCTCGCCGATCCAGTAGCCGAGTTCCAGCCCGCGATCCGTGGTGTTCAGGCCCGCACAGCCGACGATGGTGTCGGTTCCGGCCAGCGTCAGCATATAGGCCGCGCCGCCGCGCCGTGCCTTGGTCATGGACAGGAAGGCGCGCGCCTCGGCCTCGCCGTAAGGGTGCGGCATGCGCGCCAGCATCTGGGCAATGTGGTGATTGTCGGCCAACTCCACCAGTTGCGCGATGTCGCTTTCCTGCGGTGCACGCATCGTCAGGTTTTCGGTGGCGATGACCGGGCAGTCTATGGCGAAACTTTCGTCTCCGTCGTCTTCCGCTTCGGCAACCATGGTGAAAATCCTCCAGAAAAGAAAAAGGGGAAATGGCTTGCCCATCTCCCCTGATCCATTTCCTGGCTTGGCCAGACACCGGTCCCCGAGATGGGTGCCGGTGTTCTCGTGCGGAACCGGCTACTCCGCGGCCTTGAGTGTCGGATTTACCGACACGTAGGTTCGGCCATTGGCTTTTTTGTTAAAAGTTACAGCGCCGGTTTCGAGCGCAAAAAGGGTGTGGTCCGTGCCCATGCCGACATTGACGCCGGGATGCCACGTGGTGCCGCGTTGGCGAATGATGATGTTGCCCGGAATGACGGCTTCGCCACCGAACTTCTTCACGCCAAGGCGCTTGGAATGCGAGTCGCGACCGTTGCGCGACGAACCGCCAGCTTTCTTGTGTGCCATTTGTCTAACTCCTTTGCGCCGCGAAGCGCCTCAAATTCTTATGAACGCGCTTGGCGCTCGTTTCAAGTCAGATATCGGTTCTGGACCGACAGCTTACTTCTTGGCCAGTTCCTTGGCCTGCTCGCGCCAGTCCTTGATCTGGTCGGCGCTGAACGGCATGTTCGCGTCGATCGTCTCGACTTCGGCGTCGGTGAGGGCCGCGATCTGCGCGAAGGTGGTGATGCCCTGCGCGATCAGGTCCTTGGCCGCAACCGGGCCGATGCCCTTGATGACGACCAGATCGTCGGCATCGCCGGCCGGCGCGGTGAACAGCGGCGCTGCGGTGGCGGTTGCTGCCGGGGCGGCTTCTTTTTTCGCGGCGGCCTTTATCGGCTTGCCTTGCGCCTTCTTCGACGGCTTGGCGCCATCCGTTAGGATTTCGGAAATCCGCACGGTGGTGAGCAACTGGCGATGGCCGATCTTGCGGCGCGAATTCTGCCGGCGGCGCTTCTTGAACGCGATGACCGTGCGGTTCTTGCCCTGCTCGACGACTTCGACTGTTACCAGTGCGCCCGAAACGAAGGGCGCGCCGAAAACGACGTTGTCGCCTTCGCCATGTGCAAGCACAGTGCCGATTTCGACGATATCGCCGACATTGGCTTCGAGTTTTTCGATCTTCAGGAGATCGTTGGCGGCTACGCGATATTGCTTGCCGCCCGTTTTAATGACTGCGAACATTTTTTGCCTTTCGCTGTTCGGTCGACCTTGATGAACCGTCTTTCTCTCGAAAGAGGGACGGTTCGGCCGTCTTTTTGTCAGTCTGCGGGTTCAATAGACAAGCGGCGCGGAAAGCCTCCACGCCGATTGCGCGCTGTCCATAGACGCCGGCCCCGGCAAAGTCAAGGCGAGGCCGGTGACGAAGATGGGCGAGGGCGGTGACGAAGATGGAGGAGGGGGTGCGCGTTGACGCGCCGAAAGCGGCTGGCCGGCGTCGGGGGGCAGGGATTATCGCGGGCGCACATATTGGGCCTTGTAAGGTTGCTGTTCAGCCGTTATCTACTGCGCCGCGCCGTCAACGGCGGACCATGACCCGCGGAGAGGTGGCAGAGTGGTCGAATGCACCGCACTCGAAATGCGGCATGGGTGTAAGCCCATCGGGGGTTCGAATCCCTCCCTCTCCGCCAGGGCCTCGGGACTCGAACCCACTTTCAACGCAAGCACCTGATCCCGCTCCGTAATTTCGCCTCGCGGCTCCCATGGAAGGGAGTTGTCCACATGCCTGTATCGTTGAATGTATCGCGCGACGTATCGTCGGACGCATCGCTGGCAACGCCGGGAAACGCGCCTGCCTCTAAGGCCAGGGACGTGGCGGCCAGCGGCTCTCCCGGTCGCTATCTCGTCCGGTCAGGCTCCGTTTATCTTTTTCAGATTAGACTGCCCGGCGACCTGGCGGGGCCGCGTGCACGGTTCGTGCGCCTGGGATTGGGCGCGCTCACCGCACGGGAAGCACGCGTCCAGGCAGAGTTGCTGGCGGCACTCGCCAGAAACCGCTTCGACCAGATGAGGAAGACCAGATTGGAAAACGACGGCTTCGGGGATGCGGGCGAATACAATGGTGAGGGACCGCCCGACTTCAGCAACGACAGTCCCGAACTGGCGGCCGCGGAGGTGAAGGGTTACCTCAAGGCCATGCTCTCCATCGTCTCCCGACCCGCGCCGCCGACGCCGCCCCATCAGGAGGCGGCGTTCGCGGGCTTCCGGGGGCTGGTAAGCCTCGCCAGGGAATTGGCGAAAGGGGCGGACGGCAATCCGCTCATCGTCGAGAACGCGGAACTGATGAGGGCACAGTCGATCGCCAAGATCGCCGGGGAGTCCATGCCCCTGGGCCCGCAAGCCGTGCCACCGGCAGCGTCGTCAATGGTTGCCGGGCCGCACGCTGTCGCAGCCGCGTCGGTTTTGGCCGCAGCGGCGATCTCCTCTCCGGCAGAGCATCATCCAGGCGCCGACGTGCCCGAAACGGCAGGGCTTCCCCATGCCGAGGAACGGGACGATGCCGGCAAAAAAATTCCCGCCTTCAAGCTCGATCGACGGACCGTTGTTCGCAAGCCGTCGAGACATCCACTGCTCAGCGAGGTTTCCGACGAGTATTTCGCAGCCCGTGCCGTGAAGGTAGGCGAGAAAAACAAGGACATCGGCACGGCCAGGATGCGGACGAACCTGTTCATCGAGTTGATCGGCGACCATCCGGTCGACACCTATACCGGGGCCGACCTGCAGGCCTATGTATACCTCCTGACACATTGGCCCGCCTATGTCAGGGACAGGCCGAAGGAAAAGACGGCACGGGAAATCCTCGCCGCCAACCTCGACCTCAGGGCAAAGCCCCTGAAGCGCAAGGCGATGGAGGACGGGTACGTCTCGATCGTCAAGACGCTCGTGCGCCGGAAGATGACCGAGTACGATTTTCCGGATCCGTTCGCGGGGGTACGGCTCTTCTATCCGGATACGGCCGCGCCGCCCGAGTCGGCCGAACCCCTCGGCTCCGACCAGATCAGCCGCATCTTCAGGACGGGCGTTGCGTCAGGGTTGATGGACGACGCCATGCTGCCGCTGCTTGGCCATCTGACCGGCCGCCGCCTCGGCCTGCTGGTCCACCTGACCGGAAACGACGTCCGCGAGAAATATACAGGCGTCTGGGTCGCCCAGACCTCCGGCATCCAGCTTGATCAGGAAGGCCGCTGGCGGCGCGTCCCGATCAAGACCGACGCCAGCACCACGTTCTTCGTCCTGCATGACTTCCTGCGCGAGATCGGCTTTGTCGAATGGGCGCAGGCCCAGGGCGGGAATTTCCTGTTTCCGCAACTCACCGGTCTCGCCGACCCCAGCAAGAGCGCCAGTTCGTATATGGGCCGGCTGTTCAAGAAAGCAGGCGTCAAGGAAAGGCGCAAAGAGGTTTTCCACTCGTTGCGCGGCGGCAATATCGACCAGATGCGCGACAACAAGGTCGATCCTCGCGACCGCAAGCTCCAGGCCGGCCATCATCTGACCGACGAACATGACCTTTACGGCTTCAAGGCGATCAGCGAAGTGCGCGCGCGAAGCATCGCCTGTTCCGACCTGATGGAGGACGTGGACTTTTCGGCCTTCCAGGGTCTCGATTTTGACAAATTATGGCAGGCCAGGCGCACCTTCGGGCGGCGGCCGAAATGACGGCCCAAGGGCAATCGTGAGATTCAAACCCAAACGGCGTTTGACCGAGTAATGGGGGGAAGCGGACAGGTTGGTGACGAACGGCGTTTGATGCGCTGCCCGACCGTGCCGATCCGTGGTGATCAATCCCGGGGATGGGAGCGTATCGCCTAATCGGTCGCCGTGGCTTCATTCACCGGATCACCGTGCAGGTGAGGCTTACGCTGAAACGCCCATCCGGCGCCGTATTTGTCGACGAGTTCATCGAAGGCTTTGTCGCAGGCGAGCCTGTCGAACCCCTGAGCGACCAGTTCGCCCGTGATGAATTTCTGGAAGCGGAAGATTTCTTCCTCGCGGCCGCGCCGCAGGTTCTCGACGATGGCCCAGTGCAACAGGATGCGGGCGATGTCGTCGCGCGACGGCTTTCGCTCGGCTCGTCTTGTTGCGCGGACCACGCGCTGTCGTTCCCGCTGCCGGTCCAGTTTCTCGCGCCGTGACTGTGCCATCCGCCCAAACTCCCTGATTTCGATCAGGCAAGTCTGGCGGCCGCCCATGCATACGACAAACGTCGTTTATTCGCGGGTGAGACGGCAATGAGAATCGCTTGCCCGACGGATTGAATCGTTATTCCGCGGCGCTGAATCGAATTACCGTAAATCTTTTCGATGCACGATAAGTTGCGTGCAAGGCGAATCGGTGTGCGAGACCCTTCCGCCCAAAAAATGCGCACGCCGTTTGTCATCGTAACACAATTCCAGAATTTGGAATCGGCGTCATCCAGCTCTGAATCGGCACACGGTGATGGTGAATCGGAATAGCGCAATTTTTTTCGACGTGGATTGCCTTGCACGGACGTTGGCCCGACCTGTGCGTAGCCCAATGCGCGTCGCCTCGACTTATTTTTCGCTGGAGCCTCTATGGAAGCTCTGCAAACCCGGCGCTGCCCCTTTGCGATCCTCTTTCTGGTCCCGACTGACATAGGCAAGCTCGCCGAGCTGTCGGATCACGGCCTCCAGTTCGGGTCCCTCCAGCGTGTCATGAACCATCAGGGCCTTGGCAAGCCCATAATGGGGCTTCCGGTTCTGCCGGATGACATTCCGTGCCTTGGCATAGGCCAGTTCGAGGCGGGCATTGACGCGTTCGGCGATCGCGGGACTATGGACAAGCAGCGATGCGCGATCGGCAACTGAACGATAAAGCAGCGGCCGATCCTGTGCGAAGCCCATGGTCGTTTCCATGGCCTGCGCGAGTTCGGTTGCCTTGGCGAGATCGCTGTCCGGCGTTCCGCCTGATCCGGCAACGACAGTTCCAAGCAACTCTTCTTCCGCGGCACGCCCTGCGAGGGTCGCGATCAATATTGCATCCAGGAATTCTTCCGTCAGGACCGGAGTTTTTGGGACCCTGGTTTCGACGAACCCGTTACCATCCGGGGCGTCGATTGTAATTATCGTGACTTCGCGGATGCCGATGACAAGTTCGGCGATTGCGTGCCCGGCCTCGTGGGTGGCCATACGCCAGCGTAGAGCCGCCGACTTTTTTGGCTTTGCCGAATCCAGGGTGGCCACAATGTCCGCAAACGTGATGGCGTGGTTTTCACGGCGGGCTTTCTGACGCAGCTCTCGTGCCAGCCGTTCGATGTCGGCGCCGGTCAGCCCGTTTGCCTTGACCGCCAGCTTGCGCAGGACATTGTGCGCCGTTGCCCCGGGTGGCGTCGCCTGGTCATAATTGGTCATGTACTCTTCTTTCCAACGTGGACGGATGCGCGTAAATTATATTCGTGCTCGATTTCACCATCGCGGTGTGCTGCGGTGACGGCATGGCCAGACATCGGTCCGATCAAACGCTTCACGATGCACGCCAAGAACTTCCTCCTGGATGACCGAGCCGATACCAGCGGGACATCGTCCTCGCCCACCGGCGATCCTTGGAAAGTAACCAGAGATCGGACGTCGTGATCGGCCTTGCCTCCCCCGTCAGGATGGGGTGACCGGTCGACAGACCCACGAGGCATGGGATCGCACGTTGGGCACCGATCCAACGATCAAGGATCGGTGCATCCCCCGCCAGATGCTCGGGCGGGATACCGCGGCCAATCTTTTCGAAGTCGGCGAAGAGTGCCGCGAGGCCTGCCAACTCCAACTCGAATGCCGCGGACTGTCCGTCCTTGCCGGAATCAAAAATGATCATCAGAGCGCCTCCTTACGTGTGGGTGTTTGTTTTGCGGGAGCTGGGTTCCCGTTGCCCGTCGTGATCGGCAACTCGGGGTCTGTCGCCGGAGTGCTTTCCGCAGTCGCACCATCCGACGGGAATTGCAGCGGCGCGCTGTCGACAACGGAATCGAGATCGTCGCCGAGATGATGACGCAGGATGCCGATCAGAGCGGCGGTATCCGGCCTTGGGATTTCGATGTGTTTTTCCAGCCTGCCGGAGCGCAGCAGTGCCGCATCGATTATGGCGGCATTGTTGGTTGCTCCAACGATGATGACACCATCGGTTTTTGCGGCGCCGTCGAGCAATTCGAGCAGCCGGTTGACGACACTGTTCCAGTACGAGACCCAATCGCCTGTTGTGCCCCGTTGGCCGATGCCGTCGAATTCGTCGATGAAGAGAATCGCGGGTTTGTGCGCCTCGGCTTCGGCGAACGCCGCCGACATGCGTTTGAGCACGTCACCCAGATAGCCTGGCTCAAGCCAGGACGCGACCGAACTGACGATCAGCGGGACCTGGAGCGTGTTGCCAAGAGCGCGAGCAAAAATGGTCTTGCCGGTGCCGGGAGGGCCGCTGAGCAGAAGTTTCGTACTCAGGTCTTCCCAGGCCAGCTTTCCGGCCCGCCAAAGGACGAGGTCGGATTTCAAGCCAAGCGCCCAGTCCTTCGCCTCGCCGTAGCCGGAGAGGGTCTCGACGCGGAAGACAAAGCGATCCTTGCCGTTGTCTGTTGGGTCCGCCGGCTCGATGATCTCGCTGCCCGAGCCCGGATTGCCGCGGCCGTTTTTCGCGACGCTTGTCGCGGATGAGGATTTTTGTCCGAGAGACGTGCCGGAGCCTCCATCCCCGCCTTTCCCGGCTTTTGCCTCCCGGGTGCGGGCTTCGGCCAAACCATCCAGAATATCGAGGGCACGATAAGCGGACACGCCGGGCCGAATGGCAACCGCCAAGTCCGACAGATGAAGATGGCGATAGTCGCCGTAGTGGACCGCACCTTCCGGCGCGTTGCCGATGACCGTTTTCAGCGTCTCGCGTACGATCGTTTCCGAAAGCCCACCGCAGACCAGGTTCATCTGTGCTGCCTTGCGCAATGTCCGAGGTATCCAGTCCACCGTCTCAGCGACGCCAAGGATTGGATAGGAACTTTGCGCCGCCCAACCGATGCGCTGCTCCAGCGCTTCAACGTCGTCCGCGTCGTATTTCTTGCCATGGAAGACAATGATCCGCCTTGCGGGGCCAACGATGTGCTCGAACCGGATTCGGTTGCCATGCAGGATATCAACGTCGCTGCAGGTCGCCACCTTGCCCGGAAGGATGATGCCCCGCCTGAGAAGATCGACGAGCCGCTGTCCGAATCCTGTCACCTCGCAGGTGATCGCAACGATGGGCGATCCGAACTTCAAGGGCCGCAAAGCATCGTCAAGCCGGACGGAACTGGAATCCACGACCTCGGCGACCATGAGGACGGTTGCCACATCAACAGGATTTGGCGGATTGGCCGACCGGCGGACCATGCGCACAAGATGACGGATGAGTGCTTGCCGCTCGGCTTTGTCGAGTTTTTTCGTGCGGCGGGTTCCTGCCGGAGAAGGCGCTTGCTGTTTGACGGCGCAACAAACGAGCACGCCCTCGTCCGAGAGCATGAACTGGTTCTCATCTTCGAGGTCGGCAATGTTGGCCCGATCGGAAACGGATGTCCCGCCACTACGCCGCTCAAGCATTCGCGCGATCTCGATCTCCGACTTTCCGTCGACTGCCGGACCCGGTGTGAAGATCCGAACCTCGCGGTTGCCGATGATGCGCGTCTCGGTAACAAGGATCCCGGTCTCTACGGCGCGGTCGATCGCGACGATTTCGCAAGCACGCCGTAACCGCCGCAGGAAATGTTTGCCCAAACGCGAGGTCATCACGCATCACCTTTGGTCGGGAAGCATGTGATACCGCGCAGGCCACGCTCTTCGAGCCATTGGCCGACAATCCGGCAAGCCGGGTCGCCTTCATGAATGCGTGACTCGAGAAGGCTGACGATGCTGTTCGGCATGGGAATGCCCCGCGCCATTGCCGTGCGGGCAAAATGCATGGTCAGTCCGACGGCAACGGCGGGATCGTCCAGTGGTGTGGTGCGGCACGCGCAGGATGCGATCCGCCCGGCCTTGGCAAGCTTGCTGCATTCCCTGCTGTGCCCAAGCAGGCCCAGCAGCGTATCGGTGGCGCCCGGCGTGTCTGATTGCGGGTACCGCTCGATGGGCACGAGCGTCGGATCCGCCTTGGGCATCTTCCAGGCCAAGTCGGCAAACGCTTGGTGCGCGGTGTTGGCCCGGTCGGCAGACCGATTATCGGCGCTCGTTAGAGTGTCGCAAGGGTCCGGTTGCGCGGAACCTGCAGTCATCGGCGCCGGTGGATAAGACGAGGCATCGGCGCTCATGCCGGATTGGTTGCGGGTTTCGGGAAAGATATAGGGGCCGATATCCCCTGACGTGGCAGCGCTGACACTACGCGATGCGCGGACATTGCCGACAGCCGACGCGGCAAGGGGCACCCGTGACAAGCGGCGGGAATGACGAGGGTTCATGACAATACTTCTCCATGCCGCCGGCAAGGCGGTTTCGATGCAATGGAAGTGATGGGCAGGAAGGCTGTGCCGCTGGACGCCAACGACCAGAGCGCCTGCTTCACGGGCTGGCGCGAGAACGGGCGAAGCCGACCCTTACCCGTTCGTCGATCCGCGACGGGTGCCGTCCCCGGCTTTTGTTGCCACTCGTACTGCTTGAGCCGATTGCGGGAGCATCGTCGGGGTCGGCGTCATCCGGCTCCGGCCACCCAGGGACCGCATCGCGATGCAGGTCACCACGGGCCGGATCGATCAAGTTGAGTACGTCCTTGCATTGGCGACCAAGTTCCTCGCGAACGCGAACGGCAAACATCGACCGCAAATGGGCCATCGCTTCGCCGGCACCAGTAATTTCGAGGAGGTCGTCGATCTCACAAAGACCGAAGATGCCCTTGTCGTGATCGCTTGCTTCGTTCGAACCGTCGACGATGGCAATGCCGACATCCGATACCGGCGGTGCCTTGCGCTCGACATAGAGCCAGTCCGCCGCAATCAGCGCGACCGCCATCATGCGGCTGCGCAGCGTATCGAGCCGATGTTCGCTATAGGATGCGAGCGACCGCTTGACGTCGATGATGAGGGCCGAATGGTGCTTCCGGTTCACGATGACGATGTCGGGTGTATAGGATTTCTTGGAATGCACCTCGGAACGCAGCCTGATGCCTTCAAGCGAACTCCACTCGTTGCGTTCGAGGAACTCGATTGCCGCAGGCACCACCGGCATTGGCTTGTCCTGTGGCATCACCTGCAGATCCGGATTGCAGGCGGCGATGCGGATCATGCCCCATTCCAGCAACTTGCCTTCGTGGAATGACACCGACCTGGCCATCGAGACAAGGCCGGCATAGTCACCGAAGACGGCGTCCGGCCTGGTATCCCCGGAAAGGATCGCAGCGATGGCCTTGTCGACCATACGGCCGAAGTCGGATTCGAGTTTGGCGATGGCGGCAGCATGCGGCCATGCCGGTTTCAGCTCGGAAGATGGTTCTTTCCCGACGGAACCAAAGACGTTAGTGCTCGCCATAGCCCAAGACCTTTCAACCAGGTTGCGGGTCAGGCCTTCGTCGGTGTCACAGCACCGGCGGAGGCCGACTTGTCCCGGATGTCGCCGGAACGGGAGCCTTATGAACGGATCCAGAACAGACCGGAGCCCACAATCGTCGCGGCGGCCCATCCACGCGATCGCAAGGTTAATTTCGGGCTCGGGAATTCACGAGGATCTTTCTTGGGTTGCAACGACCCGCGACCAATGAACCGAGGCGGATCGTAATCGCCTGCGGGATGTGATTGTTACCGGGACCGGTTCGGGCGCAGCTTTGCATCCAGCCGGTCAAGCTCGATCTCGAAGGCCGCCAGTTCTCGCTCGAACCGGACAAGCGCCAACTGCATCGCGAGAACGTTGCGGCTGTTCGCCGGGGCCGACATCTCGGCGCGCGCATCGATCAGCCGCTGGATGAACCCGGGACCGGTCACGCTTTTCAGGCTGAAGGTATTGTCGAGTTCAAAGAGCCTCTCCTGCGCGATTCGATTTCGGTGCGGTACGTCGGCGAACCGGGCAAGGCATTGTGGTATGAGTTCAGGTTCGTAATCCATTTTGGTGCTTCCTCGTGGAGAAGCCGGGATTGGCTTTCCTTCGCAATCGTGAGGAAGGGCCTTGCAAGCCACAAATCGGGGAGTGGGTCGACTTGCCAAAAGCCTCCGCCAAGCCACCCACGTTCGATTTCAGGTAGGTCGCGGAAGTACGGCCGGTTATAGTAGGCACCCAAACGGCGCTTTCGGCCCGGGGGCAAGGATGCCAGGCCATCAAGCACGAACATCAATGCAGGTCGGTACGGCGGATCGATTGCAAACGGGGAGCCTAAAAAGGGATCCTCATTACCTTGATCGGTTCTTCGATCCGGCTTCGCGAAAGACGGAAATGAGCGCGCCGGTTAATGCCGTCCCAAAAAAAGAGGCCCCCGCTTTATGGCGAGGGCCTCGATTTTGGATTGCCGATGAGACGAGATCAGCCGATATCCGGCGAACTGCCTGACGTGTCGTCGCGAACCTTCATGAAAGACGGCGGCCCGAATTTTCCACGTGGTGAAGTTTCTGGAGATGGCAACGCTGGTGTATCGGCAAGGCTACTCTTGAGTTTGCGGCCATTTGTTTTGGCGCGGGTCGATGTGGGGCCATCACCCTCCTTCACCGGCGCCGAAACTTCAAGCTCGCCCTTGCCGGTCGCCTTCGCTGCCCGCTTGGGCGCGATCGCGGCCTTTAGGAATTCAGCTGGGGTCCAGCCTCCGATCAATCCGGTGGTGGCCTTTTCCGCTTTCGCAGGACCAAGTTTCATTGTGACGGCTTTCGCGGCGGTGGCATTCTGGACATCGGCCCCCGCCTCCTTGATCGCCGGGCCACTTACCCCCTTTGGCGTCAATGTGCGTCCCGGCTTATTGTCGTCCGGCTCCGCGACCGGTTGCAGCTTGACTTCGACTGCCTTGGCCATCGCCTCGGCCACCTTGGGTCCAACCGCCCATTGCAAGGCGGGCAGGACTTCCTGAATGAACCAAGGCTCGAACAAATTTCCCTTGGGCCAATTTTCGACGGTGCCACCGGCCCGGTAGAGAATTTTCGATAAGTTGTACCACGAACTGTCTTTCGGGAACTCTGCCGGATCGGACCTCCAACGGTCGTTCGCAAAGGGTGGCGCGAGATAGAGGGCCAGATTTACCAGTTCAGCCCTGGCGCGGCGCGCACGATGTGCAAACTCCTCGACCAGCGTGCTCTTGATCAAACGCTTGCCGGCGGCGTGCCGCAAAGCGGCCGTCTGTGCGATCTCAAGCATTTCGGCGAGGTGGTCGATGAGGATCGGCACGCCGAGGTTCGTCTTTTCGCGGATCAACGCCTTGAGACCTTCCGAGCCGGCGACGTTCGCTGCCTCGGGCAAAACAGGCTTGATGGCGCCGTCGGTGACGAATGCCTTGACCTCCGCTACCGTCGGACGCTCGCCGGCCTTCAGTTTTGCTACCACCGCTTCGATTTTGTCGGCTGGAGCCAAACTCAGCGCGTACATCGCCACGCGCTGCACGTTGCTCTCGACAAGTTGTGCGCGAAAGCCGCTCAGATTCTGATGAACCTTGACGTAATTCTCCGCAGCGCGCCGGGACAGCCCGCAACGCTTTTTGGACCATTTCTCGAATGCTTCCTGGCTCGCGAACTCCTTCCTCGCCGTCTCCAGCGCAGCGCCCCGCACAAAGACCTGCTCGGCATCGACGCGGTCGGAGCCGGCGAGGATGACTTCGCATTCCTTAATCACCTGAATGCTGCCGGCGGGGACACCCAGTTCCTCGAGCGTGTCCGCCGATCCTGGCTCCTTGACCTTCTTCGTGCGTGCGCCCGTCGCTCGCGTCTCCTGCGGAGGCGTGTCCGCAGCCTCTTGTGGTGCAACAGCAAGAGGAACGTGAGCTGCGCTTGCGAGGAGGTGTTGTGAATGCGTCATGATAATACCCTTTCCGGCCTTTGGCCTATGCCATGACAAATGTCAGAAGCAATATTAAGAGTATATACCAAGTTTATTCGCATGTCGAATCTCACTATCACAACTAATACTAAGGATAGCCAATATCAATGAAATTGAATACTGCTAAGATGCGCCAAATTAATCACATGATATTTGGAGATAATTTATTTTCATGTATACGACACCCATTTTTCTTGGCGCTTATGTAAGGGCGTTGCTGTTCGAGCGGCCTTATTAGTTCAGACTGCCCGCTCTTTCTCTTGCCACTCCAGAAACCCCCGATTTTCACCCGCGAATGAAGTATCGTTGCTGCAGCATAAGAAATCTTACGTCTGCAAGCGGCAAGCCAGAAAGTGCAGCTCTCGGACTAACTCGCTGCGGGTCGTGATGTCCGATTTGCCGTAGCAACACCACTCAGGCAAACATTGCCTGAGTGGTGTTGCGGTCATCTGTCCAGTCTCCCGGTCGTGCCGCGCGCCTGATTCTCTCCCTGAGCATAATCAGTTCCGCTGCCACTATCCCGTCGATCACGGGCACCAGTTCCAGGGGCCCATTCGTCACGTCTATGAGGTCGATCAATGCCCGTAGTCGATCCGCGGTCAGCGCATTGTCGGCAGCGGTCGCAGCCGCGACCTTATCCAGTCGGGAGCGGATTCGGCCCCCGAGCCGGACGTAAAAGCGTCATCAACCTCCCCTGAAAATCCGGGTGGTGAAACCGTAATGATTTTTGTGTCCGCTCACCGACGGACAGATATCCGGCGATTTTCGAGGTGTCGCCGCCTGCCTGCATAAGCCATGTTGTCGTCGTGTGGCGGAGCGCATGTTGTTCAGGCCGTCCCGTTCCGCATCGTTCGGGATCACCCTCTTGAGCAGTCGAAAGAGCGCCGAGGCCGTGCCGGCAGGCTTACCATTCCATTCGATGAGATATCGGGCACCGTTCCTGTGCCAGCGTCGCACGTGGGCCAGCAGTCGCAGTGCGATTCGGGTCGGGTCGGCTCACTTGTTGTCTGGGACAAGTTCCCCGTCCCAACTCCGGTAAAAAATGCCATTTTCCAGTTCGAACCAAGGACGGCCTTCGTCCTTCACGAAAGGTGCCTGTTCGATTCGGTCCGTCGCGCCCCGGTATATGCGGCCAGCAGCATGAAACGCGCAATGTGACGTGTCGGTCTTACCGCTGTCGCCTTCGTTGCATCGCGCTTTTCAGATCTTCCGGAAGGCTTGGGACTTTCAGCTCCGCAGAACCGTGCACGTTTCATCCAGAATGCATATAGAGGTCTCTTTCAAAGAGACGTCCAAACCCGCATAATATCGCATGCTGCGCTTCCCTTTTGATGTTTGTGGCTGTTGGAGAACAAACCACGCTTATCATCAGCCCGAAGCGCAGCAGCCCTATCCAAAATTCTGAAAGATGAGCTCAAGCTGAATACCCCATCTGATCCTAGCGTTCCACAGTGGTCGTTCGCGGATCAAGCTGATGGTCATCTGACGACAGCCGGCGCGGAGTAGATGGCCGAGATATATTCAGCGGCGATACCTGCCGGGTTTGGCTGAGGGGCGCAGCGATTGCTGTAGGCACGGACGCCGCTACCAATTTCGGATCGGCATCATCCTTGACGCTGACCGGTGAAGCGGCAATACGGGAGGTATGGTGGCCCTTATCGCTTGCCACACTGGCGCATCCAATGCGAGGCGAACCGTGCTGAAACAAGTTGAACCGCTGGCCGAAAGCTCGGCGGTTGCAGGGAGAGGATTTTCCCATCCGAAATATCGAGCAGATATCGATGGGCTGAGAGCTGTTGCCGTGCTCTCGGTCGTCGCGTTCCATGCTTCTCCCACAGTTCTCCCCGGCGGTTTCATCGGTGTCGACATCTTTTTTGTCATTTCCGGCTTTCTAATTTCGACCATCATTTTCGAGAATTTGGACCGTGGGACGTTCGGCTTTCGGGAGTTTTACGCGCGGCGTATCCGAAGAATTTTTCCGCCATTGATCATCGTTATGTTGGCTTGTCTTACTTTTGGGTGGTTTGTACTGTTCAGCGACGAATACGCCCAATTGGGAAAGCATGTTGGTGCGGGCGCGGCGTTCATCTCCAACATCGCTTTATGGACTGAAGCTGGGTATTTCGACAACGCTGGTGAAACAAAGCCCTTACTGCACCTTTGGAGCCTCGGCATCGAGGAGCAGTTTTACATCGTTTGGCCGTTCCTGGTGTGGTTGGGATGGAAGCTCCGGTTCAATCTTGCTTTCGTGGCCATCACGATTGCGGCGGTTTCGCTCTCGCTAAACGTCGCCAACATACGGCAGGACGCGATCGGGACTTTTTATTCACCACAGACCCGGTTTTGGGAGTTGACGGCAGGGAGCCTGCTTGCATGGGTGGCACTGTATCGACCAAACATCTTCGTTGAACGCGGAGCCTTCGTCGCAAATACGCTCTCGCTAAGTGGTGCGGGCTTGCTGGCCTTGGGCTTTGTGATCATCAGGCCCGAGGGCTTCCCCGGTCTGTGGGCCGTGCTGCCGGTCGTTGGCGCCGTTCTGACTATTGCTGCAGGTCCATCTGCCTGGAGCAACCGCTTGATCCTTTCAAACAAGCTGGCTGTGTGGGTGGGGCTAATCAGTTTTCCGGTTTACCTGTGGCATTGGCCTTTGCTCTCTTTTGGACGGATTGTCGAAGGAGAAATGCCGAACCGAGGGTATCGCGTGGTAGCTGTCGCCGCATCTATCTTGTTGGCTTGGATCAGCACACGTTTTATAGAGAAACGACTACGGGGATCTAGCCACGGCGGTCTCAAGGTGGTCGGCCTTTTAGTCGTTATGGCTGTGGTCGGCATAACGGGCTACCACATTTACTCCAGTGATGGCGTCCCCTTCCGACGGATGGCGCAACTGGGCCAACAGGCCACCGATGCACGGCGCGATTGGAAGTACGTCGCGACGCGTTTCGTTCACGGCAAGATCGTTGACGTCCACTATCTCGCTGGCCGGCAGAAGCAGAACGTGCTTTTCATAGGCAGCAGCCTAATGGGACAGTACTATCCTCGCGTGGACTGGCTCTATGCCAACGAGCCCAAGCCCCTGCTCTCTACGACTTACATCTCTCGAAATCACTGTACGCCGATACCGAAATACGATCTTGTCAGCGGACCGGAGAACATCAATTGCCAAGATTATTACAAGGCGGCAATGGAAGTCGCGCGTAGCGATGCGGTGGTGAAAGTTGTTCTCGCCGGCGATTGGCCAAGATTCTTCGTCGATGGCCAATTGACCAAGCAGGGGCAATCGTTCGCGCTGGACCTCCAGGCTCTAATCAGCGATGGCAAGGAAGTGTTCCTGATTGGTCGTCCGCCGATGGATAAGAGGTTCGAGCCGTTGACTCTGGCGCGGAAGGCGATCACGGACTGGTCTGTTATGAGGGCGGAAGCCGAAGATGAGGAGTCGATGGCGGACCTCGGAAAGGTGGCTGCTCTTGCAGGCGCAACGCTGATTAATCCGCTGGACTTCCTTTGTGGGCCCGATCGTTGCCCCGTCGTTGTAGATGGCAAGCCTCTCTACAACGATGCCTCGCACATCCGTGCTGGATATGCGGCGTCATCTGCCACGTTCATTGACGGTCTTGTTGAACGATAAGCTGTCGCATCACTAGCCAAATAGACTCCCCTCTGAAAAGTGGTCCTCCCTTATATATGGCTTTTGAGCCGATGGAGGACTTAGGAAATGGCCAGAAAGAGACAGGTGCGGAAGAGATCGTCACGAAGTTGCGGCAGGTTGATGTACTGACTTCGCAGGGCAAATCGGTCGCGGGAGCGGTCCGATCGATAGGCGTGACGGAAGTCACATATTATCGTTGGCGGTCGGAATACGGCGGCCTGAAGGGCGATCAGGTCAAGCGGCTGAAGGAGTTTGAGACGGAGATTCTCGGCTTCGAAGGAAGCAGCCCAAAGCACGCGCGGTTGGCCAGGAATCCGCGCTGGAGCTTCCGTCTTGTGCCGACGCTCTGCTCCTGGCTCAATGCCGTAGAAGTTTCTTCGCCGACCTCAAACGTTTCGCTTGAAGTATGCTGTTTTCTACGCCGTCGCCGATCTCCAGACCGCCATCAACCGCTTTATCGAGGAGCACAACCCACAGCCTCGACCGTTCGTGTGGAGAACCGATCCCACGAGACCATCGCAGCCGTTAGCCGCGGGCACCAAACGTCGGAATCAATCCACTAGGTCGCCCAAAGGAAAGGTACTTAATTCCCGCGCATTTCATATTATTAGGATCGAATAAATTCCGGCCGTCTACAATTACTTTTTCAGCTAAATTCTTAACAAATACGGAGGGATCTACTGTTCGAAACGTGTTCCACTCCGTGCAAATAACTAAGGCGTCTGCTTCAATAAGAGCCTCCTCCTGCGATGCGCAGAGTTTCAAGTCAGATCGATCGCCATAAATCTGCCTGCACTCCGGCATGGCCTTTGGGTCGAAAGCCTGAGCTATTGCTCCAGCCGACCAAAGTTCTTCGAGCAATACTCGACTGGGAGCTTCGCGCATGTCGTCGGTGTTCGGCTTGAACGCAAGCCCCCATACCGCGATGCGTTTGCCGGAGAGGTTTCCGTTCAGAGCATACGAGAGCTTCGAGAAGAGCTTCCGCTTCTGGCGGTTGTTGACCGCTTCCACGGAGCTGATGAGCTCGGGCTCGTAGCCGACATCACGGGCGCTGCCCGTCAGCGCGCGCAGGTCCTTTGGGAAGCACGACCCGCCATAGCCCGCCCCGGCATAGGTGAAGTCGTAGCCGATACGCGGATCGGAGCCGATACCCAGTCGCACCTGGTCGATGTCAGCTTCGAGGAGCTCGGAGATATTGGCCAACTCATTCATGAAGCTGATCTTGGTGGCCAGCATCGCGTTGGCGGCATATTTGGTCAGCTCGGCCGACCGGATGCCCATGACCATCATCTTGGAATGATTGCGATTATAGGGCGCATAGCATTCCTGCATCAGTGTGATGGCGCGCTCCGATTCCGCACCGATCACGATTCTCGCGGCGCGGGTGAAGTCCTCGATGGCCGCGCCTTCTTTGAGAAATTCGGGATTTGAGCACACGTCGAAGATATGGCTGCTGTCGCGGGCATCGAGCGCTTGGCTGATCGTATCGTGAACTAGGGAGGCGGTGCCGACCGGGACGGTCGATTTGCCGATGACGACCTTGTAGTCGTCCATATGCTCGCCGATGGATTTCGCCACAGCCAGGACATATTTGAGATCCGCGCGCCCGTCATGATTGGAAGGCGTCCCCACTGCGATGAACAGGAGAACTCCGTGCTTCACCGCCAGTTCGGAATCGGTGGTGAACTGGAGCCGGCCCGCGTCCATGTTGTTCCGGACGATTTGTGCGAGCCCCGGCTCGTAGAACGGGATGATGCCGCGTTTCAATGTCTCGACACGCTGCACGTCCACGTCTACGCAAATCACTGAGTGACCGACGTCTGCGAGGCAGGCGCCCGAGACCAGCCCGACGTAACCACTACCAAATATTGTAACCTTCATACTGGTCGAACCCGATCTACGTAATGTTTACCGATAGCCGGCGTCACTTATGCTCATCGGCTGGATGAAAGGCAACCCATGCTGCCACCCGGCCGCGCGCCCGATGTCGGGGCCCTATTCGCATATGCAATACACACGATATTGGCCCCGGCGGTGGGAAGTGCCGGGCGCCAGATGTGTACTATCCGCTGGCGCCGCCGCGCCGGAACATCCGGCGGGGCGCGTCGGGCGGCGCTCACGAGGGCCCGTCCGCGGAAAGGCGGCCTCTCCTCTTGATCTCCATGCGCACGATGACGAAGACGGAAGCGAAGATCAGGCCCAGGATCACCGAGATGATGACTGATCGCTTGGCGGGCGAAGTCGCGTTCCGCTGTCTCTCTATCATCACAGTGGGGGCGAAATGCTGGATCGGGGAAAAATCGACATAGCGGAACGATCCCGACCGTACGGCGGCGGAATTAAGGAAGCGCATGGTCTTGTAGAGGCGTTCCGCCAGGAACTCACTACGCTTGTCATATGCAGTCGCCAGGTCCCTGAGGGTCGCCAGTTCGTTCGCCGCGCGGATCTTGGCCGCCTCGAACTGCAGGCGCGCGGCCTCCACGAACTCAGCGTAGATCTGGTCGGCGAGAGCCGGCGAACCGGAAATCAAATCCAGGGTGACGCGACCCGAGAGATCGCTCGACGATAGCACGGCGAAACGGTTGTCTGGGAGGATGTCGCTGGTGACGAGGTCCCGCTCGTTGGCTAGGCCGTACGTGTCGATGCTTGGCAGGATTTCCCACAGCTGGGTAAGGATTTGATCTTTGCTCATGTCGAAGGAATCCAGAGTGGGGTCTATGTTGAAGCGGAAATAGGCTGCATAGTGCAACGGCGGCACCGCCGCCTGTTTGTTGTCGCCGACCAGCATATAGGCGACGAGAACGCCCTCGGCGGCGGCCAAGAAAATCGCGAGGAACGTCCACTTCGTCCGCCAGACTTCCCTGACAAACGCGATAAAGTCTATGCCGCCTGTTTCCAGAGAATGCCCAACACCCATTGTCGCCCCCAGATCTACGAGTAGACCGTCATTTTCCGGCCGGTCAGTCGCTCGAGCAAGTTCTGGGCGGCCTTGGCGACGGCGCGACGCGACTCCCAAGTCGGAAAGTCGGTATGGCGATGGCTCGGCCCGGCCACCATGGCATGGAACTCGGTTGGCGTGATACGCAGCTTCTTGCAAAGATAGGTGATGTCGGTCTCCAGCTCGGACGGGTCGTAGAGAGGCTTCTCCAGTTCCGCCAGCGCTTTGTCGCGGGTCATCTGGCCCGAGACGATCAGGCTGGACAGATGCGGCAGCCGCTTGTCGTACCCGAACTTAATCGGGAGGTAATAGTTCTGGAACAGCTTGGTAAACAGCGATTCGCCATGCTTGCGGTCATAGGGCTTGTACCCAAAGGTCCGCTCCATCTCGGCGATGGCTTCCGCCTTGTTGAACGGCATGTAGTTGAGCGGACGCACGGTGCGCATCTTTTTGACGAAGGGATACCAGAAGTAATATTCCCAGAAGCCAATGGTGGAATAGGACCTGAGCGGCCGCGTGCCGAAGCGCCGGTGAATCGCCCTGAGATTGATCACGTCCATGGCGCTGCCATGCCAGGCCTGGGGGAAGACGCCCTCGGTCGCCGTATTGCCACCCGACAAGATCGTCCGGATGCCGTTCGACGTGGCAAAATTATACAGGGTCGCGAAGAAGACGTGATCCTGGGGAACGTCCTGATTGGGAATACCCGCTTTGAGATAGGCCAAGTGCAGATCCCGCATCTCCTCCCAGTCGACCACATGCGTATGCAGGTCGTAATTGCAATATTTGATCACGCGTTCGATGTTGGACACGGCCAGTTCCGAGTTCCAGCCGGCATCGACATGCACCACCAGCGGTCGCAACCCCCAGTCGCTCGCCTTCATCGCGAGATAGGAGCTATCGGCACCGCCCGACAGGCCGAGTATACAGTCGTATTCCTTGCGGCGACCCTCGCAGCGAATCTCGTCGAGAATGGCTTCGAGCCTAGCCGCGCCATCTTCGCCCGGAAACCACTGTGTTCCGACCAGGCGGTCGAACCCATGGCAGTGATTGCACACACCGTCTTCGTCAAACGTAATCTCGGGGTCGGACGTGTCCATCACGCAGCGCGTGCACCGTTGATACATGGTAGCGGTCATTCGTCCTTTCCGGCCATCAGTGGACCTGGTCGTTCGCGTTATGGATAAGAGAAAAGCATGACCAGCACAAGGCAGAGGGCGATGCCCGAACTCAGCAGGCTGGTGGTATAAGCCTGTTCGCTCAACAAAATTGCGAACAGAACGGCCAGTCCATAGAACTCGACTCTCCTGGTCTTGTGGAAGAAAGAGTCAAAAACGGAAAAGACCAGTGTTACGGATAATATCGCAATCAGGTAGCCTACCAGCCCGCCACTGACCAGGGAATACATAAATGCATTGACATTGGCGTTGTCGGCGGGATTGTTGAAATATATGCCGCCCACCATGAACGTATGGTCGGCATAGGTTCCCCTGTCGACGCCCAGCAGCATTTCGCGAAGACTGGAATGGACCCAAAGGTCGAAATAATAGGCCTGGACCTGCGGCTGGATGACGGAGATGCGTCGCAGGACGACATCGGCGATGGCCGTGCTGCCACTGACTTCATTGAGCAGCAGCGAGAGACTATAGCCGCCGATGCCGGCAAGGAGGATGAGCGGAACGAAATTGTCTCCTACGCGCCGCTCGCGCAGAGCGAGTCCAACGCAAGCCAACACCGCGACATTGAGGATTGGCGACTTCTGACCTACCAACCAGTAAATCAGCACCACATAGGCTATGGCGATGAATGCCGAAACATAGGACCTGCGGTGACCGGCGATGAATGCCAGCAAGGGAACGGCGCCGTTCGTCGCCATATTCATGGCGTAATTGGCCAGCGGATTGGCGGCCAGGACGACACGGGCGTCAAGGCGCCGGTCATATACGCCATCGAAATCGAAGCTCCCCCCATCTAGCACATGAGAGGCCAGGAATGCGCCGGCAATGGCGACAAGGGACAGCGGCAGGATGTTCATGCACCCGCTGCCGAGCTGGATAGGGGGAAGGAAACGGCTGACGAGGTCGTCAGTCACGCCCCGAAGCAGTAGGAAGACGATGTTGGGCGCAGTCAGGAGCGCTAGGAAGACCAGCATGAGCTCATAATTGATGAGGCCCGTTATCTTCCAGAAAATCGCACCCCAGAGAAAGCAGATGAGATTGTAGAACAGCAGGAAGAAATCCGATGGCCTCTGGATTCTGCTCGGAATGAACATCACCGCAAGCGCCGCCCAGGACACGCACACCACAATGTAGTCAAGTCCGATGGGAACATCGGAAAGGCCCATGTGCGAATACATGCCATACAATATCTTCGTATAATTCAGGTAGGTTACGAACAGAAGCGCAACCACCAGTGCAGCTTTTAATATCATCGAGTCTGCTTAAATGCGTGCAAATTGTTCGGGATTGTAATTGATCAGAACGGCGCGGTGCTTGCCGTGGAATACAAAAATACTGCCAGCGGCGACGGCCGAGGCACCGCCTTCGTGAATGGCGCTGACGAGATGGTCGATGCTACCGGCGCCGCCGCAGGCTACGACGGGCACGTCTACCGCATCGGCAACGCGACGAATGAGCTTTTCGTCGAACCCGGCCATGGTGCCGTCCGCATCGACATTGTTGATGAGGATTTCCCCAGCGCCTGCGGCCACCAGCGCCCGGGCGTGGTCCTCGAGCTGGAGCGCGGTCTCGATTGTCCCCGACTTGGCCGTCACCCGATAGCCCTTGAGCAGAGATTTCTTGATGTCGATCGCTCCGACCACGGCCTGGCTGCCGAAGGCCTGCGCCGCCTCGGTTATGACCTGCGTCGACAAGGTCGCGGCGACCGAATTGATCACCACCTTTTCGACGCCGGAGCGGATCAGCTTGCGTACCTCCTCATAGGAGGTGATGCCCCCGCCATAGGCCATTGGCATGAGGCACTCGCCGGCGATTTCCGCGATCAGCTCGAAATTGGGCCCGCGGCCCTCCTTGGAGGCTTCGATATCGAGGATGATGATCTCGTCCGCCTCCTTCTCGCTGAAAATCCGCACAACATTGATCGGATCGCCAATATAAATAGGATCCTTGAACTTCTTCGTCTTGACGAGACCCAGGCCGCAGAGCAGTAGTACCGGAATAACTCGGGGCCGATACATTAGGCTGCACCCCGTGCGAAGTTTGCGAGTAGCGTCTTGCCGAAGCGGTGGCTCTTTTCGGGATGGAACTGCACCCCCGCTATGTTCTCGTGAACGACCCCTGCGGCAAAGGGGCCGCCGTAATCTGCCTGCAGCAGCACGCCGAGGGTTTCGCTCGGATCCAAGTAATAGCTATGCACAAAATAGAAGCGCGCATCTTCGTCTAGCCCCTGAACCAGCGCATGATCGGGCATCGGCCTGCTCACTTCCGACCAGCCCATATGCGGCACGCGTAGCCCCTGCCTGCGGGGGAACCGTCGCACAGTCATGTCAAGCCAGCCAAGGCCAGGCTCGTCTCCCTCTTCGCTGCTCGTGCCGAGCACCTGCGCGCCCACACAGATGCCCAGCAGAGGCGTGCCTTCCTGCAACACCTTGCGCTCGAGCAGCGGCACGAGACCGGTGGCGCGAAGGTTCTTCATGCAGGTGTCGAAATGGCCATTGCCGGGCAGGATGATGCGGTCCGCCTTCTCGATCAGTTCGGGGTCGGCGGTGATCGTGCTGGCATGGCCGATGCGGCGCAGTATGTTGGCGACAGCGGCAAGATTTCCGATGTCATAGTCGAAGATCACGATCATGTTTGCTTTCCTGCGCTGAGCCGAAATGTCAGCACCAAATAGACAACATAAAACAAACCATAGCCGAGCGCATAAGCTCTCAGTGTCGATTCATAGTGCCCAAAGGCGCTCAGGCTGACCAACGTCATGACCAGAAGACCCAATTGCCAGATAAGGTCGATATGCTGTTTTTCGGAAATGTAAAAGGTGAAACTTAGGGGGCTGGCGACAAAGCGAAGCGCGAACAGGGGCAATAGGATGACGGCGGCGACGCCGGCTTCGCGCCATTGCGCGCCGAAGGCCAGCACGAAGAGTTGCGGGCCGGCGAACCAGAAGACCACGGTCGCGATCACAGAGCCGGCCGAGAGCACCAGGAACGTCTCGATGAAGGGACCGCGACAGGAGCCGATTGTGCGCCAGCTTTCGGAGGCGCTGCGCTTGAAGACGTCGAGGACGGCCGTGCCCAACAGCGAGATCGGCGCACCGAGCGTGCGGAAGGCAAGCGCCACATAGCCGGCCGTCTCGACGCCGAAACGGATCGCCAGGATCGCCAGCGGCAGTTGCACGACGGCGGTGTTGATGGTGTCCGCAGGGAGGGCGAAGAGCGGGAAGCGATGGTAGCGGCGCCAGAAGCGGATGACCGAATGCCGCCCCTCCTGGAGGCAACCAAGGGGAAACTGCCAGCTGATCACGGCGACGCTAACCACCACGCCCGCGACATGGGCAATGGCCAACGTGGTCGCGGAGGGCCAGAGCAAGCCGGCAAGGATCTGCAGGCCGGTAATGCTGGCGGCCTGTGTGATGCGCATCACCGTGAGCGCGCGGAAGCGT
This sequence comes from Mesorhizobium sp. A623, assembly GCF_054489405.1. NCBI lineage: Bacteria > Pseudomonadati > Pseudomonadota > Alphaproteobacteria > Hyphomicrobiales > Phyllobacteriaceae > Mesorhizobium > Mesorhizobium sp. A623. The sequence continues at coordinate 202,823 of NZ_JBTMXB010000007.1, forward strand.
CCGTCCGCGGCGGCCCAGGCTTGCAAGATCTGCGTTGCCGCCAAGGCGCCAGCTGCCGGAACGAAGAGCCAGACAAGACCCGGCGGTATCGGCGGCAGTAGCCCTACCACGAATGGATAGGCAATGGCGCCGGTGGCAGCGACAAGGGACAGCAACAGCATCGTCGTAACGACGGTAGCCGTGGCCGCTTCCGCTCGCCGTGGGCCATCGTCCACCAGCGCCAGCGCCATCTCGAAGCGGCCCGTCACGAACACGCCGGTCACGGCGGCAATGCCTAGCCAGGCCATGAATGTCCCGAACTCGGCCGGCACATAGAGCCGCGCGACAAGCAGTGATCCCAGCAGCGGGAACAATTGCGCAAAGGCCGTGCCCGAAAAAACAAACGCCACGGTTCGCCAGTAGCTGGACATACGCAACGGATTCCCCTCCTGAGGACGTTGGCCCTAGCACAGCCAACCGGGGGCTTCAATCTGAAGCGAAGCCGCCAGCCGTCGCCGCCGACTAGCGGATCTCCAGCTCGTCCCTGTCGGCGCGGTCTACATCTTGAGTTCGAAAATCCTGAAATTATTGCCGCGATAGGGGCAGCGTTCCTCGATCAGCAGCGAGAAGGCATTGGTGGCATGCACCGCCTCGATATTGGCGTCGCCGTAGCACACGAGGAATTTCGGCAGCCTGACGTTCTGGGCATTCCGGTTCTGCTCGACGATGCTGTTTATGACGTCGGCATAGATGTCGTAGTCGAACGGGTTGAAGAGGAAGTAGGTGTCGAAATCCGCATAGGATTGGTAATTCCGGGCATCGGCGCGTACGGACCGCACATGATCCCTATATCCTAGCCGCTCGATGTTCTTCTCGGCGATCCTGTGCAGGTGCTCTTCGTATTCCACGCCCAGGCAGGTGCTCAGGCCAAGTTCATAGGCAAAGCAGATGACTCCGCCCTTGCCGCTACCGATGTCGATGAGGCTCTTGCCGGCATGTGGAATGTGCCTGAGCATGTTCTTGAGCGCCGCCTTGGACGTCAGGGCGTAGCCGTGGTTACCCGGCAGAGTAATCCCGCTGGCCTTGTTCCGAATCGAGAAATCAAGTCCCCGTGGACACTCAATGAACACGTAGCGCAACAGGTACTCGACGCCTCGGCAATATCTCGAAATCGCTTTTCTCACGCGCGCACAGCCTCAATTCGCAAATCTATGACTCTCTGCTACCGCCGTCACCATGCGACCGACAACAACCGTTCTATCGTCATTTTTGCGGGCAACAATCGAATTCTTCGCTTACCGAAAGGATGTGGTTCTAGTATTGAGAGTCCAAGGCCGCGTAGCCTCCCGCGAGGCGCGTCGATTAGCCGTCGCTCCGAACCGTCGAACCATGCGCCGGATCGGTCAAATGTCAGTGTAGTCCAGAGTGCTGCCTCGGGCGCATCCCAGAGAGAAGCTTTTCAATGGCACATTCCCGTCCAGCGCCTGCCCGCCCGACCTGGAGCCAAGTGGATGAGTATAGCCGGGAATTAGGCGGTTCCTTCTATGTCCTCGACGACGCGCTGTTCGAGAGGAATTTCCTTGATCTGCAATCGGCATTCCGGGTCCATTACGACAACACCTGGATCGGCTATTCCTACAAGACCAACTACACGCCGTTCCTGTGCGCTATTGTCGACCGGCTAGGCGGCTACGCCGAAGTCGTTTCCGAAATGGAGTATGAGCTGGCCGAAAGGGTCGGTGTCCAGCAGAACCGAATCATTCTGAACGGGCCGATGAAGTCCGCGCGCTGCATAAGTCGCGCCCTGCTCGGTGGGTCGCTAGTCAATCTCGATTCTATGCGCGACCTGGGCCTGCTGGTCGAAATCGCACGGGCCAATCCCGCCCAGCGGATAGAGGTGGCTCTGCGCTGCAACTTCCCACTGCGCTCCGCCTTCGTCTCGCGCTTCGGCTTCGACATCGATGGCGAGGCGTTCAAGTCGGCGCGCTCCACCATAGCGGCCCTCCCCAATGTCGAACTGGTGGGCCTGCACTGCCATTTCCCTGATCGCGATTTGGCCGGCTATCGGACGCGCGTCGCCATGATGCTGGCACTGAGCGCCCAGATATTCACCGATAAGCCGCCGAAATTCCTCAATTTGGGAGGCGGCTATTTCAGCAGCATGCCAGCTGAGCTCAAACAGAGCTTCGGCGTCGAGCATGTCAGTTTCGAGGAATATTCCGAAGCGCTGGCGCTTCCCATTGCCCAGGCCTATGGCGATCGCGCCGACCGGCCTAAGCTGTTCATCGAGCCGGGTACCGCGCTCGTCGCCGACACCCTGCACTTCTTCGCCCGTGTCGTCGACGTCAAGCAGATCGGCGCCACCCGCTTTGCGACGGTCGAAGGGTCGATCTTCAACATCTCCGCCTCGGCCAAGAAGACTAATCTGCCGCTCGAAGTGGTTCGCCCGGACAGCGCATGCAGGGATCGGCCTGCCTGCGGAACCGACATCGTGGGCTATACCTGCATAGAGGGGGATTGCCTAACGCGGGCCTATCCCGGTCCCGTCGACGTCGGGGATTTCGTCCACTATTCCAATGTCGGATCCTACTCGGTGGTGATGAAGCCGCCCTTCATTCTGCCGAATGTCGCCATCATCAAGCTGGACCCGGCCTCAACTGCGACCAGGCTCATCAAGGCCCGCGAGAATTTCGACAATATCTTTTCCTCCTTTGTCTTTTGAGACCTGAAATGGACCTGATCTACATTGCAAACCGCGCCGCCCATGTCGAAGCGGCGGATACCGCCGGCGTCGACCGCATCATGGTCGATCTCGAAATTCTCGGCAAGCAGGAGCGGCAGGGCCACCTGGATACGCTCATCTCCAGCCATAGCCTCGACGATATCGATTTCGTCCGCCGCCGACTGACGCGGTCCAGCCTGATGGTGCGCATAAATCCCATCCATGACGGATCGGCCGCCGAGATCGATGCGGTCGTCGCGCGCGGCGCAGAGATCGTCATGCTGCCCATGTTCATGACCGCAGAGGAGGTCCAGACCTTCGCATCGCTGCTGAACGGCAGGGCACGCCTCTCGCTGCTGCTGGAAACGGCCCAGGCACTGGGACGCGCCGGACAAATTCTGAGCGTTCCGGGCATCGACGAGGTCCATATCGGGCTGAACGACTTGCATCTGGCCCTCGGGCTGGACTTCATGTTCGAGGTGCTTGCTGGAGGCCTAATCGACCACCTGGCTGGGCTGTGCAGGGCCAGGCGCATCAAGTTCGGCTTCGGTGGCATTGCCCGGCTGGGGCGCGGGCTGTTGCCGGCTGATGACATCCTCCTTGAGCATGCCCGGCTAGGATCGAGCCAAGTCATTCTGTCGCGCGATTTTCATGCCCTGTTCGATGACCGCCCGTTACACGTCATCAAGGCCGATTTTGCCGAGGCGGTCAACCGCGTCCGCGCGACCTATGACCGGGGGCAGCGTGCCACGCAGGACGAGCTGACGCGCAATCGGGCGGAGGTCGGCACCAAGATCGCTCAGATCGTCGCCGCCCGGCGGCAGAAAAGCTAGCACTACTTTGGCAGAATCGTAATTTTTGGGATTCCCATGGCGCTGAATGCGTGATTCATGGGGAGCCAGCTTTGATGGAGGCTGGCAATGGACGGCGACTGGCAGGCAGATCTGGAACGGTGACTTGCCCGTATCTGGAAGGCTTGGGCAACAAGACGCGACGTCGGATGTGCCCGGCCTATATTACAGGCCTGATTGGGCCGGGCGCTCGCAAGAGCATCCAACCTATGGCGGCCCGCGCTGACGCTACCGCCGCTACCTCCTCCTCAAACCGCCTCGTTCACTTCTGCCAAAGTAGTGCTTCTGTAATGGGCCCTCGTTCGTCAAGTCCCCTCTGAACGATATCTCATCGCCAGGATCATGCTTCTGTCCGTGGTCAGCGCGAAGGCCGCCACACCATGCCATCAGATCCAGAGCCGACAGGTCAATCTAGGAAGCGTGGTTTGCCGAAGCATTCACAGCATTACACACGACCTTGCCAAGCTCTCGTCCCAGCGACGGGACCTCAGGAGAGCGGTGCCTTTTTCGACCCGCCTCGATCGCCTTTGTCTCCTCATGCCGCCATCGCGGTTTTCCCCCAACGGAACTCGGTCGCGTCCACCCACATGCGATGAAGCACCACACCCAGCTTGCGCGCGAGGGCGACCTTCGCACGCTTCATGCCGCGACGCTGCGCCACATCAAGCGCCCAGCGCTTCAGACTGGAAAAGCGCGTCGCCCGCGTCAGCATGATGTGTGCCGCTTCGAAGAGCGCGGTTCGCACCATCGCGTCGCCGACCTTGCTGACACCGCCATCCCGGTCGGTCTCACCGGACTGATATTTCTTCGGTGTCAGGCCAAAGTAGGCGCCGACCGTACTGGATTTGCTAAACCGCGTCGGATCATCGACCGCCGACCGATACGTCAAGGCGACGAGCGCTCCCACCCCGGGCGTACTCATCAGTCGCCGGCAAATCTGATCGGCGCGCGCGATCTTCAGCATCTCGCGATGGAGCCGTGTGAACTCATTCCACAAGGTCGCCCGCGCAGCCAGCATTGCGCCAATCACCGTCTCGAGCATGGTGTGCCCTGCAGCCAACTCCCGGATGCGGGCCTCAAAGCGGCCTCGGCTGACTTCACCGACTTTGAGCCCGTAGCCGCGCAGAATCCCACGAATGCTGAGTTCGACGTCGAGAAGTTTGCTCTGCAGAAGTTTGCGCCCGACCAGAAGTGCACGGGTGTCCTGGGCACCCCCCGACTTCGCGTGAACCGATCGATACACCCCATCCGCAGCAATTGCGCGATCCCGCGCGCGTCCTTCCGGTCGGTCTTCACCGTCATCGCCGACAGCGCAGCCTTTACATGGCGCGTCTCCAACAGCACGACGTCATGTCCTGCAGATACCAGCCCGGCATGCAGCCACTGCGATAACGGCCCGGCCTCAAGTCCGATGCGACTTACGGGGAAGTCCAACTCGTCGAAATACCGAACAAGCGCCTCTGGTTCGCTGGCGACCTTTATCTCACGGACGACCTTACCCTTCGCGTCCACCACGCACACGCTGCTATCTTTCAGCGAAACGTCGATTCCGGCATAATGCTCCATGGCTGTTCCTCTCATGATGTTTGGGCCGAACGATCGGACCCCGTTTCCAACACCATCATTCTGAGGGACAGCTACCCAACCTGGCTACTCGCGAGACGCCGGCCCATTACGGCATCTAGGTCCTGTTGACGAAGTAGGAGCATGCAGATGCGTACTGTGGCGAGTGCTAGAAAGGCTGCAAAGAATTTAACGGTCTTGTAGAAGCGGGGTGGATAAGGCGGAAATGCTTGAGCCTGTTGAACATGCGCTCGCGGCGGTTGCCGTCTATAGGCCTCGAAGTCGCATGGCCATTCGAAGGTTCTGCCTTACGGCACCGCGGCGCGGCGAGTGGGGAGAAGAAATCCTCGCTGCCGCCGGCCCGGAGCCGGACGGATGCGCTCAGTCGCGTTTGCCGTCATCTTCCGGGCGCTTTTCCACCGTATCGCGCATCGACATCACCACGGTCGGCGTCACCAGGATGATCCTGAGATCCTCCAGGATGCCATATTTGTTGAACCGATCAATATATTGAAGATCGTATTCGATCTTCTGGTCCCAGTTGAGAGAATTGCGGCCGGAAATCTGCGCCAGGCCGGTTAGGCCGGGATTCATGACGAAGCGCCGCTTCAGCCGATCATTGAAATCGGCATAACTGCCCAGCTCATCGATCACCGCTGGCCGTGGGCCAACGAAGGACATATCGCCTTTGAGGATGTTGAACAGTTGCGGCAACTCGTCGAGCGAGGTAGCCCGGATATACCGTCCCGGCTGGGTGATGCGCCTGTCGCCTTCGTAGGAAAACAGCCCCTCTTCCATGTGCTCGGCATTCACGACCATGCTGCGAAACTTGTACATGCGAAACACCCGGCCGTTCTTGCCGAGTCGGTCCCCCAGGTAAAAGATCGGCCAGCCGGAATCGATCACGATCCAGAGCGCAATCCCCAGCAGCACCGGGGACAGGAGCACGATGCCCACCAGCGCCCCGACGATATCGAAAAGCCGCTTCAGCGTGTGTCTCATCGGTGCGGCCTCAGTAGATCGGGAATGTCCAGTCGGGGAAATCCGGGCTTTGGTTGCACGCAACCCGAATGTAGTCTTCCGCAAGCTTCGCTGTAACCGGGCCGACGGTGCCGTTGCCCACCGGCACATGGTCGACCGATGTGATCGGCGATATTTCGGCGGCGCTGCCGCACATGAAGATCTCGTCGGCGATGAGCAGTTCGGTGCGGTCGACACGCCGCTGTTCGCAGCGCAGGCCCAGCTTGCCGGCCAGCGCCAAGATGGTGTCTCGCGTCACGCTTTCGAGCACCCCCGAGGACAGGTCGGGCGTGATGACCTTGCCCTTGCGCACGATCACGATGCAGGCCCCGGCACCCTCGCTCACCTTGCTTTCGGCGTTGAGTAAAATCGGCAGGTCGAAACCCTTCCGCCGCGCATCGAGATGGGCATAGCGGCCGTTTATGTAATTGGCGCCGCATTTGATCCGCGGGGGGAAGCTGACATCGTCGATCCGGCGCCAGCTCGATACGGTGGCCGACTGGGTCGGCAGGTTGGCTGGGTTCTTGCGCGGGCGAGGAATGGGGGCAATGAAAAGGTCTGGCCTGTTGGTCGAGCTCCAGGTGTCGTCCCCATCGACGAAGGCGGTGATGCGTAGGGCAATGTCTTCTCTATAACCATTGGCCCGGGAGACATCGCGGATGAACTGCTCGATCGCCTGGCTGGAATAGGGCATGTCCAGCCCGATCAGCTTGCAGGAATCTTCCAAACGATCTAGATGCTCGCTCAGTCGGAAGATGTAGAGCTGTTCCTGCTCGCCATTCCAGTAGCCGCGAACGCCTTCGAACACGTTCAGCCCGAACTGCGCCGTCGGCGACAGTGCCATGACCTTGGCGTCCTGGGGCTCCACGAGTTGTCCCTTAAACCACATTAGCCTGCTGGTCATTCCGAACGCCTTCTTCCCGACACGTAATGATTGAAGATCCCGCGCACCGCATAGCGACACAGCACTGCCACACACAGATGCACCGGCAGCTGGTTCTGCCGCATGACGTGCCAGAAGCTTTTCGCCTGCACGAGCTTGTTCCTCGTCGATCCCCCGGTGGAATAGAGTGTCACTGGTTGGACGCCACCCTCGTATACGAAGCCGGTTTTTTGCGCAATCCGATACCAAAAATCGATGTCTTGGCTGAAACGGAAATTGCGGAACCGGGCCATCCCGATGAGGTCCCGGCGCACGAGTACCGTCGAGGTTCCGATGCCTAGGCGCCAGAACACGTCGATTGCCGCGTTCAACGTTCTGGGCGGCACGACGATCGTGCTGGCATTCTGGAATCGGTAGGCTCCCGCCACGAACGAAGCGCCGCCGCCTATCGCGCGCAGCTGAATGGCGGTCTTTTCGGGCAGCCAGACGTCGTCCGCATCGAGGAAGGCGATGAGTTCACCCGACGACAGCTCAATCCCGGTATTACGCGCCCCGCCCGGTCCCTCTTGAAACCTGTTGGTGTCAATGCGGACCTGCGCCCGATGCTCGGCGCCTATGGCATCGAAGATATCCTGGTTGCTGAAGGTTCCGTCGTTGCCGATGCAGACCTCGAAGCGGACGTCGTCCGGCAGGTCGGTTTGGGTAAAAACCGAGGCGATGGTGTCGCCGACAAGGTTCAGTTCCGAATAAAACGGCATAACAACTGATATGAGCATGTCCAATATCCATAGGCTTCGCCCCGGGAGGAGGGCGGATCTGTCAAACCGTCAGCAGCCATTGCGTCCAGCTCAGCAGCCCAGGACGGTTGCCGTGATCCGAAGCGGGCGGACGCCGTCGAAATGCTCCGGTTGTCATAGGCAATGGTTTTCACCGCTTCAAGCGAACAGAGCTGAAAACCAAGGGACAAATGGCATCCTGAACGAATCGCCGCTGGTCGTGTACCGGGCGTGACTGCTTGGCGGCGACCTCCATCTTCCGACCGGCTCTTGATCTGAGCCCACAAAAATGGAGCGTTTTGAGATGGGGTGGCCGGCCCCCATCAGGGGGCTGGGTTTAACGTTAGTGCATGACGGGCTGAAGTGCTTGTCCCCGGTAAACTCCGCGCTGTTGTCACAGAACACCGCTGTGCGCGCCCCGCGTAGATTGACGAGGCGGTTCAGCACGCCAGCCTTGCTCGCCGCGAAGCCTGGGCCCCGCCCCGACGGCAAGCGCTTCACGGGTGAACATGTCGATGACCGTCAGCAGGCGCAGTTTCGATCCGTCCGCCAGCGGGCAGCACATCAAATGACGAAAGGGCTCTGCTCGTGGCTGGATAAGTTCGGGGCTCACCTCACACTCGATATCAACTGATTGGTATTCTATACGATGACTTTTTATTTTCGATAGGATGTTCAGGATTGGGTGGAGAGCGCCATCACCCATGCGCGCGCGCGTTCTGTACTTTACTTCGCAGAGCCTAAACAGCTAGAAGGTGGTCACGCTTCTCGATTTTGCCTGAAGGGCCCATCGACTGCCCCATACGGCCCGGAGGGCCAATCATGTCAGTGCAGCCAGGGCGGTCTGGGCGAAGTATCTGAAGACGCAAAGAAGAACTGGGTAATGGTATGTTGAATTTCGCTCTTGTGGGATGCGGTCGTATTGCAAGGCGCCATGCAGAATTGCTTGGCCGGGGGCAGATCGCCGGAGCACGACTTGCGGCAGTGTGCGATGTGGTTGCGCAAAAGGCCGAGAAGTTCTCGCAGGAGTTTGACGTGCCAATGTTCATCGACATGCATGAAATGATGCATAAGGCCGAGATCGACGTCGTGGTCGTCCTGACCGAAAGCGGCCGCCATGCCGAACACGCGATCGCGCTGGCCCCCTATGGCAAGCATATCGTAGTCGAAAAGCCGATAGCGCTGACGCTCGAAGATGCCGACGCCATGATCGCCGCCTGCAAACAGGTAGGCATCAGGCTGTTCGTGGTCAAGCAGAACCGGTTCAACGTCCCGGTGGTCAAGCTGCGCGAAGCCGTCGATGCCGGCCGGTTCGGCAAGCTGACCCTAGGCACTATCCGTGTTCGATGGTCGCGCAACCAGGCGTATTATGACCAGGACGACTGGCGCGGAACCTGGGCTCTCGATGGCGGCGTCCTGGCCAACCAAGCGAGCCACCATATCGATCTGCTTCACTGGATGATGGGCGACGTGGAGACCGTTTTCGCCCACGGCAAGACCGCCCTTGTTGACATCGAGGCCGAGGATACGGTGGTCGCCGTCGTCACGTTCGCAAGCGGCGCCCTGGGCGTGATCGAAACCACGACGGCCGTTCGCCCCAAGGATCTGGAAGGATCCATCTCCATGCTAGGCGAGGCGGGCAGCGTCGAGATCGGTGGCTTCGCCGTCAATGAACTCAAGGTCTGGAACTTCACCGATCTGCAGCCGGGCGATGAAGATGTGCGCACCCGCTATTCGGTCAATCCGCCCAACGTCTATGGCTTCGGCCACCAGGCCTATTACCACCACGTGGTGGAAAGCATCATCGACAACGTGCCCCCGATGGTCGATGGCGAGGTGGGGCGGAAGAGCCTAGAACTGATCATTGCGCTGTACCGTTCGATTGAAACCGGGCGCGAGGAGCGGGTGAGCAACACTATGCCCAAGATCCGCCTAGGCGCGCGGCCGGGCGAGGGCGGCCAGGGGGTACCGCTCCGTGCCAGCCAGCTCCGTTCGCTATAAGTAATGCTGCGAGTTTCGGCAGCAAACAGAAGGGTCCCGATGGTGATCAAGTTTCTCGATCTCGTTAAACAGTACCGGTCGATCAAGCCGGACATCGACGCGGCCATAGCCGAGGTGATCGAGGAGGCGGCGTTCATAGGCGGTCCCCATGTCAAGGCCTTCGAGGACGCCTTCGGCGCCTGGGTCGGCGCGGCCCATTGCATCGGCGTCGCCAATGGCACCGATGCGCTCGAAATCGCCCTCGAGGCTCTCGATCTGCCCAAGGGCGCCGAGATCATCGTGCCCGGCAACAGCTTCATCGCCAGCTCGGAAGCGGTGACACGCAGCGGCTTCCGCGTCGTCTTCGCCGATGTCGATCCCGGCTCCTATACCCTCGATCCGACCAGCGTACGGGCCAAGCTGACGCCCCGCACCGCGGCGTTGATGGTGGTGCACCTGCATGGCCATCCCGGCGACATGGACGAACTGGGCGCGATCGCGCGCGAACATGGCCTACGCCTCATCGAGGATTGCGCCCAAGCCCATGGCGCTGCGGTCAACGGTGCCCGCGTCGGCGCCATCGGCGACGTGGCAACCTTCAGCTTCTATCCCGGCAAGAATCTGGGGGCCTATGGCGATGCCGGCGCCATCACCACCAATGACGAGCAACGGGCGAAGCGCATGCGCATGATCGCCAATCACGGACGCATCGGCAAATACGACCATGAGTTCGAAGGCCGCAATTCGCGCCTCGATGGCCTGCAGGCCGCCATCCTCAACGTTAAGCTGCGTTACCTTGATGGCTGGACCGCCCAGCGCATCGCTGTCGCCAACCGCTATCTCGATCAGTTGCGCGACGTTGTGGGTATCACCCTGCCGGTGCGCAGCAACTGGGCACGGCACGTCTATCATCTGTTCGTCATCCGCACCGAGCGGCGCGATGCGCTGGCTGCCTATTTGACGGAAAAGGGCATCCAGACCGGCATACACTATCCTATCGCGCTGCCGCGGCTGAAGGCCTATGACTATCTCGGCCAAGGCGATGAGGCTATGTTCGTCAACCAGGCCGACAGGCTGCTGCTCAGCCTTCCCATCAACGAGACGATGAGCCCGGCCGATGTCGATGAAGTCTGCGCGGTCATAAGGGGCTTTTTCGAAACGAACTGACGGCGGCTGCGTCCCGTCGCGTTTTGCTCAGCCTGAGGGAAACGCGGCCGCAACCCGTCGTTTGCTGGATGCCGATGAGGCCGCCGCGTCCCCTTGCATGTCATTCCGGCCTAGGCGAAAGATCAGACGACAACATGACCAGAGTCATTCATCTTTCTAGCGTGCACCGTCGCTACGACACCCGCGTTTTCCTCAAGGAAAGCCGGAGTCTCGCCGCCGCGGGGTTCGAGGTGTTTCTGGTAGTCGCTGATGGAAAACCCGATGAAGTCCGTGACGGCGTATCCATCGTTTCGGTTGGCGCGCCATCTAGCCGCGCCAAGCGGATGCTGACTACGACCTGGCGGGTTGCCCAAAAAGGGCTGGAGCTCGATGGCGACATCTACCACCTTCACGACCCTGAACTACTGCCGCTTGCGCTCTGGTTAAAGTCCAGGGGCAAAGCGGTGCTCTACGATGCCCATGAGGACTTGCCCGAACAGGTCAAAGGTCATTCATATCTGCCCAAATGGAGCCGCTCGACCGTCGCCGCTGCGGCGGGCTTCGTGGTCAAGCATGTCTGCCGCCGGCTCGACGGGGTCGTGGCGGCGACGCCTTACATCCAGGATCAGTTCCGGGCAATGGGTGTCCGCTCCGAAGACGTCAGCAATTTTCCGATTCTGGGTGAGCTTGAGGTCGAGCAGAACTGGACCGCCAAGCGACGGCAAGTCTGCTATGTCGGCACCATCGCTGCAGTGCGCGGCGTGCTCGACATCGTCAAGGCCATGCAATTCGTACAGGGTGACGTCCGCCTCGTGCTCGGCGGCGAGCTGGTAGGCAGCGATGTCGAGTCCGATGTTGTGCGGGAAGCCGGCTGGGCGCGCGTCGATGCCCTGGGGTTCCTTGATCGTCCCTGCACCCGCGAGACGCTGGCGCAATCGGTGGCCGGCCTCGTCACGCTGCATCCCAACGGTAATTACATCAATGCCCAGCCGGTCAAGATGTTCGAATACATGGCGGCGGGCATCCCAGTCATCGCGTCTGATTTTCCGCTGTGGCGGCGGATCGTGGAAGATGCCGGTTGCGGCCGCCTGGTCGACCCCCTCAACCCGGCGGCGATCGGCGCGGCGATAGACTGGTTTATCGACAACGCCGAAGCGGCGCGTGCCATGGGCGAAAATGGCCGCAAGGCGGTTCTGGAGCGCTATAACTGGGATGTAGAAAAGCGCAAGCTGTTCGGATTCTACGACACAGTTCTCGGTTCGAAAGGGCAGGCATGATGGACTATTTCGTTCACGCCAGCAGCTTCGTCGATGAGGGCGCCTCCATCGGGGCCGGCACCAAAATCTGGCACTTCTGCCATATCCTGCCAGGCGCCCGGATCGGGCGAAACTGCATCCTCGGGCAAAACGTCATGGTCGGCGCGGGCGTTGCCGTCGCGGACAATTGTAAGATCCAGAACAATGTCTCGATCTATGCGGGCGTCGAGTTTGAACAGGGGGTGTTCTGCGGCCCGTCCTGCGTGTTCACCAATGTCATCAATCCACGCGCCGAAGTGGAGCGCAAGGACGAGTTCCGGCCCACCCTCGTGCGGCGTGGGGCGACGATCGGCGCCAATGCCACGATCATCTGTGGCAATGAGCTCGGCCAATACTGCATGATCGCGGCAGGCGCGGTGGTGACCAAGCCTGTCTTCCCCTATGCGCTGATGGCGGGCGTTCCCGCACGGCGGATAGGCTGGGTATCGCGGGCCGGCGAGATACTCTGCGAGCCGCTGGTTTGCCCGCGCACGGGAGAGCGCTATGCACTTTCCGGAGACAACCAGCTAATTCTCGCCCAAGTAATTGATTAACTCCAATACATGTTTTCGGTATTCATTATTATTGACTGTAGATTATTAACGAACATTAACCGCTATTCCTTGCCGGATGAGCAATGTCCGCTGACAAAACACGCGACTCAGTTTGTATCTAGGTGGATTGATCGGAACAAAAGAGTCCGATTTTGGGATTCCGCTTCGCACCTATCTACCAAACACAGGTCGCAAGTCGGCGAAGTTCGCCAATGACGTCCTCGATTGGCTTCTCGGTTGCTAATGGATGATCCAAGCTGTCACATAACCGACAGATGGAGAATACTGATGAATATCGGAGCAGAAGCAGCCGAAGCCGCCATCTAGACACATTCAGAGTTTCTGAAGATAGACGACGATGGAGATCCAGGGATCCGGACATGCTTGTGGGGTTTTGTCTTCTTCTTACGAGGCGGTGCGCCCATGTAGGTCGTGTCTACGTCGACGATGCGCCCCAGCAACGGATCTTGCCCATCTCGATCATCGGTCATTTCACGGATTGCGTGCGCCATCTTCCAGGCCGTCGATTGTCGCACTCCCAGTTGTTTCCCCAGAATTACCGAGGACACGCCCTTCGATGAGTATAGAATCAGGTACAAGGCACGGAGCCAGACCTTCAGCGGAAGCTTGGTCGCATGCATGGGAGTCTTTGTCGTGACGGTGAATTGGCCCGCGCAGCGTCGGCATTCGTGGAGCCCTGGACGCGATTTGCGGCCGCGTTCTTGAAACGCCAGACTTCGGCCGAGCCGCAATGCGGGCAGTAAGCCCCGTCGGGCTAGATTACAGCCTCGAAAAGTTCCCGTACCGATTCCTCGGTCGGAAATTTCCACTCCAGCCATTCGAGGCTGTTGATCCTCGGTGCGCGCTTTTGGGTCATCCCGTCCCTCTGGGAAGAAGGGAGGGATGTGGGACAATCCCGGATTCAAATCAAGCGTGGAAGGGATTCGCTCTAAAGCGTTGGTTAATTTGACAGATCAGGCGAGGCACCTGCGTTTGGTAGATAGGCCCGTTCCGCTTTGTTGTTTGGCCTGCGAGTTTGACGCATGCGCAAGGATATCTCTTTCACCGTCTCGGCCAGCGACCGCCAGCACTTGCAAGCGATCGTCGCGGACCCCAAGAGCCCCCAGAAACATGTCTGGCGGGCTCGTATTGTTCTTCTGAGCGGCGAGGGCCTGGGTACCTCGGCGCTCATGGCCGCAACCGGCAAGTCCAAGACCTGCGTGTGGCGCTGGCAGGAGCGCTTCATGCACGAAGGTGTCGAGGGCCTGCTTCGCGACCGGTCCCGTCCGCCCGGAAAGGCGCCAATTCCGCCGGAGCGTGTCGCCGAAATCATTCGCCTGACGCAGGCTCCACCGCCGCATGAGGCGACCCATCGGACGCTGCGCGCGATGGCCAAGGCCGCGCGGGCATCGCGGCGTCGACAGTGCGCTCCAGAGCATCGAGAACGACGTCAAGCGTCGAGGCGGTATCGGTTGCCAGGTTTGCTGGTCTCAGATGGGGAACATCGACGCCTTCGGCGCGGCAGACGGCGGCGATGGCTTCGTCGTCCGTGGAAACGACCAGGCCATCAAAACGTGGTACTTGCCGCGCGAAGCGGATCGGCCAGGCAATCAGCGGTACGCCAAGAAACGGCTTGATGTTCTTGCCGGGCAACCGCTTGGAGCCTCCACGAGCAGGAATGACCGCCAGCGTCTTCATGGCAACCTTACGAGTTGATGTAATTTTCAGGAGCGCCAGGCCAGCGCCGCCGCTGCATTCGGGATGAAACTGGGTTGCGGTAAAGTTGTCGCGCTTGATGGCAGCGCAGAGACGGTGGTCGCCATAGTCGCAATCGGCCAGCCGGATCGGCAGGGACGGGTGCGAAGGAGGGAACGAAATAGAATGCGGGCTTGGAGCCGCTGAACGGGGCCATCACCGTATCGTCCCAACTCCGGTCGGTCTTGGGCGTCAACAACTGGTTCCAGCCAATATGGGGGACGCGTTGCGGCTGGCCGTCAAAGGTGCACTTCGGTACGGCGACGACACGGCCCGTGAGAATGCCAAGTTCGGCGCTGTCGCCAAATTCCTCGCTGCCTTCGAGCAGGATCTGCATGCCGACGCAGATGCCTGGCCGGCCCTCCTCAAGTGATCCGGGTTTAATGTTAATGCATGACGGGTCTTGGCGCTACGGCCGGGGTGGCCGGCGGAAATGGCCCAGAGCGCGGAACTTAGGATGACGATATCGACGGACACGAGGATCATGAGCTTCCAACGGCGAGGATGGGCCAGAATGCGCACTCTCAATTTTTTCAGCATGTAGGAAGGGAACCAGCTAGAAACCGGAGTGCGGCGTCCCATGAAAGCCGCGACTGGTCAAGCGTCGCGACGATGCAAAAAGTACGGTCGTCCGAGTAAGGCCACCAAACGGCCCAGCAGATGGGTAACGATTCGACCATGGTGCCGACCACACCACCGGCATCGAACACCAAAGCGAGCGGCCAGCCACAAGACGGGAAAGTGAACGGTTGGTGGCGGTTGTCAGGCCAAAGGCATTGATGGTAGCCAGCAATGGTTCGTCCGCTTTTGGCGGCCAAACTTCATTGCGGTGAATGCCCGCGCTGCGGCACAAAGCGGCTATTCGCTGTGCGAATGACATAAGTCGCCTACACGCGAATAGGCAAACATTGCCTGATTCTTATCGTCTACTTCGACCGAAGGAACAGCGACCACACCAATTCCAGATGGACGCTGGAGTAGAACGACCAGCCGATAACGCCGCTTCGAATGTTCTGGCAAAACTGCAGCTTGAACTGCATCGAGTGCCGACGGTATGGACCGCGTGATTTCATGAGCCTTCTCCGTTCAAGGCCCACAGAGCGTATCAGTTTTTCCGTCCTGCCTGGTCCAGCCCGAGGGTTCACTCCAATGCTGGGTCAGTTCCTAACGGAAATCAACACTATATAGGTTGGATACAACACAGTAGGCACGCTGGTCCGTCGGGCTGATCGACACGTCATTCTCGATAGACCTTGTCGATGACTGCCGACAAAGTGTTCGTGAGCAGACCACCATCAATGCGTGGTACATTGATGGTGATGATCTGATGGTCGCCGATACCGACATTCATCGCGTTATCATTGTACGTGCCGGCACAGTCGTCGGCCGTATATCGTGGGTCGATAACCCGCGGGCGTGGTTGTTTTCAGTCGGGGGCCAGTCGGGATGAACTTTTGTCTTGAGAGGTGGTGCCGAGCGTTCAATCGTCACCATGATGTCAGGAGACCACGGTGACGAAATAATCATGCGTTTAGGTCGTTATTCTTGTCGGTTCTGACAATCAGATCAAACAGAATACGGCGGGCAGCCTGCTCGTTTTCCTGCTCCAACGCCAAGCCTAGTTCATGAAGTGCTGCGTCCAGGTCGACATCGTCGGCAGCCGGTGACACGCGCAAAATCTTTGCGTGTTTCGTCCGTTCGGCGGTTGCCGCATCGTAGAACAATTCCTCATACATTTTCTCGCCGGGGCGTTTGCCTGTGGCGATGATTTCAATGTCGCCGTCCGGGTTCGCTACCGATCTGACGCTCAGCCCCGCCAGGCGAACCATGTTTTCGGCCAGATCGGCAATCAGCATCGGTTCGCCCATATCGAGCAGGAAAACGTCGCCGCCATCCGACAACGCCCCTGCCTGGACGATCAGTTCGGCAGCCTCCTGGATGGACATGAAATAGCGCGTCATGGCCCGGTCGGTCAGCGTCAGCGGACCTCCCTTGGCGATCTGCTCCTTGAAAAGCGGGACCACGGAGCCGTTTGAACCAAGCACATTGCCGAAACGCACGCAGCAAAAGCGCTGCGCCGAATTCGCCTTCGCGGCGGCCGCCGCTTTTTCCCGTACGATCAATTCGGCCCAGCGCTTGGTAGCTCCCATGACATTGGTGGGGCGAACCGCCTTGTCGGTCGAAATCAGCACGAAGCTCGCCACACCGGTTTCAAAGGCAATCTCGGTCACGGTTCTGGTGCCAAAGACATTGTTTTGGATGCCTTCAAGGGCATTGGCTTCGACCAGCGGCACATGCTTGTGTGCGGCGGCGTGGAACACCACCTCGACCCCATGTTCGACCATGGCACGCCGCACCCGCCTGGCGTCCGTAACCGAGCCCAGAACGGCGACAGTTGCTGAATCGTTGCGCCCCGCCAGTTCCTGGTCGATCTTGTAGAGCGCGAATTCGTTGGCTTCGAACAGGACCAGCCGCTGCGGACCCCATTGCGCGATCTTGCGGCACAATTCAGAGCCAATCGAACCGCCGGCGCCGGTAACCATCACCGTGCGCCCCACGATCATCGCCCGAATGAGATCGAGGTCGGGTGGCACGCAGGAGCGGCCAAGCAGATCGTCGATATCGATTTCGCGAATCTGGCTGACCAGATATTTTCCGGTAACGAGATCGGCAATCTCGGGTAGCGACTGTACCTTGATGCCATGACCGCTGACCGAGCCGATGATTTCCTTCCGGCGCGCTGCCGAAAGGGAAGGCATCGACAGAACGACCTGCTTGACGCCGAAATCCTGCACCAGGGTTGCGAGGGCAGACGGTGGATAGACCCTGATGCCCGCGACTTCGCGGCGATGCAAGGCCGTGTCGTCATCGATGAACCCGGCGATGAAATGGCTGATGTGTAGCGACAGGGCCAGTTGTCGCCCCGCTTCGCCCGCGCCGTAGATGATAACCGCGGGCCGCTGCAACATCAGCTTCCGCGAGGTCGGCCAGAACAGCCACTTGGCGGTGAAGCGGCTGCCGATGACAATAATCGAAGCCAAAGCCCAGTAAATGATCGGCACAGAACGCGGAAGAATACCGCGCCATAACATGGCAGACAGGAACGCCACAAACACCCAGAGCAGGACGGCGAGCGTGATGGCCCGCAACATGGTCCACAGAGCCCGCTCGGGCAGATATCGCACGACCGCCCGATACAGCCCCATGCGGATAAAAATAGGGATGGCAATGACGGGCGCTGACAGCAGGATAAACCAGGCGTCCGGACCGACCGGCAAGGTCCAGCTGTCATAGCGCAGCGCAAAACTGGTCCAAAGCGCCAGGGTTAAAACGACGACATCGAACAAAACGAGGATGGCGCGCTTCCTGTGACGGGGAAGAGCCAAAACGCGCACTCTGAATTTCTGCAGCATATTTGGAATCGGCGCTGGTTGGGTTTCTATGATGCGGCCTCCCATGAAAGCCGCGACTCGTCAAGCTTCGCGACGCTCTGAGCATCGCGACGTCCGATAATGCCGCTTCGAATGTCCTGGCAAGGCTGCAGCTTGATCAGTTTTCCGTCCCGCGTTGGTCCAGCTCGAGGGGTATTCCACGATGTCTGGATGTCATTTTTTGATGTTTAGAAGTAAGTTCTGGGCGCAACAAGATTGGCCTTTTGACGCAGATAGAAGCAGTAAAACCCGAAGGCTGCCGCG